>NZ_JBSFER010000001.1:0-431301 GCF_053594535.1 Streptomyces sp. NPDC001889
CTCACCCACGGCGGCCTCACCAACCTCTACCGCGACCACGAACGCGCGCTGTACGAACCGGTGGCCGGACGCCTCGGCCGGCGCGTCCGCGCCCTGCACACCGCCTCCTTCTCCTTCGACTCCTCCTGGGAACAGCTCCTCTGGCTCGTCGCCGGACACGAACTCCACATCCTCGACGAATACGAACGGCGGGATGCCGAGGCCGTGGTGGGCTATGTGCGCGAGGCCCGCATCGACACCCTCGATGTGACCCCTTCGTACGCGCGTCAGCTGATCGACGCCGGACTGCTGACCGGACCGTGGAAGCCCCCACTGCTCCTCCTCGGCGGCGAGGCCGTACCCCCCGCGCTCTGGGAAGAACTCCGCAACACCCCCGACGTGGAGGTCGTCAACTACTACGGACCCACCGAGTTCACCGTCGACGCCCTCACCGCCCGTGTCACCGACTCCCCCACCCCCGTCATCGGCACACCCCTCGACAACTCCCGCGCCCACATCCTCGACGCCCACCTGCGACCCGTACCCCCCGGCATCCCCGGCGAGCTGTACCTCTCCGGCATCCAGAACGCACGCGGCTACCTCCACCGCCCCTCACTCACCGCCGAACGCTTCACCGCCGACCCCTTCGGCACACCCGGCGACCGGATGTACCGCACCGGCGACCTCGCCCGCCGCCGCACCAACGGACACATCGAATACCTCGGCCGCACCGACGACCAGATCAAAATACGCGGCTTCCGCATCGAACCCGGCGAAATCGAAACCGCCCTCACCGCCTGCGAGGGAGTCTCCGCCGCAGCCGTCATCGTCCGCGACAACCGGCTCCATGCCTACACCACCGGACCCGCCCACCCCGACACCATCCACCACACCCTCACCACACAACTCCCCGACCACATGATCCCCGCCACCATCACCAACCTCCCCACCCTCCCCACCACCATCAACGGCAAACTCGACCGCACCGCACTCCCCACCCCCGAGGCGTCGCCGGCCGGGATCTCCCGGGGGCCGCGCGATGCCCGTGAGGAGATCATCTGCGGGATCTTCGCGGAGACGCTGGGGATCGGCTCCCTAGGGGTGGACGACGACTTCTTCCATCTCGGCGGACACTCGCTGCTCGCCACCCGCGCGGTGAGCCGGGTGCGTTCGGCACTCGGGGTCGAGTGCGGGGTCCGGGATGTGTTCGAGGCGCGGACCGTCGCCGCCCTGGCCGCCCGCCTCGCCGGGCACTCCGCCACCGACCGGCCCGCCCTGACCGCCGTCCCCGCCGCCGAGCGGCCCGAACGGCTGCCGCTCTCCCCCTCCCAGCGCCGGCTGTGGCTGATCGACCGTGTGCGCGGCCCCAGCCCGGCGTACAACGTGCCGTTCGCGGTACGGCTCCGGGGTGAACTGGACCCCGCCGCCCTGGAAGCGGCCGTCCACGATGTCGTCACCCGCCACGAGGTCCTGCGCACCCTCTTCGCCGAACACGACGGCGAACCCCACCAGCGCGTCCTCCACCCCGACGACGCCCGCCCGGCGCTCCTGGTGCGGGAGGTGCCGGTGGAGCGGCTGGCGGCCGAGGCGGAGGCCTTCTGCCGTCAGGCCCTGGATCTGTCGGTGGATCTGCCGCTGCGCGTGACCCTGCTGCGGACCGCCGAGGACGACCACACCCTCGTCCTCCTCCTCCACCACATCGCCACCGACGAATGGTCCACCGGACCCCTCCTCACCGACCTCGACACCGCCTACCAGGCACGAATCAACGGCCGGACACCCCACTACACCCCCCTCCCCGTCCAGTACACCGACTACGCCCTCTGGCAGCACCACCTCCTCCACAACACCCAACTCACCACCCGCCAGACCCACCACTGGCACACCACCCTCACCGGCCTCCCCGACGAACTCACCCTCCCCACCGACCGACCACGCCCCGCCCTCCCCAGTGGCGCCGGCGATGTGGTGACGTTCGCGGTGCCGGAGGCGACGGCGGAGGGTCTCGCGCGGATCGCCCGGGAGAGCGGCGCGACCATGTTCATGGTGGTGCACGCGGCGGTCGCGGCCCTGCTGCACCGGCTCGGCGCGGGCGACGACATCCCCCTCGGCAGCCCGGTGTCGGGGCGGAGCGACGAGGCGCTGGACGGTCTGGTCGGCTTCTTCCTCAACACGCTGGTGCTGCGGGCCGATGTGTCCGGGGACCCGACCTTCACCGCGCTGGTGACACGGGTCAGGGACGCCGGTCTCGCCGCGTTCTCCCATGCGGATCTGCCGCTGGAGAGCGTGGTGGAGGCGGTGGGCCCGGCGCGCTCGCAGTCCCGGAATCCGTTGTTCCAGACGATGGTGACGTACTACGCGACCGGTGAGGGGAGACGGGAGCTGCTGGGTCTGCCGGCGGCGGAACTGCCGCTGGAGACCGGCGGCGCCAAGCTGGACCTGGAGGTGGCGTTCGCCGCGTCCGGGGACGGGGCGCTCTCCGGCGGGGTCCGGTACGCCATGGATCTCTTCGACCGGGCCACGGCGGAGCGGCTCACCGGCCGGCTGCTGCGGCTGCTCGACGCGGTCGCCGCCGATCCGGGCGTCCCGGTGTCGGAGGCGGCGCTGATGGACGAGGAGGAGCGCGAGCGGATTCTGTACGGCTGGAACGACACCGCCAGGGAGCTGGACGGGCCGGAGACCCTGGCCGGCCTGGTGGCGTCCGGTGCGGCGCGCGGGCCGTCGTCCGACGCGCTGGTGCACGAGGGCGAGGTGGTCTCGCGGGCGGCGTTCGACAAGCGGGTGAACCGGCTGGCGCGGCTGCTGATCGTGCGGGGCGTGGGCCCCGGGTCGGTCGTGGGGGTGGCGCTGCCCCGCTCGGTCGCGCTGCTGGTGGCGGTGCACGCGGTGGTGCGGGCCGGTGGCGCCTATCTGCCGCTGGATCCGGCACTGCCCGGGGACCGGCTGGCGTACATGGCGGAGACGGCGGGGCCGGTCTGCGTTCTTACCGACAGTGCGTCGGTATCCTCGCTGCCGCCGGGGATCACCGCCGAACGGGTCGTGCTGGACGACCCGGTGACGGTGGAGCGGCTGGCCGCGCTGCCCGGCTCCGAGGTCACCGACGGGGACCGGCGGGAGGCCCTGCTGCCCCGCCACCCCGCGTATGTGATCTTCACTTCCGGCTCCACCGGACGGCCCAAGGGCGTGGTGGTGGAGCACGCGGCCATCGTCAACCGGCTCCGGTGGATGCAGGGCGCCTACCGCCTCACGGCGGCCGACCGGGTGCTGCACAAGACTCCGGCGAGCTTCGACGTGTCGGTGTGGGAGCTGTTCTGGCCGCTGGCGGAGGGGGTGCCGCTGGTGATCGCCCGGCCGGACGGGCACCGCGACCCCGAGTATCTGGCGTCGCTGATCCGCGCCGAGCGCGTCAGCGTGCTGCACTTCGTGCCCTCGATGCTGGCGGCGTTCCTCGGCGAGGTCGAGGTGGCGTCCTGCCCGAGCCTGCGGCTGGTGGTGTGCAGCGGTGAGGCGCTCCCGGGTGAGCTGGTGACGCGGTTCCACGCCTCCGCCGGCTCCCGCGCGGTCGCGCTGGAGAATCTGTACGGGCCGACCGAGGCGGCCGTCGATGTCACCGCCGCCTCCTGCCCGCCGGGCACCGGCGCCACCCCCGCCCCCATCGGCTCACCGGTGTGGAACACCCGGGTGTATGTGCTGGACCGCGCGCTGCGGCCGGTGCCGGAGGGGGTCGCGGGAGAGCTGTATCTCGCCGGGGCGCAGCTGGCCCGGGGGTACGCGGCCCGGCCGGGGCTGACGGCGGAGCGGTTCACCGCCGACCCGTACGGGCCGCCCGGGGCGCGGATGTACCGCACCGGCGATCTGGCCCGGCTGCGGAACGGCCGGCTGGACTATCGGGGCCGCTCGGACGACCAGGTGAAGATCCGGGGCTTCCGGATCGAGCCGGGTGAGATCGAGGCGGTGCTCGCGGCGGCGCCGGAGGTGGCGCGGGCCGTGGTCGTGGTGCGCGAGGACCAGCCGGGCGTACGGCGGCTGGTGGCCTACGCGGTGCCCGCCGCCGGTGCGGCGGTGGACGCGGCGCGGCTGCGGGCACTGGCGGCCGAACGGCTGCCGGAGTACATGGTGCCGTCGGTCTTCCTGGAGCTGGAGCGGGTGCCGCTGTCGCCCAACGGCAAGCTGGACCGGCGGGCGCTGCCCGTCCCGGAACCGGCCCCGGCCCCGGCACCGGCCGCCCCGGCGGCCCCGGCGGCCGGACCCGCCCCGGGTGAGGGCCCGGTGGAGGTGCTGGCCCGGCTGATGGCCCGGGTGCTGGGCCGGCCCTCGGTCGGCGCGGACGACAACTTCTTCGAGCTGGGCGGGGACAGCATCGTCTCCATCCGGCTGGTGAGCCTGGTCCGCAAGGAGGGGCTGACCATCACGGCCCGGCAGATCTTCCAGCAGCCGACCCCGGCGGGTCTCGCCTCGGTCGCCAAGGGGGCGGCCGCGGCTGTGGTCCGGCCGGTGGACGACGGGGTGGGCCCGCTGCCGCTGCCGCCGATCGCGCGCTGGCTGGCCGGGCGCGGCGGACCGTTCCAGCGGTTCTGCCAGGCCCGGCTGGTGCGGCTGCCCGCCGGGGTGCGGGACGAGGATCTCGTACCGGCGCTCCAGGCCCTGTTCGACCACCACGACGGGCTGCGGCAGTCGCTGACGGTGGCCCGGCCGGGGGTGTGGGCGGCCGAAGTGCGGCCGCGCGGGGCGATCGGCGCGGGCGCTGTGCTGCGGACCGTCGACGCCGCCGGGCTGAGCGGCGCCGCGCTGCGGGAGCTGGTCGGGCGGGAGTCCGCGCGGGCGGCCGGGGAACTGGACCCGGTCGCCGGGGAGACCGTGCGTGCCGTGCGGTTCGACGGCGGCCCCGGGCGGGCCGGGCGGCTGCTGCTGGTCGCGCACCATCTGGTGGTCGACGAGGTGTCCTGGCAGATCCTGCTGCCGGATCTGCGGGCCGCGTGGGAGGCGGTGGCCGCGGGACGGCCGCCGGTGCTCGATCCGGTGGGGACCTCGCTGCGGACCTGGACCACCCATCTGCTGGCGGAGGCGGAGAGCGGGCGCAGGCTCGCCGAGCTGGACCGCTGGCTGGAGGCCGAGGTGCCCGGCCGGGTGCTCACCGCCCGCCCGCTGGACCCGGCGCGCGACACGGTGGCGACGGCGCGGGAGCTGACCGTGCGGCTCTCCGCCGAACGGACCGCGCCGCTGCTGGAGGCGGTGCCGCAGGCGTTCCACGGCACCGTCAACGACACCCTGCTGACCGCGCTGGCGCTGGCGCTGGGCGACTGGGCCGCCCGTGCCGGGCAGGTGGTGCCGGGCGGTTTCGCGGTGGAGCTGGAGGGCCACGGCCGGGAGCAGGAGCTGCTGCCGGGCGCGGATCTCTCCCGTACGGTCGGCTGGCTGACCAGCCTGTATCCGCTGCGGCTCAGGGGCCGTCACGATCCGGTGGCGGTGCTCGCCGGGGAGCAGGACGCCGGCGGGGCGCTCAAGGAGGTCAAGGAGCTGCTGCGGGCCGTCCCCGACGGCGGGGTGGGCGCGGGGCTGCTGCGGTACGCCAACGCGGCCACGGCTCCGCTGTTCGATCCGGCGGCCCGGCCCGAGGTCCTCTGGAACTATCTCGGCCGCCACACCGCCGACGCGGTCTCGGCGGAGTGGGGCCCGGCCGCCGAGGCGGACGCCCTGGCCGTGGCGCCCGATCCGGCGACTCCGCTCTCGCATCCGCTGGAGATCAACGCGGAGATCGAGAACGGCCCGGAGGGGCCGCGTCTCACGGCCTCCTTCGTCTGGGCGGGCGAGGCCCTGAACCAGGCCACCGTCGGCGACCTGGCCGACGGCTGGCTCGCCGCGCTGGACGCGCTCGCCGCCTGGGCGGACGCGCCGGCCGGCACCGGGGGCCACACGCCCTCGGACCTCGACCTGGTCGATCTCGACCAGGACCAGATCAGCATGGTCGAAGCAATGTGGAGGGATCAGCAGTGACGCAGGCTCGAATCGAGGACATGCTCCCGCTGTCCCCGCTGCAGCAGGGCATGCTCTTCCACTCCGTGTACGACGCCGAGGCCACCGATGTGTACACGGTGCAGGTGTCCGTGGCGCTGACCGGCCCGGTGGACGCCGGGCGGCTGGAGCGGGCGGCGGGCGCGCTGCTGCGGCGGCACGCCAATCTGCGGGCCGGGTTCTGGCACGAGGGGGTGCCGCAGCCGGTGCAGTTCGTCCCCGCCGAGGTGCGCGTTCCGGTGGGCCGGGTGGATCTGACGGCCGGGGCGGGCGGTTACGGCGGGGCGGTGCCGGAGGAGCTGCGGCGGGTGGAGCGGGCCGAGCTGGCCCGCCGGTTCGAGCTGCACCGGCCGCCGCTGCTGCGGCTGCTGCTGGTGCGCCTCGGGGAGAACGATCACCGCCTGGTCGTCACGGTCCATCACATCCTGGTCGACGGCTGGTCGATGCCGCTGCTGGTGGGGGATCTGCTAGCGCTGTACGAGAGCGGCGGCGACGCCTCCGGGCTGCCGGCCGTGCGCCCGTACCGGGAGTATCTGAAGTGGCTGAGGCAGCAGGACGGGCCGGCCGCCGAGGCCGCGTGGCGGGGTGCGCTGGCCGGGGTCGAGGGGGCGACGCTGGTCGCCCCGGCCGATCCGGCGCGTACCCCGGTGCGGCCCGGGACGGTGGCGGCCGAGCTGTCCGTCGAGGCGTCCGGGCGGCTGGTCGCCACCGCGCGCCGGCTCGGCACCACGCCGTCGACGCTGATCCAGTGCGCGTGGGGCCTGCTCATCGGCGCGCTGACCGGGCGTCAGGACGTGGTGTTCGGTCTGACGGTGTCGGGGCGGCCGGACGAGCTGCCGGGCGTCGAGTCGATGGTGGGGCTCTTCATCACCACCGTGCCGGTGCGGGTGGCGCCGCGTCCCGGCGAGAGCGCGGAGGACTTGCTGCGGCGGTTCCGGGACGAGCAGAACGGGCTGCTGGCCCACCACCACCTGGGGCTGCGGCTGATCCAGAAGCAGGCGGGCGGCGGGGAGCTGTTCGACACCCTGGTGGTCATCGAGAACTATCCGGTGGACCCGGACGCCGGGCCGTCGCTCTCCGGCGGGCTGAGTGTCGCCGGGGTGGAGGCCCGGGACGCCACGCACTATCCGCTGACCCTGGCGGTGGCGCTGGAGGAGCGGGTCCGGCTGGAAGTGGAGTACCGGCCCGATCTCTTCGACGCCCGGCGGGCGGAGCTGATCGCGGACCGGCTGGTGGCGGTGGTGGAGCAGTTGGCCACCGCCCCGGGCACGGCGGTGGGAGCGCTGGCGCTGCTGCCCCCGGCGGAGCGGGACCGGCTGCTGGCCGGGGCACGGGGTCCGGGTCTGGAGGTCCCCTCGGGTACGGTCGCCGACCGGTTCGCCGAGCGGGCGGCCGGGTCCGGGGCCGAGCGGGCGGTGGTCTCCGGCGCCGCTGAGCTGAGCTTCGCGGAGCTGGACGCCCGGGCCGCGCGGCTGGCGGCGCTGCTGGCGGCGCGCGGGGTGGGCCCCGAGTCGGTGGTGGCGCTGGCGGTGCCGCGCTCGGCGGATTCGGTGGTGGCGATCCTGGCGGTGCTGCGGGCGGGCGGCGCGTATCTGCCGCTCGATCTGGACTATCCGGCGGACCGGATCGGGTACATGATCGAGGACGCCTCGCCGGTGTGTGTGCTGACCACGACGGCGGCGGCGGGGCTGCTGCCGGAGGGCGGCGGCCCGGAGCGGATCGTCCTGGACAGCGAGTGGACGGCGGCGCAGCTCGCCGCCTTCGGGACGGGGTTCGACGCGCCGGCGGTGCGGCCGGACCACCCCGCGTATGTCATCTACACCTCCGGCTCCACCGGACGGCCCAAGGGGGTGGTGCTCACCCACGGCGGGCTGGCGAATCTCTACGCCAACCATCTGGGCGCGGTCCTCGGCCCCGTGGTGTCCGCCGCCGGGGGGCGGCGGCTGCGGGCGCTGCACACCGCGTCGTTCAGCTTCGACACCTCGTGGGAGCAGCTGTTCTGGCTGATCGCCGGGCATGAGCTGCATGTGCTGGACGAGGTGGCGCGGCGGGACGCCGAGTTCGTCGTCCGCTATGTGCGCGAGCGGCGGATCGACACCATGGATGTGACACCGGCCTACGCGGGTCAGCTCGTGGAGTGGGGGCTGCTGGACGGCGCCGCGCACCGGCCGGCGCTGCTGCTGCTGGGCGGGGAGGCGGTGCCGGACGCGCTGTGGGAGCGGGTGCGGGCGGCGGCCGGGGTCATGTCGGTGAATCTGTACGGGCCGACCGAGTACACCGTGGACGCGCTCGCCGCCGATCTGTCGCGGAGCGCGACGGCGGTGGTGGGCCGGCCGATCGGCAACACCTCGGCGTATGTGCTGGACGCGGCGCTGCGACCCGCTCCGGCGGGCACGGCCGGTGAGCTGTATCTCGCGGGCCGGGGCCTGGCGCGCGGCTATCTGGGCCGGTGCGCGCTGACCGCCGAGCGGTTCGTCGCCGACCCGTACGGCCCGCCGGGGACCCGGATGTACCGTACGGGCGATCTGGTGCGGCTGCGGGCGGACGGCGAGCTGGAGTATCTGGGCCGGGCCGACGACCAGGTGAAGATCCGGGGCTTCAGGATCGAGCCGGGCGAGATCGAGTCGGCGCTCACCGCGCTCGCAGGGGTGGGCTCCGCCGCCGTGGTGGTGCGCGAGGACACTCCGGGCGTGCGGCGTCTCGTCGCCTACACCACCGGTGCGGCGGAGCCGGAAGCGGTGCGCGCGGAACTCGCCGCGACTCTGCCGGAGTACATGGTTCCGGCGGCGGTGGTGGTCCTGGACGCGCTGCCGCTGAATGTCAACGGCAAGCTGGACCGGGGAGCGCTGCCCGCCCCCGTGCTGGGCGGCGGGGAGGTCTCGCGGGCGCCGCGCGGACCGGTGGAGGAGACGCTCTGCCGGGTCTTCGCCGAGGTGCTGGGGCTGGCGTCGGCCGGGGCCGACGATGACTTCTTCGCGCTGGGCGGGGACAGCATCGTCTCGATCCAGCTCGTCTCCCGGGCGCGCAAGGAAAAGCTGACGCTCACCCCGCGCCAGGTGTTCGAGCAGCGGACGCCGGCGAGGCTGGCCGCCGTCGCGGGCGCGGGTCCGGTGGCCCGGGCGGCCGTGGCCGAGGGCCCGCTGGTGGTCCTCGACGACGCCGGCCGGGCGGTGATCGGGCGGGCGTTCCCGTCCGCCGGGGAGGTGCTGCCGCTCTCCCCGCTCCAGGAGGGGCTGTACTTCCACGCGGTGTACGACGACCGCGCGCTCGATGTGTATCTGATGCAGAACTTCCTGGAGCTGCTGCACGCGGTGGATGTCCGGGCGCTGCGCGCGGCGTTCGGCGCGCTGCTGCGCCGGCACCCCCATCTGCGGGCCGGTTTCTGGCACGAGGGCCTGGACGGGCCGGTGCAGGTGGTGCCGGAGCGCTGGGAGCTGCCGTGGCGGGAGCTGGATCTGACCGGGCTGGACCGGGCGGCGCAGGACGAGGCGCTGCGGGAGTTCTCCCTCGCGGACGCGGCGGCCCGGTTCGACCTCGCGGCGCCGCCGCTGATCCGGGTCACGCTGATCAGGTTCGCCGCCGAGCGGTGGATGCTCTGTGTGACCCAGCACCACATCCTCACCGACGGCTGGTCGGAGTCGCTCTTCTTCGAGGAGCTGTTCGCGCTGTACGGGCGGGGCGGCGAGGTCGACGGGCTGCCGCCGGTCACCCCGTACCGCGAGTATCTGCGGCTGCTCGCCGGTACGGACACGGAGGCGTCGGCGCGGGCGTGGCGGGACCATCTGTCGGGCCTGGACCAGGCGACGCTGGTGGCCCCGGCCGACCCCCTCCGGCAGCCGGTGACGGCCGAGGTGGTCGAGATGGTGCTCGACGAGAGCACCAGCGACCGGCTGCGCGCCTTCGCCCGGGGGTGCGGTGTCACGCTGAACACGGTGCTGAGTTCGGCGTGGGCGCTGGCGCTCTCGGGGCTGACGGGCCGGGACGATGTGGTGTTCGGGGCGACGGTGTCGGGGCGTCCGGGGGAGCTGCCCGGTGTCGATCAGATGATCGGCATGTTCATGAACACCCTGCCGTTCCGGGTGACGCTGCGGCCCGGGGAGCCGCTGCGGGAGCTGCTGGTGCGGGTGCAGCGGGAACACGCGGAGCTGCTGCCGCACCACGCTGTGGGCCTGGGCCGGGTTCAGCAGGTCAGCGGGGTGGGGCAGCTCTTCGACACGCTGTACGTCTTCCGCAACACCCCGCTGGACGACGCGGCCCGGGAGGAGGCCGAGGCCCGCTACCGGATCGGCTGGACGCACAGTGTCGACGGCACCCACTATCCGCTCACGCTGGCGGTGACCCCGGAGCGGGAGCTGGAACTGAGCCTGGCGTACCGGCCCGATCTGTACGACCGGGAGACGGCGGAGCGGATCGCCGGGCGGCTGCGGCTGCTGGTGGAGCAGCTCGCCGACGGCGGGGCCGAGCCGGTGGGCCGGCTGCGCACCCTGGCGGACCGGGAGCGGGCAGGACTGCTCGCCCGCGGCGACGACCTGGGCCATCCGGTGCCGGACACCACGGTGGTGGAGCTCTTCGGCGAGCAGGCCCGGCGCACCCCGGACACCACGGCGCTGGTCTTCGACGGGGAGCGGCTGAGCTACGCGGAGCTGGACGGGCGGGCCAACCGGCTGGCGCGGGCGCTGATCGCCCGGGGGGCCGGTCCGGAGCGGGTGGTGGCGCTGGGGCTGCCGCGCTCGGCGGAGTTCGTGGTGGCGCTGTTCGCGGTGCTGAAGACGGGCGCGGCCTATCTGCCGCTGGATCTCGGCCATCCGGTGGAGCGGCTGGCGGCGATGACCGGCGACGCGTCGCCGCTGACGCTGGTGACCTCGTCGGCGGTGGCCGGGCGGGTGCCGGACGGCTGCGACCGGCTGGTGCTGGACGCCCCCGGGACCGTCGCCGAGCTGGCGGCGCTCCCCGCGGGGCCGGTCGCGGACGCGGAGCTGACGGCCGCGCGCGACGGCCGCCACCCGGCGTATCTGATCTACACCTCGGGCTCGACCGGCCGTCCCAAGGGGGTGGTGGTGCCGTACGCGGGACTCACGAACATGCTGCTGAACCACCGGGAGCGGATCTTCGCCCCGGCGGTTCGGCTGGCGGGCGGGCGCCGGCTGCGGGTGGCGCACACCGTGTCGTTCGCCTTCGACATGTCGTGGGAGGAGTTCTTCTGGCTGGTGGACGGGCACGAGGTGCATGTCATCGGCGAGGAGCTGCGGCTCGACCCGGCGGCGCTGACCGCGCACTACGACCGGGTGGGCGTCGATGTCGTCAATGTGACCCCGTCGTACGGACAGCAGTTGATCGACGCCGGGCTGCTGGCGCCGGAGCGGCACCGGCCGGTGCTGGTGCTGCTGGGCGGTGAGGCGGTGCCGGACTCGCTCTGGTCGCTGCTGCGGGAG
Organism: Streptomyces sp. NPDC001889; assembly: GCF_053594535.1. NCBI lineage: Bacteria > Bacillati > Actinomycetota > Actinomycetes > Kitasatosporales > Streptomycetaceae > Streptomyces > Streptomyces sp. NPDC001889. The sequence continues at coordinate 11,424 of NZ_JBSFER010000001.1, forward strand.
ACCGAGGGGACGCTCGGCTACAACCTGTACGGTCCGACCGAGTACACGATCAACGCGCTGGGCGCGGATGTCGGCGGCAGCGCCGGCTCCTGTGTCGGGCGCCCGATCCACAACACCCGCGCCTATGTGCTGGACAGCGCGCTGCGGCCGGTTCCGGCCGGGGTGCCGGGCGAGCTGTATCTCGCGGGGGCGGGTCTCGCGCGGGGCTACTTCGAGCGGCCCGCGCTGACCGCCGGGCGGTTCGTCGCCGATCCCTTCGGCGCGCCGGGGACGCTGATGTACCGCACCGGCGACCTGGTGCGCTGGCGCGGCGACGACGCGGGGATCGACTATCTGGGCCGGACCGACCAGCAGGTGAAGATCCGGGGCTACCGGATCGAGCTGGGCGAGATCGAGTCGGCGGTGGCCGCCCTGCCGGGGATCGCCGCCGCGGCGGTCGTCGTCCACACCGGCCCGTCCGGTGTGCGGCGGCTGGTGGCCCACACGGTGCCCGCGGCGGGGACCGCGGGCGCCGACCCGGTGCGGCTGCGCTCCGAGCTGTCGGCCGTGCTGCCCGAGTACATGGTGCCCTCGGCGTTCGTGGAGCTGGCGGCGCTGCCGCTGACCGTGAACGGCAAGGTGGACCGGGCGGCGCTGCCCGCGCCGGACTTCGGTGACGCGGGCGGCGGGCGCCCGCCGAAGGACGCCCGGGAGGAGCTGCTCTGCCGGGTCTTCGCCGAGGTGCTGGGCGTGGAGCGGGTCGGCACCGAGGACAACTTCTTCGAGCTGGGCGGGCATTCGCTGCTCGCGATGCGCCTGGTCGGCCGCATCCGGGCCGAGCTGGGGATTCCGGTGCAGGTGGGGACGGTGATGTCGGCCCCGACGGTCGCGGATGTCGCGGCCCGGATCGGCACCGACGCCCGGCGGGACGCCCTGCGGGTGCTGCTGCCGCTGCGGGAGCGCGGGGGCCGCGCGCCGCTGTTCTGCTTCCACCCGGCGTCCGGGTTCGGCTGGCAGTACACGGGTCTGCTCCGCCATCTCGACCCGGAGCGGCCGGTGTACGCGCTCCAGTCGCCGGGTCTGACCGGTGAGCTGCCGGATGTGGCGGATGTGGCGGCGCTCGCCGAGCTGTATCTGGCGGAGATCCGCGCCGTGCAGCCCGAGGGGCCCTACCACTTCCTGGGCTACTCCTTCGGCGGCACCGTCGCGCAGACGCTGGCGGCGCTGCTCCAGGAGCGGGGCGAGGAGGTGGCGTTCCTGGGGCTGCTGGACGCCTATCCGCCGGAGAACGACGACTGGTCGTATGCCGACGCGCCGGACTGGCGGGAGCGGCTGGAGCGGGAGGAGAGCGGCTTCCTGCTCGCGGTCGCGGGGGTCACCGCCCGGGGCGGGGAGCGGATGTCCGACGGCGGGGAGCCGCTCCCCGGGGGCGGGCCGAGCCGGGAGGAGGCCGTCGCCGCGATCCGGGACAGCCAGGGTCTGCTGGCCGGGTTCGACGACGCGCTGCTCGCCGCGATCGTGGAGACCAATGTGCACTGTGTGCGGCTGCTCTCGCGCAGCCGGACCCGGCGCCACCGGGGCGATGTGCTGTTCTTCACGGCCGCCCGCAGCACCGAACCCGAGGACGAACCGCTGAAGGTGTGGCCGGAGTTCGTGGACGGCCGGATCACCGAGCACGTGCTCGACTGCTCGCACGACGAGCTGATGGACGCGGGCCGGCTCGCGGAGATCGGGCCGCTGCTGGACGCGGCCCTGACCGCCGCGGGCCGCCGGTCCTGACGGCCGGGCCCCTCCCGCCGGTCCGTGTGCCGGGGCCACCGCCCCGGCACACGGACCGGCCTCCATGTTATGCAAGGCTTACCTAAGTTCATCCTCTTGTCGGAAGTGAGAACACCACCGTGGAAACCAGGAAGCTGCCGGAGATCGAGGTCGTCTACCACGACATCACGGTCCGTACGCTCGACGTGCTGCGGGTCACCCGGCCCACCCCCCGGATGGTCCGGGTGACCCTGGGCGGCCCCGAGCTGGCGGGCTTCGTGGACCGCTCCCCCGCCGACCATGTGAAGTGCTTCTTCCCTGAGCCGGGTGCCGAACTTCCGGTCCTGCCGAGGGTCGCCGACGACGGGGACGGTCTCGAATTCCCCACCGAGCCGCCGTTCCCGGTCTCCCGGGACTACACCACGCGCCGCTACGACGCCGAGGCCGGCGAACTGGACCTGGACTTCGTCCTGCACGGCAAGGGGGTCGCGTCCGTCTGGGCGGAGCAGGCCGCCCCGGGCCAGAAGCTCGGGGTCGCGGGCCCGCGCGGCTCCATCCTGGTCCCGTGGGAGTTCGACTGGTATCTCTTCGCGGGCGACGAGACCGCGATTCCGGCGATCTGCCGGATGCTGGAGGATCTGCCCGAGGGCGTGCCGGTGAAGGCGTTCCTCCTGGTCGACGACGCCGCCGAGGAGCACCCGATCGACACCCGCGCCGACGCCGAGATCGTCTGGCTGCACCGGAACGGGCTGGCGCACGGCGAGGGCGATCTGATGGAACGGGCGGTCAAGGGCGTGGAGTTCCTGCCCGGGAGCCCCTTCATCTGGATCGCCGGTGAGGCGGGCGAGCTGAAGCCGATCCGCCGCCACCTCCACAAGGACCTCGGTCTGGACCGCGACTACACGGACGTGGACGGGTTCTGGAAGCGCGGAATCGTCAATCTGGACCACCACGAGCCCCAGGACGAGGACGACTGATCCCCGTACCGCCGCGAGAACGGCCCCGGCTCCCGCGAGGGGAGCCGGGGCCGGGCCGTTGGCGGCCGTACGGCGGCTCAGCGGCGGCCCGCCCGCCACTCGTGGGTCAGCAGCCACATCAGATAGAGACCGCCGATCGCGGCGGTCATGATCCCGACGGGGAGCTGGACCGGGGCCAGCACCCGCTGGGCCGCGAAGTCGCTCACCGTCAGCAGCAGGGCGCCCATCAGCGCGGCCGGCACCAGGGTGACGCCCGCGCTGCGGGTGAGCCGGCGGGCCAGCTGCGGCGCGGCGAGCGCCACGAAGGCGATCGGTCCCGCGGCGGCGGTCGCGGTGGCGCAGAGCAGCACCGCCAGCACCACCAGGGCCAGCCGGGAGCGCTCCACCGGCACCCCGAGGGACTTGGCGGAGGCGTCGCCCGCCTCCATCATCCGCAGGTGCGGGCCGAGCAGCAGCGCCGCCGGGAAGAGGACGGCGACGGCGACCAGCGCGGGCACCAACTGGTCCCAGCCCCGGCCGTTGAGCGAGCCGGTGAGCCAGACGGCGGCGGCGTGCGCCTCGTCCAGCGACGCCTTGATCATCAGATAGGAGTTGACCGAACTGAGCAGCGCGCCCGCCGCGATGCCGACCAGGATCAGCCGGTAGCCCCGCACGCCGCCCCGCTTGAAGGAGAGCGCGTACACCACCAGGGCGGTGGCGAGACCGCCCAGCACCGCGCTGACGGCGACGGCGCCCGCGCCGCCGCCGAAGACCAGGATCTGGAAGAGCGCGCCGGTCGCGGCGCCGGTCTCGAAGCCGATGATGTCGGGGCTGCCGAGGGGGTTGCGGGCCAGGCTCTGGAAGATGGCGCCGCTGACCCCGAGGGCCGCTCCGACGACGACACCGACGAGCAGGCGCGGCAGCCGCAGGGTGTTGACGACGTAGTCGGTCGCGGTGGTGCCGGCCCCGGCCAGGGCGCGCAGCACATCGGGGGGCGAGACGGTGAAGTCGCCGGTGCCCAGCGCCAGGACGGCGACCGTGAGCAGGGCGGCGAGCAGCACGGTGCCGACGGCCAGGGGCCGTCCGGCCAGCCGGAGGGCGATCCGGCCGCCCGCGAGCCGGACGCGCAGCCCGGGGACGACCTGTTCGGCGGAGGGGCGCTTCCGCGGCTCCGGCCCGCCGCCGGGTGCGGCGGCCCCGGGCGCTCCGGGCGCATCGGGCGCATCGGGCGCATCGGGTGCTCCGGCGGGGGCGATGGTCGGGGAGTCAGCGCTCATAGCTGGGGCACCTTGCGCGTACGGACGAGGGCGACGAGGACCGGGGCGCCGATGGCGGCGGTGACGATGCCGACGGCCAGCTCGTCGGGGCGCACCACGAGACGGCCGAGGACATCGGCCCCGAGGAGCAGGACCGGGGCGAGGACGACGCAGTAGGCGAGAATCCAGCGGTGGTCGGGGCCGGTGATGAGCCGGGCCGCATGGGGCACGATCAGCCCGACGAAGCCGACGGGCCCCATGGCGGCCGTGGCGGCGCCGCAGAGCAGCGTCACCGAGAGCACGCCGAGGACCCGGGTGCGCACCACACGGGCGCCGAGCGCCTTCCCCGTCTCGTCGCCGAGGGCCAGGGCGTTGAGGGAGCCGCTGAGCGAGAGCGCGATCACCGCCCCGAGGACCAGGAACGGCGCGACCTGCCCCAGGACGGCGCCCTCACGACCCGCGAGCGTGCCGACGGCCCACATCCGCAGCTCGCCGAAGGCCTCCTGGTCGAGGAAGGTGACGGCGGTGATCGCGGCGATCAGGGAGGCGTTGACGGCCGTTCCGGCGAGGATCAGCCGCACGGGTGTCGCCGCGCCCCGGCCGGAGGTGCCGAGGACGTAGACGACGACGGCGACCACGACGGCTCCGGCGAAGGCGAACCAGACATAGCCCAGCAGGGAGGTGATCCCGAAGCCGCCGATGGCGATGACGACGGCGGCGGACGCCCCGGACTCGATGCCGAGGAGCCCGGGGTCGGCGAGCGGGTTGCGGGTGAGGGCCTGCATCACGGCCCCGGAGAGGCCGAGTCCGACGCCGACGGCGATGCCGAGCAGGGTGCGGGTGAGCCGGTAGTCCTGGACGATGACGGCGTTCTCGGAGCCGTCGGGGTCGAGCAGCCCCTGGACGACATCGCCGAAGGGGATGGACTTGGCGCCCAGGGAGATGCTGAGGACGACGACGAGCGCGAGGGCGGCGCCGGCGGCGAGCAGCCCGGCGAGCCGCACGGCGAGGGAACGCCGCACGGGCGAGCGCGCCCCGCGCTCCCTCCCGGTCGCCGCCCCGGGCGCGGAGCCCGGGGGGCGGAAGGCACCGGCGGTGCCGCCGGTCCGGGCGGTGCCGCCGGTTCGCCGGGGGGCCGGGGATTCCCCGGGGCCCGGGGGGTCCTGGGGGGCCCGGGGGTCGGTCGCGCCGATGCGCGGGGGGACCGTGGCCACGTCACCTACTCCCACTGATGCCAGGGAAACGCTCACGGCCTCACCTGGCGAAGAACTAAGGTAAGCCTATCTTAAGTAGATAAAGGGAAATCTCCGCGACCTCAACGGAGTTCACCGGCGGAACCACCGCCGGGACAAGGGTGGGCCCCTCGGGAAAGTTAGGTTAGGCTCACCTAAGAATGAGGAGGTTGCTCATGCCTGACCCCAGTGCGTCCGCCGGGGAGTTCGCCGGACGCGTGGCACTCGTCACCGGTGCCGGACAGGGCATCGGCGCGGCCGTGACCGAGGCGCTCACCGCGCTCGGCGCCACGGTCGCGGCCACCGACCGCGCCGCGGGCCCGGTCTCCGCCGTCGCCTCCGCGCTCACCGGGAAGTTCGCCGGCGACCCCGGGGCCGGGCGGGTGCGGGCCTACCCGCTGGACGTCACCGACGCCCGCGCGGTCGAGGACACCGTCGCCCGGGTCGAGGACGAACTCGGCCCCGTCGGCGTCCTCGTCAATGTCGCCGGTGTGCTGCGCACCGCCCCCGTGGTGGAGATGACCGACCGGGACTGGGCCGACACCTTCGCCGTCAACACCACCGGCGTCTTCCACCTCTCCCGCGCCGTGGTCGCCCGGATGACACCGCGCCGCTCGGGCTGCGTGGTGACGGTGGCCTCCAACGCCGCCGGCATCCCCCGCCCCCGGATGGCCGCCTACGCCGCCTCCAAGGCCGCGGCCGTGATGTTCACCAAGTGTCTGGGGCTGGAGAGCGCCCGCGACGGCATCCGCTGCAATGTGGTGGCCCCCGGCTCCACCGACACCCCCATGCAGCGCTCGCTGTGGACCGACGCGTCGGGCCCCGCCCGGGTCATCGACGGCGACCCCTCCCCGGCGGCGTACCGCACCGGCATCCCGCTCGGCCGGATCGCCGAACCGGCCGACATCGCGGACGCCGTGGTCTTCCTCGCCTCCGACCGGGCCCGGCAGATCACCATGCACGATCTGTACGTGGACGGCGGCGCGACCCTGCGCTGACCGGCCCCCGGCTCGCACGGGGCGTTCGCCCGCCCGCCGCCCGGCCCGCACCACCTCGACCGCCCCGGAACGCGATCCGTATCCGCCACCCCCACTTCGAACAGAGGAGTCACCGTGTCGACGGCTGCCCATGAAGTCGCCACACACCGCACGATGGACGAACCGGCGCACCCCGCCGTGGGAGCCGCCACCGCACTTCTCGACGACTACCGGCCGGACACCCGCTTCCTCGCGACGCCCACCCGCACCCTGCTGGCCGGCGGGGTACGCCACGAGATATCCCCGGGCGACGGCCCCGTCGCCCGGCGCGTGGCCGCCGCCCTCGCCCGGCACCCCGGCTCCACGGTGATCGGCGCCATCCCCTTCGACCCGTCCGCCGCCCCGGCGCTGGTGATCCCGGAAACCCTGCGCAGCGCGCCCGCGCTGACCGCCGATCCGCTGATCGCGCTCCCGGCCGCCAGTCCGCCGCCCGGGCGCTGGGAGATCAGACCCGAGCCCGAACCCGAGGTGTACGCGCGGGGTGTGCGGTCCGCCGTCGACCGGATGTGGCAGGGCGAGTTCAGCAAGGTCGTCCTCGCCCGGACGCTCGCGCTGACCGGGCGGGACCCCCTCGACATCCCCGCCATGCTCCAGCGGCTCGCCCGCCGCGACCCGGCCGGCTACACCTTCGCGCTGCCGACCCGCCCCGGCCGCACCCTGCTGGGCGCCAGCCCCGAACTGCTGGTCTCGCGCCGGGGGAACCTGCTGGTCTCCAACCCGCTCGCGGGCTCCACCCCGCGCAGCCCCGACCTCGCCGAGGACGTACGGCGCGCCGCCGCCCTCCTCCAGTCCGCCAAGGACCTGCACGAGCACGCCGTCGTCGTGGACGCGGTGCACCAGGGCATGGCACTCCACTGCTCCACGATCGAGGTGCCGGCCCGGCCCACGCTCATCCGCACCGCCGCCATGTGGCATCTGTCGACCACCGTCACCGGGGTGCTGAAGAGCCCCGAGGTGTCCGCGCTGGAACTCGCCTGCTCGCTCCACCCCACCCCCGCCGTCTGCGGCACCCCCACCGCACTGGCCCGCTCCGTCATCCGGGAGACCGAACCCTTCGACCGGGGCTTCTTCACCGGAGTCGTCGGCTGGGGGAACGCCGACGGCGACGGCGAGTGGGTCGTCACCATCCGCTGCGCCGAGGCCGAGGGGCGGACCCTGCGGCTGTACGCGGGCGCCGGGGTGGTCTCCGCGTCCGAACCCGGGGCGGAGACCGCGGAGACCGCCGCGAAGTTCCGCACCTTCCTCAACGCCGTGGGAGCGGAACTGTGACCACCGAGACCCCTCGCGCACGGACCACAGGGACCCCCGGGCCCCCCGGTGTCCCGCGTGTTCACGATGGCCCGCGTGTTCACGATGGCCCCGACGGCGCTCCGCCGGCCGCCGCCGAGGCGCCCACCTGGCCCGCCGAGTTCGCCGCCCGCTACCGCGCCGCCGGCCACTGGCGCGGCGAGACCTTCGGCGAGATGCTGCGCGACCGGGCCGCGGCCCACCCCGGCCGGATCGCCGTCGTCGACCCGGCGGGCGGCCCCGGCGGCGGCCGGCGCGCCTGGAGCTACGGAGAACTCGACGAGCGCGCCGACCGGCTGGCCGCCGGATTCGCCGCCCGGGGCATCGGCAAGGGCGACAAGGTCGTCGTCCAGCTCCCCAACATCGCCGAGTTCTTCGAGGTGATCTTCGCGCTCTTCCGGATCGGCGCCCTGCCCGTCTTCGCGCTGCCCGCCCACCGCAAGACCGAGATCATCCACTTCTGCGCCTTCACCCGCGCGGTCGCCTACGTGGTCCCCGCCGTCCACGACGGCTTCGACTACCGCGAACTCGCCACCACGGCCCGCGCCCACTGCCCCGCGCTCCGGCATGTCTTCGTCGTCGGCGGCGACGCCGGGTACTTCGAGAACCTGGCGGACGTGCCGGCCGAGCCGGCCGCCGCGCTGCCCGGACCCGCCGCGCACGAACTGGCCTTCCTCCAGCTCTCCGGCGGCAGCACCGGTGTGCCCAAGCTCATCCCGCGCACCCACGACGACTACCTCTACTCCCTGCGCGGCTCCAACGAGCTGTGCGCGGTCGACGAGAACAGCGTCTACCTCTGCGTACTGCCCGCCGGGCACAACTTCCCGCTCTCCTCCCCGGGCACCCTCGGTGCGCTCTGCGCGGGCGCGCGGGTGGTGCTCTGCCCGAGCCCCGCGCCCGATGAGGCCTTCCGGCTCATCGAGAGCGAGGGCGTCACCATCACCGGGGTGGTTCCGCCGCTGGCGCTGGTGTGGACGGAGGCCGCGCCCCGCAGCGCGTACGACCTCAGCAGCCTCTCCGTGCTGCTGGTCGGCGGGGCGAAGTTCAGCGAGGAGACGGCCCGCCGGGTGCGCCCGGCGCTGGGGTGCGCGCTCCAGCAGGTCTTCGGGATGGCGGAGGGGCTGGTGAACTACACCCGGCTCGACGATCCGCAGGAGACCGTGGTCACCACCCAGGGACGGCCGATCTCCCCCGACGACGAGATCCGGGTCGTCGACGACGAGGACAACGACCTGCCGGTGGGCGAGACCGGGCATCTGCTGACCCGGGGTCCGTACACCATCCGCGGCTACTGGAACGCGCCCGAGCACAACGCCCGTTCCTTCACCGAGGACGGCTTCTACCGCACCGGCGATGTCGTCCGGCTCACCGCGAGCGGCCATCTGGTGGTCGAGGGCCGGGCGAAGGACCAGATCAACCGGGGCGGCGAGAAGATCGCGGCCGAGGAGGTGGAGAACCACATCCTGGCCCACCCCGCCGTCCACGACGCCAATGTGGTCGCCGAGCCCGATCCGTATCTGGGCGAGCGCACCTGTGCGTACGTCATCCTGCGGCCGGGCGCCGAGCCGCTGCGGGCGCCCGCCGTGAAGACGTTCGTACGGGAACGGGGGCTTGCCGCCTACAAGGTGCCGGACCGGGTGGTGTTCGTGGACGCCTTCCCGAAGACCGGGGTCGGGAAGGTGTCGAAGAAGGACCTCCGCGCCACCGCGCCGTAACCCTCTCCCGCCCCTCGCCCGCACCCGCACGGCCGGCCCTCCCGCGCCTCCCGCGTACGCGCGGGGCCGGCCCTTCCGCGCTTCCCGTGTACGCGGGGGGGGCGCCCCTCCCGCGCCGCCGCTCCGCACCCGCACCCCGCTCTGAAACGGAACTCCCATGGCCCTGCCCGCCATTGCGCCCTATCCGATGCCCCGGCCGGACGAACTGCCCGCCGGGCGGGTCGACTGGGAGGTGGACCCGGCCCGCGCGGTGCTGCTCGTCCACGATCTCCAGAACTACTTCCTGTCGGCCTTCGACCAGGGGGCGGAGCCGGTGGCCACCCTGCTGCACCAGGTCTCCCGGTTGCGCGAGGAGGCCGAGCGGCTCGGGGTGCCGGTGGTCTACACCGCCCAGCCGGGTGGCCAGAGCGCCGCCGAGCGCGGCCTCCAGCAGGACTTCTGGGGGCCGGGGCTGCCCGCCGGCCCCTGGGCGGCGGCGATCCCCGAGCCGGTGGCGCCCGGGCCCGGGGACACCGTGCTGACCAAGTGGAAGTACAGCGCGTTCGTCCGGACCGATCTGCTGGAGCGGCTGCGGGCCCTGGGACGCGACCAGGTGATCGTCACCGGTGTGTACGCCCATATCGGGGTGCTGATGACGGCCTGTGACGCCTGGATGCGGGACGTCCAGGCCTTCGTGGTCGCGGACGCCGTCGCGGACTTCTCCGAGCGGGACCACCGGATGGCGCTGGAGTGGGCGGCGGGCCGCTGTGCGCGGGTGCTGCCGACGGACCGGGTGTTCTGAGAAAAGGGAATTCCTCCGGTGCCGGCGGACCATGCCGCCGGCCATCGATGGATTCCTCGGGGATTCCTGGGTGATTCCTCGGGGATTCCACGCGGCTCCGCCGGAATCCGCTCGGCTCCGCTCGCCTCCGGCGGATTCCGCCGCATGCCCGCATTCCACTGGATTCCCCGGGGGCCGGCCGCCGGAATCGATCTCCCCGGGCTCCCGGCTCCGCCGGACCGGGTGAACGGAGGAGAACGCTTTTCCGGTGGCCCGCTCGCCCGTGGCGCGGCGCGCTCTACAGTGCGCGCGCCGCGACCAGCCGTTCGGCGACTCCCAGCCGGTTCGCCCATTCCAGCGCGGTGGGCAGCCGGGACTCCCTCGGCAGGGAGCCCGGGTCGGTGGCCGCCGAGTCCATCAGGTCCATGAGGGCCGCCTCGTTGACGGTGCCGGCCTCGACCCGGGCGATGAAGCGCGCGGCGGCCGCCCGGTCCCGGTAGCCGGCGTCGGCGAGGCTGTCGGCGAGCGACTGGTCGTCGAAGATGCCCGCGTAGCCGTCGCAGGAGGCGACCAGGCCGTCGTCCGCGATATGCGCGGGATAGGGCGCCCGGTCCCAGCGACCCCCTTCCCACCAGTACAGATAGCCCAGCTCACAGCCGTCGTTCAGCTCCCTGAGCCGGTTGAGCGGCAGCCAGTCCGGCGCGTTCACCAGCAGGTCGACCGGCTTGTCCCCCAGGTAGCTGGTGTCGCTGCAGTCGACGTCCTGGCCGTAGAAGGCGGCTCTGCCCTCCGGCCCCAGGACCAGATTCCAGCCGCCGTTGGAGTGCGAGCACGACAGCTCGCGGTCGCCCAGCCGGAAGGCCGGCCGCGCGGTTCTGGTGACGGCGATCAGTACGAGGACAACGGCGCGTTCCCACATCCGCTCGGGCCTGCCCAGCTGTGGTGGAATTGCCGGCTCGTTGGTCATTTCTGTCCCTGCTGTCAACGCTACGTATTGCTGACCGAACATTCAGCGCTACCGAACCATACGACCGGAGCGAGTGGTGACGCCAATGCGCGGCACGGCGATCACGGTGAGCACCGATCTCGTCCTGGGTTGTGCTGATTCACTGTCATGGATAGGCATGCGAAGCACCAAGGGAAGATTGTTCTGCGACGGGCGGTCGGGGAATTCCGGGCACGTCCGGCCGGTGGCACGCGTCAGCGCGTCACGGGCGCCGGCGGAGGCGGGGAGGTGAGCCCGGCGACACTGCCGGGAGCCCGGTGGTGCGGACCCGGCGACACGACCCGGGGACGGCCGGGCGCACCGCGCCACGGCCCGTACGGAGGCGAGGAACCTCAGTCGGACTCATGGAGGTGAACGTATCCCCAGTCGTCGATCCAGTGTTCGCATTTGCTTATCGTTTACCGAGTCCTCATATGACGACTGGCCGGAATGATGCCCCGGGGAGCCAACGGAAGCTGTCCTTCCGGTCATCCGCCGCTCTGGCTCACCAGGCCGGTGGCCCGCACCGCCGTGGGCCCGGCCCCCGGCGCACACCGGCGCGCACACCCGACCGGGAAGGTTGCGTGAATGCTTCGACTCATCCGGAGAAAGGCCGGATACATAGATCGCCCCGGAGTTGTTGGTGCAATCCGCAACGATTTTCCGGGAGCCGGCCGGGCCCCGAGAGTACTGTGAAGCCGATGTTCTCCTCATCCGGCCCCACCGTCCGCGAACTCACCGTGCAGGCGCTCTCCTCGGTCGAGCGCGGATACGACCTGCTGGCCCCCTCCTTCGACGCGACCCCGTTCCGCACCCCGGACCGGCTGCTCGGTCCGGTGACCCGCGCGCTGCGGCCCCTGGGACCCTTCCGTTCGGGGCTCGACGTCTGCTGTGGCACCGGGGCGGGGGTGGAGGTGCTGCGGGGACTCTGCGAGGAGCGGGTGACCGGCGTCGACTTCAGCGCGGGCATGCTGGAGCGGGCCCGGTCGGCCCTCCCGGGGGCGGCGGGCGCCCCCGGTGTCCACTGGGTGCGCGCGGACGCCCGGGCGCTGCCCTTCGCCCCGGCCTTCGATCTGGTGACCAGCTTCGGCGCGTTCGGCCACTTCCTGCCCGGGGAGCGCCCGGCGCTCTTCTCCGGTGTGCGCCGGTCCCTGCGCCCCGGGGGCGTGTTCGCCTTTCCGCTGCCCGCGCCGCCGCCGGTGGGCTCGCGGCTCTACTGGTCGCTGTGGGCGTTCGACGCGGCGATGCGGGTCCGGAACGCGGTGTGGCGGCCCTCCTTCGTCATGTACTACCGGACCTTCCGGCTCACCGGGGTGCTGGACGACCTCGCGGGCGCGGGCTTCTCGGTGGAGCTGCGCGCGCTGGAGGAGCTGGGCCGGCGCCCGGACGGCAGCCCGCGCTGCCGTCTGGTGGTGGCCCGCCGCCCCGTCTGACCCCGGCCCGGCCGCCGCCCCGGCTCCCGGGCGGCCGGCCTCCCCGGCACCCGGCCTCACGGGCTCCCAAGCTCCCAGGCTCCTAGGCGACCGAGCCGATGCGGCCGGGTGCCGGGCGCGGGCCGTCGTGGTGGATGGGGACCCGCGCCCCGGTCAGGGGGACACCGCTGCCGCCGCGCCGCTCGGCGACGATCTCGGCGGCGATGGAGAGGGCCGTCTCCTGCGGTGTGCGGGCCCCGAGGTCGAGCCCGATGGGGCCGCGCAGCCTGGCCAGCGCCTCCTCGGGGACTCCGGCCTCGCGCAGCCGTCGCCGGCGGTCCTCGTGGGTGCGGCGGGAGCCCATGGCGCCGATGTAGGCGACGGGCAGCGTCAGCGCGCGGGTGAGCAGCGGGATGTCGAACTTCGGGTCGTGGGTGAGCACGCACAGGACGGAGCGGGCGTCGGTGCGGGTGGCGGCGAGATACCGGTGCGGCCAGTCGACGACGACCTCGTCCGCGTCGGGGAAGCGGGCCCGGGTCGCGAAGACGGGCCGGGCGTCGCAGACGGTGACCCGGTAGCCGAGGAAGCGGCCGGCCGAGGTGAGCGCCGCCGCGAAGTCGACCGCGCCGAAGACGATCATCCGGGGGGCGGGGAGGGCGGTCTCCACCAGCAGGACGGAGCGGGAGCCGCGGCGGTCGCCGTCCGCGCCGACGGCGACCGTACCGGTGCGGCCGGCGTCCAGCATCGCCCCCGCCTCCCGCGCGGCGCGGGTGTCGAGCCCGGCGGACCCGCCGAGGGTGCCCTCGTACCCGCCGCCGGGCCGGACCAGCAGGGCGCCACCGGCCGGTGCCGCGGCCCCCTCGGCGACACGGACCAGGGCCAGGGCCTCGCCCCGGGCGGCCGAGGCGAGGGCGCGCGCGAGGAGTTCCCTCGTACCGCCGCCGGCCGCGGGCACCGGGGTGACGAGGATGTCGATGGCACCGCCGCAGGTCAGCCCGGCCGCCAGGGCGCTGTCGTCGCTCCGGCCGAAGCTCTCGCGCAGGGGTTCGCCGTCGCGCAGGGCCTGTCGGCACAGTTCGTACACCGCGCCCTCGACACAGCCGCCGGAGACCGAACCGATGACCTCGCCGCCGGCGTCCACCGCGAGGGCGGCGCCCGGCCGGCGCGGGGCGCTGCCGGTGACGGCGGCCACGGTGGCGACGGCGAAGGCACGGCCCTGCCGGACCCACCGGCTCAGCTCGTCGGCGATGTCCAGCATGGCGGTCTCCTCGGGGTGCGGCCGGCGCTGCGGTGCTCAGGTGCCGGTGAGGTGCTCGGGCCGGACCGGGGTCCGGTTGAGTTCCAGGCCGGTGGCGTCGCGGATCGCCGCGAGGACGGCCGGGGTGGAGGACAGGGTCGGGGCCTCGCCGACGCCGCGCAGCCCGTAGGGGCTGTGGCTGTCGGCGAGTTCGAGGATGTCGACGGGGATGGCCGGGGTGTCGAGGATGGTGGGGATCAGATAGTCGGTGAAGGACGGGTTGCGGACCCGCGCGGTCTCCGGGTCGATCAGGATCTCCTCCATGACCGCCATTCCGAGGCCCTGGGTGGTGCCGCCCTGGATCTGGCCGGCGACGGCGAGCGGGTTGAGCGCCTTGCCGACGTCCTGGGCGCAGGCCAGTTCGACCACCTTCACCAGGCCGAGTTCGGTGTCGACCTCGACGACCGCGCGGTGGGCGGCGAAGGAGTGCTGCACATGGCCGTGGCCCTGTCCGGTGACCCGGTCGAAGGGCTCCGTGGGCCGGTGCCGCCACTCCACCTCCGCCTCGACCACCGCGTCGGCGAGGACCTCGGCGAGATCGGCGAGCGGTTCGCCGCCGTCGGTGACGACCCTGCCGCCCTCCAGGCGCAGTCCGGCGGTGGCCCAGGCGGGGTGGGCGGCGCCGAATCTGCGCCGGCCCAGCTCCAGGACCTGCTCCCGGACCCGCTCGCAGGCGTGCCGGACGGCCCCGCCGGTGACATAGGTCTGGCGGGAGGCGGAGGTGCCGCCGGCCGATCCGATGCGGGTGTCGGCGGGCTCGATGGTGACCTGGGCGATGCCCAGTTCGGTGCGGGCGATCTGGGCGTGGACGGTGACTCCGCCCTGACCGACCTCGGCCATCGCGGTGTGGACGGTCGCCGCGGGCACCCCGCCGACCGCGGCGACGCGGACCCGGGCGGTGGAGTAGTCGTCGAAGCCCTCGGAGAAGCCGACGTTCTTGATGCCCACCGCGTAGCCGACGCCCCGGACGACGCCCTCGCCGTGGGTGGTGTTGGAGAGGCCGCCGGGCAGGGCGCGGACATCCGGGGCTCCGCCGGCGACCTCCCACGGGCGCTCGGGCGGCAGCGGGCGGGCCTTGACCCGGCGGAGCAGTTCGGCGACGGGCGCCGGGGAGTCCACGGGCTGTCCGGTGGGCAGCAGGGTGCCCTGTTCCATGGCGTTGAGCCGGCGGAACTCCACCGGGTCCAGGCCCAGTCTCGCCGCGACCCGGTCCATCTGGGCCTCGTACGCGAAGCAGGCCTGGACCGCGCCGAAGCCGCGCATGGCCCCGCAGGGCGGGTTGTTGGTGTAGAGGGCGAGGGCCTCGATGTCGACGTGGTCGACGGCGTAGGGGCCGATGGAGAGGGAGGCGGCGTTGCCGGTGACGGCGGGGGACGAGGAGGCGTAGGCGCCGCCGTCGAGGACGATCCGGCAGCGGACGTGGGTGAGCCGGCCGTCGCGGGTCGCGCCGTGTTCGTAGCTGAGGCGGGCGGGGTGCCGGTGGACATGCCCGAAGAAGGACTCGAACCGGTTGTAGACCATTTTGATGGGTCTTCCGGTGCGCAGGGCGAGCAGACAGGCGTGGATCTGCATCGACAGATCCTCCCGGCCGCCGAAGGCGCCGCCGACGCCGGAGAGGGTCATCCGCACCTTCTCCTCGGGCAGTCCGAGGACGGGGGCGATCTGGGCGAGGTCGGAGTGGAGCCACTGGGTGGCGATGTACAGCTCCACGCCGCCGTCGTCGGCGGGGACGGCGAGCCCGGACTCGGGGCCCAGGAACGCCTGGTCCTGCATGCCGAAGACGTACTCGCCGCGCACGATCACATCGGCGCGGAGCGCGGCGGCCCCGGCGTCGCCCCGGACGATGGGCTGGCGGTGGACGACATTGGGGTGCGGCACATGCGGGGCGTGGTGGTCGGTGCGGTGCTCGTGGACGAGGGGCGCGCCGGGCGCGGTGGCGGACGCCTCGTCGGTGACCAGCGGCAGCGGGGCGTACTCGACTCTGATCCTCGCGGCGGCCCGGCGGGCGGTCTCGGGGTGGTCGGCGGCGACGAGGGCGACGGGTTCGCCGTGGTGGCGGACCTTGCCGTGGGCGAGTACGGGGGTGTCCCGGATCTCCAGTCCGTAGTGCTTGACCGGTGCGGGCAGGTCGTCGTGGGTGAGGACGGCGTGCACCCCGGGGGTGGCGAGGGCCTCGGAGATGTCGATGGCGCGGATGGCGGCGTGGGCGGTGGTGGAGCGCAGGGTGTGGCCCCAGAGCATGGACTCGTGCCACATGTCGGAGGCGTAGGCGAACTCGCCGGTGACCTTGAGCAGGCCGTCGGGGCGGAGGGTGGACTCGCCGATGCCGCCCGTGGTGGGGGTGGACTGGGTGAGGCCGCCGGGGGTGCCGCCGGGGTTCACCGGTCGCCGCCTTCCTGGCGCGCGGCGGCGAGCCGGACGGCGTCGAGGATCTTCTCGTAGCCGGTGCAGCGGCAGAGGTTGCCGGAGAGGGCCTCGCGGATGTCGGCGTCGGACGGCCGGGGGGTGCGTTCCAGCAGGTCGTCGGCGGCGACCAGCAGGCCGGGGGTGCAGAAGCCGCACTGGACGGCCCCGGCGTCGATGAAGGCGCGCTGGACGGCGGAGAGGGGGGCTCCCGGGTCGGTGGGGGTCCACTGCCGGGCGTCCTGGAGGCAGGTGCCGGGGGCGGTCCGCCCGGCGCGCCGGGCGGCGTGGTCGGCGAGCCCTTCGACGGTGACGATGTCACGGCCCTCGGCCTGGCCCGCGGCGACCAGGCAGGAGCAGACGGCCACTCCGTCGAGCCGGACCGTGCAGGAGCCGCACTCGCCCTGCTCGCAGGCGTTTTTCGAGCCGGGGAGACCGAGGCGCTCACGCAGGAGGTAGAGCAGGCTCTCGCCCTCCCACACATCGTCGGCCCGCTGGGGGCGGCCGTTGACCGTCAGATTCACCCGCATGGGGCACTCCCCTTCCCGCTGTTCTCCCCGCTGTTCTTCCCGCCGTACGACGCCCAGGTCCAGGTCAGGGTGCGGCGGGCCATGACACCCACCGCGTGGCGGCGGTAGGCGGCGGTGCCGCGCACATCGTCGATGGGCCGGCAGCCGTCGGCGGCGAGCCGGGCGAACCGGCAGGTGATCGAGGGGGTGAGGGGTTTGCGGCTCTCCCAGAAGCCGCCGTCCTCCAGGGCGGCGCCGAGGAACTCCTCCGCCGCCGCGGCCCGCACGGGGGTGGGGGCCGCGGAGCCGATGCCGGTGCGGACCGTGCGGCCGCGGGGATGGAGGGCGAGGCCGAAGGCGCAGACGGCGATCACCATGGCGTTGCGGGTGCCGACCTTGGAGAACTGCTGGGGTCCGTCGGCGGTGGCGATGTGGACGGCTCTGATCAGTTCGTCGGGGGCCAGCGCGTTGCGTTTGACGCCGGTGTAGAAGGCGTCGATGGGGATGCGGCGGCTGCCGCGCACCGACGCGGCCTCGACCTCGGCGCCGGCCGCGAGCAGCGCCGGATGGGCGTCCCCGGCGGGGGAGGCGGTGCCCAGGTTGCCGCCGACGCCGCCCCGGTTGCGGATCTGCGGGGAGGCCACGGTGTGCGCGGCGAGCGCGAGCCCCGGCAGCGGGGTGCGCAGCTCCTCCAGGATGCGGGTGTACGGGACGGACGCGCCGAGCCGGACGGTGGACTCGCCGGTCTCCCACTCCTGGAGTTCGGTGATCCGGCCGAGGTCCAGGAGGTACTCGGGTCTGCGGTGGTCGAAGTTGATCTCGACCATCACATCGGTGCCGCCCGCGATGGGCACGGCGGTGGGGTGCGCCGCCTTCGCGGCGAGCGCCTCCTCCCAGGTGGCGGGGCGAAGGAAGTCCATGAAGGCTCATTTCTGCGTCACCGCGCGGCGGCAGTCGCCGCACCGGGGCCGGCCCCGCGCTGCCGGTGTGATCCGGGTCTCCGTCCCTGTATCAGTACACAGCGGGCGCCGGGCCCGGAGCAGTCACCGAAACCATGAAGGAATTGGCTGGCCACCACGGGCATCTTGTAGATTCGAACGAAAAGCGGGGTTCGGTCGTGGAGCTGATCCCCCAGGGACACCGTGGCCACACGCCACTGGCGAGAACACGACGGATCGGCGAGGGCGAGATGCGGCTGCGCGCACTGCTGGAGAACGACGCGCTGGGGCTGCGGCTGCTCGGCGGCGGGGACGAGCTGGACCGCGGGGTGCGCGGGGTGATGACCACGGATCTGCGGGACCCGAGCCGCTATCTGTCGGGCGGGGAGCTGGTGCTGACGGGGCTGGCGTGGCGGCACTCGCCCGAGGACTCCGAGCCCTTCGTACGGATTCTGGCGGCGGCGCAGGTCGCCGCGGTGGCGGCGGGCGAGGCGGAGCTGGGCGCGGTCCCGGAGGATCTGGTGGCGGCGTGCGAGCGCCACCGGCTGCCGCTGTTCGCGGTCAACGAGTCCGTGGCCTTCGCGACGATCACCGAGTACGTGGTGCGCCAGGTCTCCGGCGAGCGGGCCGGGGATCTGGCCGCGGTGGTGGACCGGCACCGGCGGCTGATGACCTCCGGTCCGGCGGGCGGGGGACCGGACGCCGTCCTCGATCTCCTCGGCTCCGATCTGGATCTGCGGGCCTGGGTGCTCTCGCCGACGGGGCGGCTGATCGCGGGGGCGGAGGGGCCGCCGCCCGCACCGGTGCGGGCGGCGCTGGCGGGTGACCATCTGGCGGCGGTCCGGGGAGGGCGGCCGGGGCCGCACCGGGCGGTGGTGGAGTCCACGACGTACTCCCTCTTCCCGGTCGGCGGGGCGGCCGGGAAGGGCGCGGTGCCGGGCGCGGCCGATGCGCGCGGGAGCGTGCTCTCCGGCTGGCTGCTGGCGGTGGAGGCCGACGCGGGCGACTGGCCCGCCGAGCGGCTCGACCTGCTCCAGGGGGTGACCCAGCTGATCGCGGTGGAGCGCGAGCGGCGGGAGGCCGACCGGACGGTCCGCAGAAGGCTCGCCCAGGAGGTTCTGGAGCTGGTCCAGACAAGTGCGGCGCCCGCCGAGATCGCGGCGCGGCTGCGGGCGGCGGCGCCGGTGCTGCTGCCGGGGCTGGAGGCGGCCCCGCACTGGCAGGTGGTGGTCGCCCGGGTCGAGTGGGAGTCCGGGGAGGCCGGGGCGGAGACGGGAGCCGCCGCGCAGGCCCTGCTGGAGGAGATCCTGGTCGACCCGGCCGCCCCGGGGCCGGAGCCGGCCGACCGGATCGCGGTGGCCCGGGCCGGGGGCGAGGCGATCGCCCTGCTGCCGCTGCCGCCCGCTCCTTCGGCGGAGGGCGCCCCGGCGGTCCATGAGGGGCTGCACGCGGACGCCCTCCTCGCCTCGGTCGGGGAGCCGCTGACGGCCGGGCTCGCCGGGGACGGGCGGCTGACGATCGGGGTGAGCGCCTCGGTCAGCTCGGCGGAGGGGCTGCGGGGGGCGCTGGAGGAGGCGCGGCACGCGCGGCGGGTGGCGGCGGCGCGCCCGGGGCGGGTCTCGGCGGCCGGTCACCACGAGCTGGCGTCGCATGTGCTGCTGCTCCCGTTCGTCCCGGACGATGTGCGGCGGGCCTTCACGGCCCGGCTGCTGGACCCGCTGCGGGAGTACGACCGCCGCCACCGGGCGGAGCTGGTGCCGACGCTGGAGGCGTTTCTGGAGAGCGACGGGTCGTGGACGCGGTGCGCGCAGCGGCTCCACCTGCATGTGAACACCCTGCGGTACCGTGTCGGCCGCATCGAGCAGCTGACGGGCCGTGACTTGTCACGACTTGAGGACAAGCTGGACTTCTTTCTGGCACTGCGGATGAGCTGAACCGGAGGGAAGATCCCTTTCCCATGGCTGCCGGCTCACCGGCCATCACCCTCCCTTCCGGCCAACCCTCCACCCCTGGTGGCCACTTGGCCGTTCTGACCAGCGGGAACCCTCGGCGGTCCGGTCGGCTGGTAAGGCCCAATGGCCGAAATTGACAGTTAGGGAAGCCTCACCATATTCCTATGGGGTCCCGCAGTAGTCCCCGTGTCCCGCCGCTGTGCCCTCGCATCCGGCGCTGCCGCGGGCCGTTCAGGAGGCTTCCATGTCACGCCCGTCAGTCCGTCGCGGAACCGCTCTCGCTCTCTCCGTGCTGCTCCTTCCCGTACTCGCCGCCTGCGGCGGCACGGACGACAAGAAGGACGAGAAGGGCGCAGCGAAGGAGGGCTCCGACGAGCTGGTCGTCTACTCGGGCCGCAACGAGGAGCTGATCTCCCCGATCCTGGACAAGCTGGAGAAGGCCACCGGCACCAAGGTCGAGGTCCGCTACGGCGACAGCGCCGAGCTCGCCGCCCAGATCCTGGAGGAGGGGGACCGCACCAAGGCCGGGCTGTTCTTCTCCCAGGACGCCGGCGCCCTCGGCGCGCTCTCGCAGGCGAAGATGCTGGCCAAGCTCCCGCAGAAGTCCCTGGACAAGGTGGACGCGGCCTTCCGCGGCGGCGAGGACGACTGGGTCGGTGTCTCCGGCCGCTCCCGTGTGATCGCCTACAACCCGAAGAAGGCCGAGAAGGCCCCGGACAGCGTGCACGAGCTGACGAAGCCCGAGTGGAAGGGCAAGGTCGGCTACGCGCCCACCAACGCCTCCTTCCAGGCGTTCGTCACCGGTATGCGCGTCCTGGAGGGCGACGACGCCACCCTGAAGTGGCTCAAGGCCCTCAAGGCCAACGGCGCCAAGGCGTACGCCAAGAACGGCGTGGTCCTGGACGCGGTGGACAAGGGCGAGGTCTCCCTCGGTCTGATCAACCACTACTACTGGTACGAGAAGGTCGCCGAGGTCGGCGCCGACAAGGTCAACGCCAAGATCCACTTCCTGCCGGGCGGTGACCCGGGCGCACTGATCAACGCGGCCGGCGTCGGTGTCCTCAAGAACGGCGGGCAGAGCGCGGCGGCCGAGAAGGCCGTCGACTACCTGCTCTCCGCCGAGGCGCAGAACTACTTCGCCGAGGAGACCTCCGAGTACCCGCTGGCCTCCGGTGTCACCAGCACGGTGAAGGGCCTTCCCTCGCTCGACTCGCTGGACGCCCCGGAGATCGACCTGGGCAAGCTGGAGTCCCTCCAGGAGACCCTGACCATGCTCAAGGAAGCCGGAATGGTCTGACCCCTCCGCACTCCGTCCCCATGAGCACTCCCGGTTCACGGACCGCCCGCCGTCCGGCCGCCGCGTTTCTCGCGGCGGCCGGACGGCGGCGTCCGCCCCTCGTCCTGCTGCTCCCGGCCACGGCGGCGGCGCTCCTCGCGCTGCTGCCGCTCGGGTATCTCGGCGTGCGCGCCCTGGAACACGGCTGGGGGTACGCCTGGGACCTGGTCACCGAAGCGCGGACCCTGGAACTCCTCGGCCGCAGCCTCGGGCTGACCGCCATCGTCGTCACCGCGTGCCTGGTGCTCGGCGTCTCCCTCGCCTGGCTGACCGTCCGCACCACCCTGCCCGGCCGCTCGGTGTGGGCCGTCCTCGCCACCCTGCCGCTGGCCGTGCCCAGCTATGTCGCGGCCTTCACCTGGATCTCCGCCGCGCCCTCCCTCGCCGGGCTGCCCGGCGCGGCGATCACCCTGACCTGTGCCTGCTTCCCCTATGTCTTTCTGCCCGTGGCCGCCGCGCTGCGCGGCATCGACCCCGCGCAGGAGGAGGCGGCGCGCTCGCTCGGCAGCGGTTCGGCGCGCACCTTCTGGCGGGTCACCGTGCCCCAGCTGCGGCCCGCCGCGGCCGGCGGGTCGATTCTCGTGGCGCTCTATGTGCTCTCCGACTTCGGGTCGGTCTCCATCACCCGGTACGACACCTTCACCCGGGCGATCCACTCCTCGTACCAGGCCAGCTTCGACCGGACCCCGGCGGCCGTTCTCGGCTGTGTCCTGGTCGCCATGACCGTGCTGCTGGTGCTGGCGGAGAACCGCACCCGCGGCCGGGCGGGCCATGCCCGCACCGGTCGCGGCAGCGCCCGGCCACCGGCCCGGCTCCGGCTCGGCCGGTGGACGGTCCCCGCGCTGGCCTGGACCGGCGCGGTCGCCGCCGCGACCGTGGGGTTCCCGCTGGCCACCCTCGGCTACTGGCTCGCCATCGGCGAGTCCGCCGACTGGAACCCCGAGCGGCTCTGGTCCGCGACGCTCTCCACGGTGACCGTCGCCGCCGCCGGAGCCGCCGTCACCACCCTGCTCGCCCTGCCCGTCGGGGTGCTCTCCGCCCGCCACCGGGGACGCGCGGCCCGGCTTCTCGAACAGTCCGTGTACGCGGGCCATGCCGTGCCCGGGATCACCGTGGGTCTCGCCCTGGTGTTCTTCTCGGTCCGGTACGCCTATCCGCTCTACCAGGAGATGCCGCTCCTGATCGCCGCGTACGTGGTGCTGTTCCTGCCGGTCGCCGTCGCCTCCGCGCGCGCCGCCGTGCTCCAGTCGCCGCCCGTCCTGGAGGAGGTCGCCCGCTCGCTGGGCCGCTCCCCGCTGCGGGTCCTGCGTGAGATCACCGTGCCGCTCGCGGCCCCCGGGATCGGGGCCGGAGCCGCCCTCACCTTCGTCGTGATCATGAAGGAGCTGCCGGCGACCCTGCTGCTCCGCCCGACCGGTACCGACACCCTCGCCACCCGGCTGTGGACCGAGACCGGGGCGGGCGCGTTCGCCGGGGCCGCGCCCTACGCGGCGGCCATCGTGCTGCTCGCCGCCATCCCCTCCTACCTCCTCGGAAGGCGCTCATGACCGGACTGCGCGTGACCTCGGTGACGACTTCGTACGGGCGCGGCGTCCGGGTGCTCGACGGGCTGGACCTCACGGTCCCGGAGGGTGAGCTGACCGCCGTGCTCGGGCCGTCCGGCTGCGGGAAGACCACGCTGCTGCGGGTGGTCGCCGGGTTCCTCGCCCCCGACGCGGGAGAGGTGGCCGTCGGCGGGCGCACGGTCAGCGGACCGGGCGTCCAGGTGCCGCCGGAACGGCGCGGTGTGGGGATCGTCGCCCAGGAGGGCGCGCTCTTCCCGCATCTGAGTGTCGCCCGCAACGTGGCCTTCGGCCTCCGGTCGGCGGGGCGGACCGAGCGCCGGGCCCGCACCGCGGAGCTGCTGGGGCTGGTGGGCCTCGGGGAGTACGGGGAGCGGATGCCGCACGAGCTGTCCGGCGGGCAGCAGCAGCGGGTCGCCCTGGCCCGCGCGCTGGCGCCGCGTCCCGCGCTGGTCCTGCTGGACGAGCCGTTCAGCGCTCTGGACAGCGGGCTGCGCGCGGGGCTGCGCTCCGATGTGCGCGGCGCGCTGCGGGCCGCCGGAGCGACGGCGCTCCTCGTCACCCACGATCAGGAGGAGGCGCTGTCGGCGGCGGACCGGGTCGCGGTCATCCGCGACGGGAGAGTGGTCCAGTCCGGGACGCCGCAGGAGCTGTACACCCATCCGGCCGACCCGTGGGTGGCCGCTTTCGTCGGCGACGCGGTCGTCCTGCCGGCCTCCGCCGAGTCGGGCCACGCCGTGACCGCCCTCGGCCGGGTCGCCCTCTCCGGGGCTCCGGTCACGGGGGCGGCGCGGGGCACCGTGGCGCTCCGTCCCGAGCAGCTCCGCCTCACCTCCCCGGAGGGGGCAGCGGTCCTGGGCCGTGTGAGCGAGGTCCGGTACCACGGTCACGAGGCACTGATACTGCTCGACGTCCCGGCCGTGGAGGCCCCGGTCACGGTCCGTACCTCCGCCCTGGTCACGGTGCGCCCCGGTGACGAGTCCGGCGTCCGGATCACCGGCTCAGCCACATTCCACCCTCAGCCGGGCGGGCCCCCGCCCAAGAATGCCCCCTGAGCACAGGCCCCAGCGCGGGCAGGACGCGGCCCGTCCGGGGGCACCTCCCAGAGACAGCTCTGGGGAAGCTCAAGGACGGCCCCCGCACCACGGGTAGCCCGAGCAAACCCAGCCCGTCCGGGGGCACCTCCCGGAGGCAGCTCTGGGGGAGTTTGAGGACGGACCCTGTGCCACAGGAGGCACCCGAGCAAAAGCCAGCCCGTCTGGGGGCACCTCCCAGAGGCAGCTCTGCGGGAGCCCGAGGACGGACCCCGCCCCCCGGGCGCCCGGGCCGGACACAGCAGCCCGCCCGGCGCTTGAGGGCGGGGTCCCGCGCGACGGGGGGCGCCGGGGTCATGAGGTGGCGGAGGTCAGGCTTCGGAAGGGGCCCTCCCGGGCCGACAGCTCCTCCCACTCCCCCTCCTCCACCACCCTCCCCCCCTCCAGCACCGCCACCCTCCCCGCCCGCCGGATCGTCCGCGCCCGGTGCGCGATCACCACCGTCGTGCACGACGGCAGCCCCGCCGCCACCTCCGCCTCCCCCACCCCGTCCAGCCGGGCCGTCGTCTCGTCCAGAATCAGCACCCTGGGCTCGGTCAGCAGCGCCCGGGCCAGCGCCACCCGGGCGCGCTGGCCGCCCGAGAGCGTCGCCCCCCGCTCACCCACCGGGGTCCCGTACCCCTGGGGCAGGGCGAGCGCGATCCGGTCCACCCCGGTCGCCGCCGCCACCTCCCGCAGCCGCCCGTCGCTCGCGTCGGGCGCGCCGAGCCGGAGGTTGTCCGCCAGGGTTCCGTGGAACAGCGGCGCGTCCTGCCCCACCACGGCCACCGTCCGCCGCAGCTCCCGCTCCGGGATCTCCCGCAGATCGACGCTCTCACCGCCCTCCCCCACCAGCTCCACGCTCCCCTCCACCGGGTCCCAGAACCGCGCCAGCAGATGCGCGCAGGTCGACTTCCCCGCCCCGGAGGCCCCGACCAGCGCCAGCGTCCGGCCCGCCGGGACGGACAGGTCGAGTCCGTCGAGCACCGGCGCCCCGCCGTAGTCGAAGCGGACGCCCCGGAGCCGTATCCCGAGCGGCCCCGGCGGCACGGCACCCGGCGCCGACGGCTCCGGCGCCCCGGCGGGCGCCCGTACCGCCGCGCCCACCCGCGCCGCCGCGGCCCGCAGCCCGGCCGCCTGCCCCAGCGCCGCCGCCGAGTCGGCCACCGGGGCCAGCACCCCGAGCGCCAGCGCCATCGCGGCCGGCGCCCAGGCCCCGGGCACCCGCCACCCGGCGACCACGACCACCCCCACGACCGCCGCCACCACCAGCAGATCGCGGACCGCCGCCGCGTCCGCCTCCCGGGACTGCTCGGCCCGCTGGGCCTCCCCGAGCCGCCGCCCGGCGGCCCGCAGCCGCGCACGCCGCGCCTCCAGCGCCCCGAAGGCGAGGAGTTCCCGCAGCCCGTCGACGCTCTCCACCGCGTCGGCGGAGAGACGGGCCGCCGCCTCCCGGGTGCGGGCCGCCCGCGCCGCGCGCCCCCGTCCCTCCAGCAGCGGCCCGAGCGCCAGCAGACCGGCGACCGGCAGCACGGCCGCCGCCAGCCATGGCTCCACCGCCGCGAGCACCGCCACCCCGCTCCCGAACACCACACCCGAGGCGAGCAGTTGCGCCACGGCGTGGGCGTAGAAGAACTCCAGCGCCTCCACATCCCCCATCGCCGCCGACGCGAGATCCCCGCTGCGCCGCCCGGCGATCCGCGCGGGCGCGCTCCGCGCCAGCCCGTCGAAGACCCGGATGCGCAGCTCGGCGAGGACCCGGTAGGCGAGATCGTGCGAGAGGTCCATCTCCCACCAGGTGGCGAACGCCCGCAGCAGCACCAGGCCGATGAGCGCGGCGAGCACCCCGGGCCCGGGCGGCGCCGACTCCAGGACCGCCGTGCCGACGGTGTGGGCGGCGAGGGCGACCAGCGCCACGAGCGCCGACTGCCCGGCGAGCGCGGCACAGACCGTCCGTACGGTCATGCCCCGGTGCGCCCCGAGGACCGGCAGCAGCGCGCGCAGCGCACCGGACGGGGGCGTGTGTGTCTGAAGGGTGGCGCTCACGCGGCCCGCACCGCCTCGACCAGCCGTGCGTACACCCCGTCGCGGGCGAGCAGTTCGCCGTGCCCGCCGACCGCCTCCACCCGTCCGCCGTCGAGGACCACGATCCGGTCGGCGTGCCGCACGGACGCCAGCCGGTGGGCGACGACCAGACAGGTCCGCCCCTCGGCCGCCCGTATCAGCTCCCGGACGATGCCGGCCTCCCGCCGTTCGTCGACCGCGCTGGTCGCCTCGTCCAGCACCAGGACGGGCGCGTCGGCCAGCAGCGCGCGGGCCAGGGCGAGGCGCTGGCGCTGCCCGCCGGAGAGCGTGGAGCCGCGCTCGCCGATCACCGTGCCGTATCCGCCGGGCAGCCCGAGTATCTCGTCGTGGATGCCCGCGGTCCGCGCCGCCGTGCGCAGTTCGGCGTCGGTGGCCTCCGGCCGGCCGAGCCGGAGGTTGGCGGCGACGGAGTCGTGGAAGAGATAGGTGTCCTGGGAGACGACGGCGATCCGGCGCCGGAGCGTCGCGAGGGTGTACGCGGTGGTGGCGGCGGTGCCCACGGCGATGTGCCCGCTGTCCGGGTCGCCGTGGCGCAGCAGCAGCCCGAGGAGGGTCGACTTGCCGGCGCCGGAGGGGCCGACGACGGCGGTGGTGCGTCCGGCGGGCGCGGTGAAGGTGACCCCGGCGAGCGCGGGTTCCCCGGCGCCCGGGTGGGTGAAGTGAACGTCCTCGAAGCGGACTTCGGGGGCGGTCGCCCAGTCGGCGGCGAGCACGCCCTCGTCGGGGACGGCGTCCGGCGCGGTGCGCAGCCGGGCGATGCCGTCCGCCGCCGAGATGCCCAGATAGCCGGCGTGCCATTCGCGGGAGAGGTCGCGTACGGGCCGGAAGCACTCGGACGCCAGCAGGAGTACGAGGTAGGTGCCGGTCGCGGCGGTCTCCCCGGAGGCCGCGGAGGCGCAGGCGACGAGGACGGCGGCCACCGTCCCGCCCTGGACGGCGAGATCGGTGATCCCGGTGTCCACGAGCGAGACCCGGAGCTTGGCGACGGTCGCGCGGTGGAGCGTCCCGGAGCGCTCCTCCAGCCGGGCCCTCACCCGGCCCACCGCTCCGGCGGCGCGGAGTTCGGGCATGCCCTGGAGGTACTCCAGATAGTCGGCGGAGAGGGCTTCGTAGGCGCCCCAGTGCTGTTGGCCGCGCCGCTCCAGCAGCCGGTCCCACCAGCGGGGCGCGAGGAGCGCGAGGACCACGGCGGGGGCGAGGACGGCCGCGGCCCAGGGTTCGACGGCGGCGACGGCGGCCAGCAGCAGGGGCGGGAGGGCGCAGGTCACCAGCGACTGCGGCAGATAGCGGGAGACATAGGCGTCGACGCCCTCCACCCCGTCCACGAGCGTCGCCCGCACGGCTCCGGCGCGGGCACCGGCCTGCCGGGGCGGCCCGGTGCGCCCGATCCGCCGCAGCAGGTCGTCGCGGAGTCCGGTGCGGACCGCCGCGCCGGCCCGGACGGCGGTGCGGCGCTGGAGCCGGGAGAGGACCGCCCGCAGCAGTACGGCCACGAGGACCCCGCCGAGCAGGGCGGGGAGCGGATCGGTGGCGCCGCGCGCGATGCCCGCGAGGGCGAGGGCGAGCAGCACGGCCTGGGCGAGATGGGTGGCGGCGACGGCGGCGAGGAGCGCGGTGGCCTGAAGCAGGGGGCGGCGGGCGGTCAGGCCCGCGCGCAGCAGCTCCGGGTGGAACATCATGAGGTCTCTTCTTCCGTGGTGGTGCGGCTGCGGCTCAGGGCGAGCCCGTGAACGACCCAGTCCCGGCCGGGCTCCTCACCGAGGGCGGCGCCCAGGTCGGCGCGTTGCCAGGAGCCGATGGGCCGGGAGGCGAGGCCGAGCGCGGTCGCGGTGAGCTGGGCCCGGCCGGCGCCGAGGCCGGCGAGGAGGTGATCCCGCAGGACGCGCCGGGGTCCGGCGCCGGAGGGGCAGCCCCGGGCGATGAGCACGGCGCCGGCCCCGGCGATCCAGCCCTGGCGGGCGGCCCAGACGGCGAGTGTCGGGAGGACCTCCCCGGTGGCGACGGCGCGGAGGCCGCCGCCGGGCGCGGACTCGGCCAGGCCCGGTTCCGCGCCGCCGAGGGCGAGGCACCAGCGCGGCCCCCGGGGCCCCGCGCTCTCGGCGGCCCGCAGCACCCGCGCGAGCGCGGCCCGGCCGGGGGGCGCGGCGAAGGAGCCGAGCACGGCGGGGCCGGCGCTCCGGCGCCGCCGGATCACCTCGGCGCGGACCCCCGCGGGTGGCGGAGCCGTCCACTCCCCGTCCGCCTCCTCGCCCAGCGCCCCCAGCACCCGCCGTGCCTCAGCCAACTCCCCCGTGCCCTCGCCTCCCCGGTCCCGGCCTCCCCCCACCGCTCTCCACCGCCCGCCTCCGCCCTCACTCACATCCACCTCCACCCGGAGCCCCGGCCCCACCACCCCGGCCGGTCCGGCGCCTGAGGGCCCGCCCGCGCCCCGGACGCCCGGGGATTCACCGCACCCCGCACCCCGGACGCCCGGGCATTCACCGCACCCGGCACCCCGGACGCCCGGGGATTCACCGCACCCGGCACCGGCGAGCACCCCCGCCACCGCGTGCCCCAGGTCCAGCACGCCCAGCACCCATCCCCGGTGCCCGTACCGCCCCACCAGCGCCTCCGGCCTCACTCCCAGCACCACGAGGGCCCCGGCGCCCGCGGGCTCCCCCGGCCCGCCCGCCCGGAACATCCGGTGACCGCGCGGGTCGTATCCGTACCGCCCCGGGGGGACCCCGTGCCCCGCGCCGAGGAGCAGGTGGGCCTCGACGGGGTGCAGGGCGCCCGCCGACGGGACCGGGCGCAGCCGGTCGCCCGCGAGGGACAGCCCGAGGACCCGGTCGAGCGGGGCGGGCAGGGCCAGAGGCTCCCCGGACCACCGGGGCCCCCCGCCCGCGTGCCCGCCCGTTCCCGGCGCGGGGACCTCCGCCGACCGCGCCCGCGCCAGTGCGCGGTGTATCAGCGACGACATGACGTCCTCCCCTTCTCACATGTGCGGCGGCGGCACGAGCGTGAAGTCCCCCGGGCCCCGCGGCACCCCGGTCCGCCACCCGCGCTCCACCCCCGCCCGGCCGAAGCGCGGCGAGCCGAAGTACCCGAAGGCGGCGGGGGCGTTCGGCACGAGCCCGGAGACCAGCACGCGGGCCACCCGCAGGGGCGTCTCGGCGATGTCCTCCGTCGTCAGGTCGAGCGTGATCACCCGGTGCCCGCCGGCCGCGAGGCGCGCGTCGAGCGCGGCCCGCCCGCCCGCCGCCACCTCGCCGACGCCGACCACCCCGAGCGCGGGCCGGGTGAAGCGGCGGGCGAGCGGCGCGGTGCGCGGGTCCAGCCACACCTGCACATGCGCCCCGAGGTCGCGCACGGCCCCGAAGTCCTCGCCGCAGTCGTCCAGATAACGCCGGTCGGCGCGGTGGTCGAGATAGAGCCCCCGGGCCAGGGTCCCGGCCTCGACGGCCCGGAACACCCATCCGTCGGCGTCGATCGCGCCCTGAGTGAAGACCCAGGTGTGGACGGCCTCCAGGACGGCCTTGCGGGCGGCGTCGGCCGGGTCGTACCGGCAGGCGAACCCGGCGGCGTACAGGGAGCGCGCCGGATCGTGCACCAGCGCGGCCATGCAGGGCGCGAACTCCGACGGCAGCTCCACGATCCACACATCGAGCGCGGACCCCTCCAGATCCCGGGCGAGGCCGGGCACGGAGGCGGGGTCGATGCCCCGGGCGGGTCCGTCGAGATGCCACCACAGCTCCAGGGCGTCCCGCTCGACGACTTCGAGCAGCCCGCGCTCGACGGCGTCGCCGAGGCCCTGGCCGGTGGCGATGCCCGCGTAGTTGAGGTGGTGGGTACGGGGCAGTTCGCGCAGCGCTCCCTGGCGCCAGTTGAGGTGGGTGAGGGCGACGGGGGCCCAGCACTCCTCTCCGTCCTCCCGGGCCCGGGCCCAGAGCGCGGGGGTGTCCGGGGTGAGGGGGCGGTAGGGGAAGCGGGGGCGGGCGAGCTGCCAGTCGGCGTACGCGGGCAGCTCCCCGGGTCCGTACAGCCGGCGCCCCTCGGCGAGGAGTTCGGCGGCGGTGGCGCGGCGGGGGGCGTCCGGGTGTCCGGCCGGGGGCAGCCGGTTGCCGCAGTAGCGCTCGACGGCCTCGGCGACGGCGGCGGTCCTCGCGCCCGCCGGGTCGCCGAAGGTGGTGCCGAGGGAGACCCGGTCGGCGGGCCAGGCGCCGAAGCGCCGGGCGTCGGAGACCTCGGCGGTCATGGCGGTGTAGCGGGGCGGGGCGCCGGGCGGATGGGGTACGGGGCCGACCGCGCGGATCACTCCGCAGACGGGGTCCACGAGGTCGTCGGGGCTCAGGGCGGACAGCGGGGTCATGTGCAGTTCTCCTGTACGGGGTTGACGCGCCGGCCGGGTCCGGTGGCGAGGAGCAGGGCGCTGCCGTCCATGCGCACGGACCGGTACGAGGGCAGCAGCCGGGTCGCGGTCACCGGGTCCTCCCCGGTGTGCGGGTTGCGGGCGTGGGCCGGGAAGTGGTGTCCGGCGATCTCCAGCCGGAGGCGGGTCCCGGGGGCGAGCCGGCGGGCGAGGTGCCCGAGGGGGACGGTGAACTCCGCGCTCCGGCCGGCCGGGTCGGCGCGGCGGGCGGTGCCGAGGGCGAGGGGCTGGGCGCGGCCCCGGGGGTCGAGGGCGGTGAGCCGGACGAACCAGTCGGCGGCCGGGGTGTCGGCGGTGGCGCGGAGCCGGGCCTCGGCGGGGCCGAAGAGGTCGAGGGGGCGGGGCAGCGGCGGGGTGAGGAGGAGGGCGCGGTCGGGGGCGCGATGGGCGGGGATGTCCAGGCGGTCGGAGCGGACGGGGTGGCCGGGGTCGGCGAGGAAGTCCCCGCCGTGGAGGAGGCGGAGCCCCTCGGGGTGGCCGAAGGGGCGGGACACGGTGGGCGGGGCGGGGTCGGGCGCGTACCAGTGCGGGCTGTCGCCGAGGGCGACGGCGCCGCGCCGGCCCGCCGCGAGGGTGCCGTCGAGGGCGGCCCTGGCCCAGCGGACGTACAGCCCGCCCAGGTTGATCCGGTGGGCGGGGCGGGCCTCGGGGGCCGGGTTCGCGGTGAGGGCGTGGCCCCAGGGGCCGAGCAGCAGCCTCGCGGGACCGCCCCAGGCACGCCAGAGGCGGAGGGTGTCGGCGGCGAAGGGGTCGCGGGTGCCGCCGACGGCGAGGAGGGGCGGCCGGGCGGCCGGGGCGCGGGAGACCAGCAGGTCGCGGGGGCCGGTGTGCCAGAGGGCGGGCCAGGAGGGCAGGGGCCGCCCGAGGCGCTCGGGGAGCGTGGTGACCGGGAGGTGTTCGAGCAGCCGGGGGTCGGAGGCGAGGGCCCGGTCGAGGGCGGCGGGGTCGGAGTCGGCCCGGTCGCCGTGCGCGGCCCACCAGCCGGCGCGGCCGAGCAGCCGCTCCGCCCCGGAGGGTTCGCGGGCGGTCTCGGCGGGGCCGAGCGCGGGTACGGCGGCGATCACGGCGTCGGGGCGTCCGGCGGGGTCGTCCGCCGCCGGGCCACTGTGGTCGCCGAGGGCGGCGGTGAGGGCGCAGTACGCGGCGTAGGAGGCCCCGACGGTGACGATCCGCCCGTCGGACCAGGGCTGTTCGCGCATCCAGCGGAGGGTGGCGGCGGTGTCGGCGGCCTCGGAGCGGTAGGGGTGCCAGGTGCCGGTGTCCGCGGCCGTGTGCCGGCCGCGGACGTCCTGGAGCACGGCGGCGAATCCGCGGGTGGTCCAGGCGCGGGCTTCGGGGAGGTGGTGGCGGAGGTCGTAGGGGGTGCGGAGGAGGACGGCGGGGATGGCTCGGGCGCGGGTTTCGGGGAGGGTGAGGTGGGGGTGGGGGGTCATGGGTGTGCCGGTGCGGGCGCCGGTGAAGCCCCGGGGGCCCGGGGTGCGGGCGGGTCCTCACACGCCGGACCGGCTGAAACGACCGGTGCGGGCGCCGGCGAAACCCCGGGCGCCCCGGGTACGGGCGGGTCCTCACACGCCGGACCGGCTGAAACGACCGGTGCGGGCGCCGGCGAAACCCCGGGCGCCCCGGGTACGGGCCGGTCCACACACGCCGGACCGGCTGAAACGACCGGTGCGGGGAGGTTCCCGAGTGCCGGATCGGTCGGTGGGACAGGGAGGACGGGGTGGGTGGTCAGGGCGAGGCGGGGGAGGGTGAGGAGGCGGAGGTGGCGGTGGGGGGTGTGCGGGGAAGCCGCCCAGGCGAGGAGATCGGCGGTGAGGAGTCCCGCCGTCAGGGCCGCCGACGCGGGGGTGTGGGCCGGGGCGGGGGACTCGGCGCGCGGGCCCGCCCAGTAGGCGGCGAGTTCGCGGTGGGCGGGGGTCGCGGCCAGCCGGCGGAGGCGCAGATGCGCGGAGGTCACATCGCCGGGGGCCGCCGCGAGGGGCTCCACATGGACCAGGGCGCCCTCGCGGTGGCAGCGCAGCCAGGCGATGCCCCGGGACGGCAGCAGGTCGGCCTCGTCCCAGAGCCCGGGTGGCACGGGCCCGTCCAGACACCACACCACGGCGGTGCGTCCGTCGCCGGGCGGCGGCCCCGGCGGCCCCGGCAGCGGGGAGTCCGGCCCGAGGTGCCGTATCTCTCCGCCCTCGGAACGGACTTGGCGGGCGAGCGGCTCGGTGAGCACCGGATCGCCCACGAGGTGGACCCGGTGCCCGCTCAGACCGCCCCGGTCCGGGGCGCCGTCCCCGGCGAGGTATCCGGCCGCCGCGAAGGCGGCCGTGAGCCGGGCGGCCCCCGGGTCCCGCCCGGCGGGCGCCCCGTCCAGCGCCGCGAGGAGCGCGGCCTCGCTCACGCCCCCCGTGTCGACCCGGAGGAACTCCCCCTCGGGAGTGCGGACCGCGAGCCCCCGCCCGGGGACGGAGAGCAGGGCGACTCCGGGGGCGAGCCGCTCACCGGACGGGAGGGGTGGAGGGGGCGGGAGGGACATGGGAGTGCTCCAGGGATCGGCGGATTCACCGGGAAGGGCGGAGGGCGGAGAGGGCGGGCCCGCCCGGAAGCGGGAGAGCTGTCCGGGCGGGCCCTGGTGCGGACCGGCGGGGAGGCGGTCCGCCCGTACGGCTACTTGTCGCTGTCGGCGCCCGCGTCCACCGCCGCGTCGTCCCCGTCGAACGGGTTCTCCACGAGGGCGTTGGAGTGGGTCGCGGAGAGATGGGCGAGCTGCCCCTGCTCGGCGATCGGGGTGAACACCTTGTGCTGCTCCATGGGTTGAGCCTCCATTCGTCGGTTGCGCCCGCGCATGTCCATGCCCGGGCCCGCGCCGCCGGCCGTGACCGGCGCCGCACCACAGACACTAATGAATATGATTTTCATTCCGCAAGAGCTGTCGGACCGTCCATCGGGTGATCCGGGTAACAGACCGGCCAGCCGCCCTCGGGATCACGCCCCACCCGCCCCACCACACCCAGCACATCCGCCAGCAGCCCCGGCGTCACCACCTCCCCCGGCGGCCCGTCCGCCGCCACCACCCCCCTGCGCAGCGCCACGATCCGGTCCGCGAACCGGGCCGCGTGGCCGAGGTCGTGAAGGACCATCACCACGGTCAGCCCGCGCTCGGCGCGCAGCCGTACCACCGTGCGCATCACCTCCAGCTGGTGCCGCAGATCCAGATAGGTGGTGGGCTCGTCCAGGAGCAGGACGCGGGTGTCCTGGGCGAGGGCCAGGGCGAGGCGCACCCGCTGGCGCTCACCGCCCGAGAGCGCGTCCACCGGCCGGTCCGCCCAGCCGGCCACCCCGACATCCGCCATGGCCCGCAGGGTCACCCCGTCGTCGGCGTCCCGGAGCATCCCGAGCGGCCCCCGGACCGCGTACCGCCCCTGGCGCACCAGCTGGCGCACCGTCATCCCCGGCACGGCGGGCGCGGACTGGTGCAGCAGCGCCACCCGGCGGGCCGCCGCCCGGCGGCTGAGGCCCGCGAGGTCGTCCCCGTCGAGCAGAATCCGGCCGGCGCGCGGACGCAGCAGCCCGGAACAGAGCCGGAGCAGGGTGCTCTTGCCGCAGCCGTTGAGGCCGACGAGAGCGACCAGCTCCCCCGGCGCCACGCTCAGCCCGACCCCGTCGAGCACCGTACGGCCGGGGTAGCCGAAGCTCACCCCCTCCACCTGGATCATGTCTCCTCCTTCACGGAGCGGCGGGCCACCACCAGGAGCAGCACCGCGCCCACACAGGTCGTCAGCGCGCCGGTCGGCACGCTCAGCCGGTCGGTCTCCAGCGCCTCGGCAAGCAGCCGGGAGGCCGCCTGCGACACGGCGTCGGCGCCGCCGACCACGGCGGCCCCGAGCAGCGCCGCGCCCGGCAGCGCGACGCGCAGCTCCGCGCCGAGGAGGGCGAACGCGAGATGGGGCACGAGCAGACCGACGAAGCCCAGCGCCCCCACGCTCGCGACCGCCCCGGCCGTCAGCGCGACCGCGCACACCAGGGCGCCGGCCCGGGCCCGTCCGGTGCGCAGTCCGGCCGCCGCCGCCTGGTCGTCGCCGCAGCGCAGCAGGGTCAGCGGCGCGGCGAGCGCCAGCGACAGCAGGGACCAGCAGGCGGCCCAGGGCCACAGCAGCTCCCAGTGCGCCCACACCCGGCCCTCGGTGGAGCCGACCAGCCACTGCACCACGCTGCCGAGTTCGCCGGGGGCGACCAGCAGCACCATCGCGGTGAGCCCGGAGAGCACCGCCGAGACCAGTACCCCGTGGACGGCGGTACGGACGGGGTCGGCGCTCTCCCGGCCCGCGAGCAGCCAGAGCAGGCCAGCCCCCGCGAACCCGCCGGCGCAGGCGGCGGCCACCACGGCGGCCGGGGAGTGCCAGCCCGCGATGCCGAGCCCGGTGGCGGCGACCGCGCCGAGCACCGCGCCGGGGGTGACCCCGGTGACCTCGGGCCCGGCGAGCGGATTGCGCAGCGCGGACTGGAGGACGGTCCCGGCCAGGCCGAGGCTCGCGCCCGCGACCAGGGCCACCAGGGTTCTGGGGAGCCTCAGCCGGAGGACGACATGGCGGGCGAGCGGGTCGCCGCCGCCCGTCAGCACCTCCCACACCTGGGCGGCGCCGAGCGCCCGCCCGGCCACGAGTCCGGCACAGCCGACGAGGACGACGACGGCGGCGAGGGCGACGAGCAAGGCGGGTGCGGGGAGCCGCCGTGCCCCGCGCCCGTCCCCCGGCGCGGCGACGGCCCGGGACGGGCGCGGCATCACCGCTCCCTCCCCCGGGCCGACTTGAGCAGGACCACCCCGGCGGGGACCCCCAGCAGCGCGGTCCAGGCGCCCACCGGGGTCTCCACGGGGGCGAGCGCCAGCCGCGCGGGCAGGTCGGCGAGGGCCACGACCAGCGCTCCCCACGCCGCCGACCAGGGCAGCAGCCGTACCGCTTCCGCGCCCGGCCGCAGCCGGCGGGCCAGTTGGGGGGCGAGGAAGCCGACCCAGGCGACCGGTCCGCAGACGGCGACGACCGGGGCGATGAGGACGACGGAGACGGCGAGCGCGGCGAGCCGTGCATGGCGCACCCGTACCCCCAGCGCCCGCGCGTCGTCGTCGCCGAGCCGCAGCACGGACAGGACCGGAGCGCAGAGCACCAGCGCGGGCCCGGCGACGGCGAGCCAGGGCCAGAGCCCGGTCACATCGGGCCAGGTCCTGGCGGAGAGACTGCCCAGCAGATAGCGGTAGATCAGCTGGAGATCGAGCTGATCGGCGAGGACCATCAGCACCAGCAGCGCGGACTGGAGGGCCGCCGCGACGGCGGCCCCGGTGAGCAGCACGGCGGAGGGGCTGCGTCCGAACCCGGCCGCGAGCAGGGTGAGCACACCGCCGGCCGCCGCGCCCGCGATCGCGAGGAACGGCTGCGCGGCGAGTGGCACGGGGACGGCGAGGACCAGCGGCGCGGCGACGCCGAGCGCCGCGCCGGAGGAGACTCCGAGCATCTCGGGGACGGCGAGCGGATTGCGCAGCGCCTCCTGGAGGACGAGCCCGGCCGCGCCCAGAGCGGCGCCCGCGATGAGCGCCAGCACCAGGCGCGGGAGCCGCAGTTCGGTGACGACGATCTCGCCGGCCAGCCCGGTGAGCGGCACCCGGGGTGTGCCCAGGGCGAGCCCGGCGAAGGCCGTCGCCAGGAGCAGGCAGAACACCGCGAGGGAGCGGCTCACTTCAGCCTGGCCGTCGCCTCGTCGAGCACGATCCCGAGCGAGCGCGTGCCGCGCCCCTTCGCCCAGACCTCGGCGTCGACCTCGTACACCCTGCCGTCGCGGACCGCGGGGATCTTGGACCAGAGCGGGTTCCGTGCGAGCTTCCGCGACAGCTTGCCGTCCGCCGGGCCGCCGAAGGAGAGGGTCTCCACGAAGAGGACATCGACGTCCCGGGCGAGGATCTCCTCCATGCTGTAGGAGCCCTCGACGCCCCGGCTCCTCCAGGGGTAGTGGGAGATCTCGGGGAAGAGTCCGGCGGCCACGTCGTTGCCCGGGGTGGCGACGCCGAAGTTCTCGTCGCTGCCGAAGATGATCAGACTGGTGGCGTCGGACGCGCCGGTCTCGGCCCGGGCGAGCTTCTGCCGGAAGGTCCGCTCGGCGGCCTCGCCCCGGGCGGTCCGGCCGGTCAGCGCGGCGAGGTCGCGCAGATACTCCACGCTCTCCCGCCAGTCGCCGGGCTGTACGGGCCAGAAGACCGTGGCGCCCTCCAGCGCGGGGGCGAGCCGTCCGTGGGTGTCCTTCAGCCCGATGACGAGATCGGGCCGGTGGGAGAGGATCGCCTCGGCCTCCGGGCTGAGGAATCCCCCGGGGACCTCG
Source organism: Streptomyces sp. NPDC001889 (assembly GCF_053594535.1). Lineage (NCBI taxonomy): Bacteria > Bacillati > Actinomycetota > Actinomycetes > Kitasatosporales > Streptomycetaceae > Streptomyces > Streptomyces sp. NPDC001889. Next base: position 47,718 of record NZ_JBSFER010000001.1, read on the forward strand.
GGGATCTGGCCGGCTTTCTCCTTGCCGAGGAATTTCGGGTGGGCGAGGAGCGCCGAGTTGGTGGCGGCCGGGGTGATGCCCAGTTCGGCCAGCATGTCGTCGCAGAGGGCGACCAGGCAGACGATGCGGCGGGGCGGTCGCGGGGTGGTGACGGTGGTGCCCCTGGTGTCGGTGATGGTGCGGGCCGCGGTAATGGGTTCCACCTGTATATCCGTTTTTTCGCCCTTTTCTCCCTTGCCCCCTCCGGTCGTTCCGGTCGTTCCGGAGGTGCCGCATCCGGCCAACAGGGTTCCCATCACCGCGGCGGCGGCCCAGCGGCGGACGGTCATCAGTGCTCTGCGTGACATCGCTTCTCTCACTCCCGGCGAACGGACAACGAGGCCACATGATAATCATTACCAATAACGTTTCCGTCCCCCGCGCCCCTCCGGAGGAGCTGCCATGCCGGCCGAACCCGCACCGACGACCACCGGGCCCCGACTCCTCGTCGCCGACCAAGTGGCCGGAAACATCAGGGTGTTGAGCCTTCCGGACGGACGGGAGACCGGCCGGGTCGAGGGCCGCCATCTCGCCGAGCACGCCGGATTCCTGGCGCTGCCCGGCGGGCTCACCGCCCTGGTGGACGACCTCGCGGGCGAGCTGGTCGTCCTCGACGCCCACGGGCCCGAGCGCGGCGCGCCGCTGGTACGGGCGGCCGTGCCGGTGGCGGCACCGGCCGAGCACCTGGCCGCCGATCCGTCCGGGCGGCTGCTCGCGGTCACCACCGGGCTCGGGCTGAACAGCGAGGCCTGGAGCGATCTGCTGACCGTGGTGGACCTCGCGGCACCGGGCCGGCCCCGGGCGGTACGGGTGCGGACCCGCCGGGGCGAGCCCGGGGTGACCATCCTGGGGGCGGAGGGGACCAAGGGGGACGCGCTGGTGGTGCTGCGGCACCGCGAGCCCGGGTCGCTCACCGCGTACCGCCACGCCGGTCTGCTGGCCGCCGCGCCCTCGTGTCCGCCCGCGACCCCCGTCCACGAACTGCCGCTGCCGGACCACGACGGCCACGGCGACGCCTGCGATCCGCGCACCGGCCGGGTCTTCGCGGCGGCCGGCTCCGGGGTGCACCGCGCGCGCCGCTCCGGGCCGGCGCTGGTGGCGGAGGAGCCGCTGCCGTGGGGCGGGCCCGGGCGCGGGTACTACCTCCGGCTCGACCCGGTGCGGCGGATGCTCTGGTCCTGTGTGCGGGGCGGCCCGGCCGAGCCGGGGCGGTGGCCGGAGTGGACCAACGACGCCTGGTGGCACCGGCTGGACCCGTGCGGCGCCGAAGACCCCACCGGACGGCTGCCGCTCGGCCCGGGACTGGTGTTCCGGCTGGCGGTCACCGCGCGCGGGGTCGCCTTCGCCCGGGTGCACCCGGACGGCGACGAGTTGATCCTCGTCTCGGCCGGCCCCGGCGAGGAGCCGCGCGTCACCGGGCGGCTGCCGCTGCCCGCGATGGAGGGGGCGCCGCGCGCGGGCGGCACACCCTGGGACGGGGTGCAGCGCCGGGCGGTCGCGGCCTCGCCCGGCGGGGACCTGGTCGCCGTCACCCGGGGCGGCCACGGGGAGATCCACCTGGTGGACGCCGCCCGGGCGCGGACGGTGACGACGCTGCGGGTGCCCACGCCGCTCCACGAGGGCGGGCACCTGGCGCTGATCGGCCCCGGGGACGGGGCCGAGCGCGACCCCGTCGGCCGATGAGAGATTGTGAAATATTTCACCCAACCCCTTGGCCGGGCGCACTGATCCATGCTGAGATGCGATCTACTCAACAGCTCAATGGCGTGCTCGGGGAGGGCATAGTGGCGCATACCGCCATGTCTGGTTCCGGAACCACCGCAGGTGACGACCCCCTCCAGACCGCGGTATGGCGGCTGCGTTCGCGCGGCTGTTGGACCGACGCGGCGGCCTTGCTCCATCCACACGCGGCGGTTCCCGCCGCGGCGCTGGAGCGGGCCGGGCTCCTGGTCGAACGCTGTCTGTTCACGGGGGACGGGTGGGCGGAGGCGGAGGACGCGCTGCGCACGGCGGAGGCCGTCGCGCGGGACGACGAGGAGCGGGGCGGGGCGGCGTCCGAGCGCGGGAGGCTGGCGTACGCGGCGACCCGGCTGGGGGTGCGGGACCGGGCCGACGAGGCCAGGTCGGCGCTCGGCCGGGCGGCGGCGCTGCTCGCGCCCGGGTCGCCGCGCCGGCCGCTGCTGGACTTCCGGCGGGGGCTGGTCGCGGAACACATCGCGGCCTCGCCGCAGGCGGCCCGGGTGGCGTACCGCCGGGCGCACGAGGGCGCGGCGGGGCAGGGGGACAGCCTGCTGCTCTCCTTCACCTGGCAGCACCTGGCGGGGCTGGCGCTTCAGGAGGGGGAGTTGGCGGAGGCGCGGAAGGGGTTCTCGGAGGCGCTGCGGATTCGGGTGGAGCTGGGGTATCTGATCGGGACGGCGCCGACGCTGGCGGCGCTGGCGGAGTGTGAGCCGGAGCCGGAGGCGGGGAGGCTTCGGGCGGAGGCGGGGAGGTTGTTCCGCCTGCTGGGCGGGGTCCCTGTCTGGCTGGCGGCCCAACTCTCCTTCCCCACCCAACCGGAACCGGCCGCCTGACCCCCCGCGCCTCAACCCCCGGCGAGGCTCGGCGATTCCAGCCCCCCGCTCCCCGCGCCACAGGAATCCCGCACAAATCCAGCCCGTCCGGGGGCACCTCCCAGAGGCAGCTCTGGGGGAGTTTGAGGACGGCCCCTGTGCCACGGGGTAGCCCGAGCAAATTCAGCCCGTCTGGGGGCACCTCCCAGAGGCAGCTCTGGGGGAGTTTGAGGACGGACCCTGTGCCACAGGGCAGCCCGAGCAAATTCAGCCCGTCCGGCGATTGAGGACGGACCCCGCACCACAGGACACCCGCATCCCGCGGGCCACCGTCGGGGGCCAGCCCCCGAACCCCCGCTCCTCAATCGCCGGAGGGGCTGGATTTCGTGCCTCGGCACGCCCGGCAGGGCTGGGTGCGTGTGCCCCCCGGCAGGGGCGGGTGGACGTGGCCCCGGCAGGGCTGGGGGGCGTGCCTCCGGCCGGGCCGGGTGGACGTGCCCACGGCAGGGGCAGGTGAACGTGCCCACGGCAGGGGCGGGTGGACGTGGGCCCGGCAGGGGCGGGTGTGTGTCCCGGCGGGGCGGGATTGTCACGCGCATCCCACCACGGGGAGGTCAGGGGGAGGAGAGGGCGAAGTGGGTGTTCAGGAGGGGGTGGAGGGTGTGGGGGTCCGCCAGGGGGAGGGCCTCCAGGAGGGCCGTGTGTTCGGCCGCGTCGGCGATCAGTTCGGCGCGGTGCGGCCCCGGCGCCGCCATCAGCGGCCACTGCGACCGCCGATGCAGATCCGCCGCCACCGCCACCAACTGCTCATTCCCCGACAGCGCCAGCACCGCGCGGTGAAACGCCCGGTCCGCCTCCGCGTACCCCGCCCGATCCCCCTCCTTCGCCGCGGCCATCCCCGCCTCCGCCAGCGGCCGCAGCTCCCCCCAGCGCCCGGCCGGCACCGTGCGCGCCAGCCGCAGGATCACCGGCACCTCGATCAGCGCCCGCAGCTCCGCGAGTTCGGCCAGCTCCCGGTGGCTCCGCACCGCGACCCGGAACCCCCGGTTGGGCACGACCTCCACCGCCCCCTCGGCCGCCAGTTGCTGCATGGCCTCGCGGACCGGGGTCGCGGAGACCCCGAAGCGCTCCCCGAGCAGCGGGGCCGAGTACACCTCCCCCGGCGCCAGTTCCCCGTCCGCGAGGGCGTTCCGCAGGGCGTGGAGGATCTGGCCGCGCACCGAGTGCCGCCGCACCGTGTGGGAGAGCGGGCAGGGCGGCTCGCTGTGGGTGTGCTCGCCCCTCGCCTGCTCCGGCGGCCGGGGACGGGCGGAGGAGGCGGTGGCGGGGGCGGCGGCCGTACGCGGACGAGGGGAAGCCGCCGCCTCACGCGCTCGCGCCTGCTCCATCTCGGTTCCTCCTCCGGCCGGATGCCGGGCCCCGCCGGCCTGCCCCGGGCCCAGGGTGCACGATAGGCGGACTGAACCGCAGTTCAAACACCGACCCGACGGGGTAAGGTAAGGCTTACCTGCTAACGATCGCGATTCGGTGGGCCCTCATGACCCCTCGTCCCGCTCTGCTCCCGCTCCCCGCGTCCCCCGTCGCGGACGCGTACGCCCGTCTGACCCGGGCCTTCCCGAGGCTGTCCGTGCGCGAGCCGGCCCCCGGCGAACGGGCGCCCGAGGGCGACGGCTGGGTGAGCGGGGCGGAACTGGCGTCCGGGGGACCCGCGCTCGACTCCTTTCTGGCCTGGGACGAGGCACAGGTGCTGCGGGACCACGGCCGCCCCGGCCGCCCCGATGTGGTCGCCGGCTTCGGTCTGCACCGCTACGCCTGGCCGGCCGCGCTGCTGATCACCGTCCCGTGGTTCCTGGACCGGCGGGTCCCCCGGCTGGCCCCGGGCCAGTTCTCCTTCCGGCGGGCGCACGGCCTCGCCGTCGTCCGGGTCACGGAGTTCGCCTGTCTGCCGGACGACCCGGCGGCGCACCTCCCCGGCGCCCGGCCCGTCGCGGACGAGCAGGCCCTGCGGGACGAGGTGCGCGTCTCGGTCGCCGCGCACATCGGACCGGTCCTGGAGGGCTTCGCGACCCGGATGCGGCGCGGCCGCAGGGCCCTGTGGGGCATGGTGACCGACGATCTCGTCGAAGGGCTCTGGCACATCGGGAACCTCCTCGGTGAGGAGGAGCGGGCCATCGCGGAGCTGGAGCGACTGCTGCCCCGGACCACCCGCCCGTACGTCGGGACCCCGGGCTTCCGGCATCTGACCGGGCCTCAGGGCGAGCTGATGCCCACCCGGGACCGCGTGAGCTGCTGCCTGTTCTATACACTGCGGCCCGACGACTCCTGTGTCACCTGCCCCCGTACCTGCGACACCACCCGTGTGACACGACTGCTGCCGAATGCCTGACCCCCGCCTCCGGGCAGGTGTCACACTCCGGATGTCATGCCACCCTTCCGGGTGATATAAATCGTACGCAACTCACTCTGCCCGTACGGCAGTTCGAGTAAAACCCATCTATCCGTATGCCGTATGGCCCCATTGGCGTTCTCTTGCCACAAAACCCCCTGGGATCGCCGGGACTTCGGTCAATATGGCGGCCGAAACGCCCTACCGCGATGCAGATGCAAGGGACACCAACATGAGAGACATATCGCTAACCTGGCTGCTCCCCGGCGGCGTCATGGTCGTGGGAGTCCTGGTCGCGGTCGCCGTACTCGCACGCGGCAAGAAAGCCGCCGCCAAGACGCAGCCCGAGGACACCTGGGAGCGCAGCGAGGACCGCCGCAGGCGCAAGGAAGCCATATACGGTACGGCGTCCTATGTACTCCTCTTCTGCTGTGCGGCCGTCGCCGCCGCGCTCTCCTTCCACGGTCTGGTCGGCTTCGGCCGGCAGAATCTGAATCTCTCCGGCGGCTGGGAGTATCTGGTCCCCTTCGGTCTCGACGGCGCCGCGATGTTCTGCTCGGTGCTCGCCGTGCGCGAGGCCAGCCACGGTGACGCGGCGCTCGGCTCCCGGCTGCTGGTGTGGACCTTCGCCGGTGCCGCCGCCTGGTTCAACTGGGTGCACGCGCCCCGGGGTCTGGACCACGCGGGTGCCCCGCACTTCTTCGCCGGTATGTCGCTCTCGGCCGCGGTCCTCTTCGACCGGGCGCTCAAGCAGACCCGCAGGGCCGCCCTGCGCGAGCAGGGCCTGGTGCCCCGCCCGCTGCCGCAGATCCGGGTGGTGCGCTGGCTGCGCGCTCCCCGCGAGACCTTCAACGCCTGGTCGCTGATGCTGCTGGAGAACGTCCGCACGCTGGACGAGGCGGTCGAGGAGGTCCGCGAGGACCGCCAGGCCAAGAAGGAGAGCCAGCTCCGCGCCCGGGACCAGGCCAAGCTGGAGCGGGCGCAGATAAAGGCGCTCAACCGCCAGCACCGCGCCTGGGGCCGGGGCCGTGTCCTGCGCGACCCGGAGCTGCCGGTTCTCGCCTCCGGCCAGGGCGGCGCGAGCCCCAGCCAGTCGGGGAGTTCCGCCCAGGCCCTGACGGAGGGCTCGAAACCTGTCGCGGAGCCTGCCATAGAAACCGGACAGCTGCCTCCTCCCCCTTCGCGGCGCTCTCTCCGGTCCGGCGCCTCGGCCCCCGCCGCTGAGCCGATCACCGTCGACCTCACCGCCGAGGACGACACCCAGACCCTTCCGCGCCTGGACTCCCTGGAGCGCAAACTGAAGGACCTGGAGCAGCAGTTCGGCTGAGCCGGCCCGGGCGCGTGGCCCGGAGGCAGCCGACCCACAGCGACACCCGAGGCCGGTCCGAGATCTATCGGACCGGCCTCCGGTGCAGCTCGAACCAGACGACCTTGCCGACGTTCTGCGTCCGTACGCCCCAGGAGTCGGCGAGGCTCTCCACCAGCACCAGACCTCGGCCGTGGACATCGAGGGCGTCGCGCCGCCTGTCGGGCGGGTCCGGCACCGGCAGCCCGGCCATGAAGTCGCGTACCTCCACCCGCAGGGTCGAGGAGGCCACCGTCGCGGTGACCACCGCCCCGTGCCCGGTGTGGATGAGCGCGTTGGTGACCAGCTCGCTCGCCAGCAGCTGGGCCACATCCGCCGTATCGGCGCCGTCCCACTGCCGCAGCAGCTCCCGGAGCAGGCGCCGGACCTCGGGGACGGACTTGAGATCGGCGCACCCCAGTCTGCGGAGCAGCGGTGCGCGGGCCCCCGCTCCGTTTCGGTGGCTCCCCTGTCCTTTGCCGCCGGCCCCTGCCTGACGCCCAGTCATCATCCCCACCCGCACATCGGAGCTCCACACGACTGACGCTGTGTGTCGAACACTTTCACGGAGAGCACTGCCCCCGGTGGCCTCGGCCCACGCCTCCCCCACGGCCAACCGGTGCCAGGAGCCGGGGGCGATTCGTACCGACTGCGGACACCGGCTACGCCCGATGCGGGAGACGGGTGTCGCCGGGACCGGGACGGTCCGGGTCAGGGCCTGGGCACATTGCGGAGATTGGACCGGGCCATCTGCACCATCCGTCCCACCCCGCCGTTCAGCACGATCTTGCTGGCGGAGAGCGCGAAGCCGGAGACCATCTCGGCACTGATCTTCGGCGGGATGGAGAGCGCGTTCGGATCGGTCACCACGTCCACCAGCGCCGGGCCCTTGTGCCGGAAGGCGTCCCGGAGCGCGCCCGCGAGCTGCCTGGGCTTCTCCACCCGTACGCCATGGGCCCCGGCCGCCCGGGCGAGTGCCGCGAAGTCCGGGTTCACATTGGTCGTGCCGTACGAGGGGAGCCCGGCCACCAGCATCTCCAGCTCCACCATCGAGAGGGAGGAGTTGTTGAACAGCACCACCTTCACCGGAAGGTCGTACTGGACAAGGGTGAGGAAGTCTCCCATCATCATGGTGAATCCGCCGTCCCCGGACATCGACACGACCTGCCGGCCCCGGTCGGTGAACTGGGCCCCGATCGCCTGCGGCAGCGCGTTCGCCATCGAGCCGTGGCTGAACGATCCGATGATCCGGCGCCGGCCGTTCGGCGAGAGATAGCGCGCCGCCCAGACATTGCACATTCCCGTGTCGACGGTGAACACGGCATTGTCGTCGGCCAGCTCGTCCAGCACGGCGGCCACGTACTCGGGGTGGATCGGCACATGCTTCTCCACCTTGCGCGTGTATGCCTTGATCACCCCCTCCAGCGCGTCGGCGTGTTTCCTCAGCATCCGGTCGAGGAACGCGCGGTTCGTCTTGGCCCGCACCCGGGGAGTGACACAGCGCAGGGTCTCGCGCACATCCCCCCAGACCGCGAGGTCCAGTTTGGAGCGGCGGCCGAGATTCTCGGGTCTGATGTCGACCTGGACAATCTTCACGTCGTCGGGGAGAAAGGCGTTGTACGGAAAATCCGTGCCCAGCAGGATCAGCAGATCGCACTCGTGCGTGGCCTCGTACGCCGCGCCGTATCCGAGCAGACCGCTCATGCCGACGTCGTACGGATTGTCGTACTGAATCCACTCCTTGCCGCGCAGCGCGTGGCCCACCGGGGATTTCACCCGCTCGGCGAATTCCATCACCTCGGCGTGCGCGCCCGCCGTGCCGCTGCCGCAGAAGAGGGTGATCCGGTCCGCTTCGTCGATCATCCGCACGAGCTTGTCGATCTCGGCGTCGCCGGGGCGCACCGTGGGGCGGGTGGTGACCAGGGCGTGTTCGATGGACTTCTCCGGGGCGGAGCGGGAGGCGATGTCGCCCGGGAGGGAGACCACGCTGACCCCGCTGCGGCCGATGGCGTGCTGGATGGCGCTCTGGAGGAGGCGGGGCATCTGCTGGGGGTTGGAGATCAGCTCGCTGTAGTGGGAGCACTCGCGGAAGAGCTGATCGGGGTGGGTCTCCTGGAAGTAGCCGAGGCCGATCTCGCTGGAGGGGATCTGGGAGGCGAGGGCGAGCACCGGGGCCATGGAGCGCTGGGCGTCGTAGAGGCCGTTGATGAGGTGGAGGTTGCCCGGTCCGCAGGAGCCCGCGCAGGCGGCGAGCTTCCCGGTGATCTGGGCCTCGGCCCCGGCGGCGAAGGCGGCGGTCTCCTCGTGCCGGACCTGGATCCAGTCGATGGCGGAGTTGCGCCGGATGGCGTCGACCACCGGGTTGAGGCTGTCGCCGACGACTCCGTACAGACGCTGGACGCCGGCCCGGACGAGGATGTCCACGAACTGTTCCGCGACGTTCTGTCTGGCCATGGGATGGGCACCCTCTCTGCGGCGTGACGGCCCTCGGGTCCATCAACCCACGGGTGGCGCCGCCCCGCCTCCCGGTCGCGGCCGAGTGGGGTGGGGCCGGCCGGGCCCCGGGCGGTCAGCTCTCCCAGACGGCGGCGGCGGTGCGGTCGTCGGCGTACCCCTTCACCCGGAGCTGGGTGTCCGCCAGGAAGGCGGCGAGTCCGGGCGGTTCGCCGGGGCCCGCCCAGCGCCGGGCCAGCTCGGCAGCGAGCCGCGGCTCGGAGCGCAGGGGGTCGGCGAGGCCGGGGCCGCAGAGCAGCAGGGTGTCGCCGGGGCGGGCGGCCGAGGCCCGGAAGCGGAACGGCTCCGGGGTCCGGGGTTCCGGGGCGGGCGTGGTGGGTTCGATGTCCTGCCAGACGCCGCCGCGGAGGCGGAGGAGGGCGCCGGGGCCGACGCCGAAGAAGATCCGGGTGCGGCAGCCCGGGTCGGCGGAGAGCAGCAGACAGCGCAGCCCGGCGGTGTACTCGGCGGGGTCGACCCCGCGCTCGGCGGCGGTGGCCCGGAGCTTGCCGAGGCCGCGCTCGGTGAGGCGCTGGAGGCCGGATCTGAGGTCTCCGCGCCGCCCGGTCCTGATGTCCTCCGAGAGTCGGGCGTGGCTGCGGCCGATCGCGCCGCCGATCCAGCGGCAGGCGTCGGCGGCGGCGAGATGCGCCCCGGCGGTGCCCCGCGCCCCGCTCCCCACGGCGACCAGCACCAGCGCGGCGCTCCCGCTCCCGAACCGGGCGGTGAGCAGCGCTTCCCGCCGCACCTCCCCCCGGTACCGCGCCGAGTCGCCGCGCGCGGACACGGCCCGGAGCGTGCAGGTGCCGTACCGGGCCCCGTCGAGCACGGTGTCGGCGACCAGGTGCGGGAGGTTCTCGGGCGTGGCGGAGGGGAGGGCCGTCGGCTCGGCCTCATAGGTGGGAGGCCCCTCGCCGACGTACCCCGGGGGGTGCGCCTCCGGCGCGGGGACGGGGATGGGCCCGGGGGCGCCCGGGGGCTGGGCCGCCTCAGGCGGGGGCGGCCACGGGCGGGACCCGGGGGCGGTCGCGCTCGGGGGCGGGGGCTGTGGCGGGGGCGCCTCAGGCAGGGGTGGTGACGGGCTGGGCCCCGGGGCGTTCTCCGGGGGCGGCGCCGGGGCATCCTCGGGACCGTGCCACCCCGCTCGCGGAGGCCGGCCCCCGCCCGACACCGAAGGGCCGACCGCCGGGGGCGGGGACTGCGGGGCGGTCGCCCCCGGCGCGGGGACGGGAGTGGGCGCGGGCGCGCCCGGCGGCGGGGGCGCCTCCGGCAGGGGTGGTGACGGGCTCGGTTCGGAAGGGGTCTCCGGGGGTGGGGGTGGTGACGGGTGGGGGTGCGGCGGGGGGCTCAGCGTCGGTGGTGGGGTGGGGTGCGGGTCGAGCGGGGGTTCCCAGGGGGCCCGGTGGACGGGTGGGCGTATGGGTTCCGGGGCGGGGGCGGACATCGCGCCGAGGGCCGAGTCGAAGCGCGCCTCCAGGCTGTCCCCGCCCGTCTCGGGCGGTTCCGTCCCCGGGGCCGACTCCTCGTACAGCCGGTTCCACCAGTCGTCTGCGGCCTGCTGACTCATGCCCTTTATTGTCCACCGGGAGCGGGGTGGAGAAACAAGATCGCCCCAACTGGCCCCGGAACGCGCCCTCTTGTGCTCGGGGCCGCCCCGGGGTGCCCTCCCCCGGCCGGACGGGTGCCCCGGGCGGGGCATGATGTGCGGATCGGGAAGGGGAGGTCCGGGTGCTGGGAGCGATTGGTCTCGACGCGAGGCAGGAGTCCGCGTACCGCGCGCTGGTCGCGCTCGGAGCGGCGGAGGTGGCGGATCTCGCGCACCGTCTCGCCCTGCCGGAGACCGATACGGAGCGGGCGCTGCGCCGGCTGGAGCAGCAGGGGCTCGCGGCGCGGTCGTCGGCCGGCGCGGGGAGGTGGGTCGCGGCGCCGCCGGGGGTGGCGCTGGGGGCCCTGCTGAGCCGGCAGCGGCAGGAGCTGGAGCGGGCCGAGGTCGCGGCGACGGCGCTGGCCGAGGAGTACCGGGCCGAGGCCGCGGGGACGGCCGTGCACGATCTGGTGGAGGTGGTGACCGGGGCGAGCGCGGTCGCGCACCGGTCCGCGCAGTTGCGGCTGGGGGCGGCCGACGAGGTGTGCGCCCTGGTCACGGCGGCGGGCGCGTGGCCCGACCCGCCGCCCGGGGTGGCCTGCCGGGTGGTCGCCGAGCGGGACGCCCTGCCGGCCGGTCCCCCGGCGCCCGGCGGCCGGGGCCGGGTGCGGGTGGTGGACCGGGTGCCCAGCGCGCTGCTGGTGGTGGACCGGGCGCTGGCGATGATCCCGCTGACCCCCCGGGACGCGGAGCCCGCCGCGCTGGTGGTGCACGGCTGCGGGCTGCTGGAGTCGCTGCTCGGCCTCTTCGAGGCGGTGTGGCGGGAGGCGCTGCCGCTGCGGCCCACGCCCGGCGGGTACGAGGAGACGGCGGCGGGCCCCGACGCGACGGATCTGGAGATCCTGTCGCTGCTGCTCGCCGGGATGACCGACGCCCGGGTGGCGAAACGTCTGGACCTGGGGCTGCGGACGGTGCAGCGCCGGGTGAAGGGGCTGATGGAGCTGACCGGGGTGACCACCCGGCTCCAGCTGGGCTGGCACGCGTACGCCCGGGGCTGGGTGGCGCGCGATCCGGCCGGGTGACGCCGGCCCGCCCCTGCGGGAACCGCCGGTTTCCCGCACCCTTGGCAGATGGGCGTGTGGCAGCTTCTGCTGGTCGGCCTGGTGATGGTGCTGGGCCTTGTGGGGGTCCTGGTGCCCGGTGTGCCCGGGCGGTGGCTGGTGTGGGCGGCGATGCTCTGGTGGTCGCTGCACGAACTCTCCCCGGCGGCCTGGGTGCTGCTGGTGGCCTCCACCGCGCTGCTGCTGGTGGACCAGGTCGTGGTGTGGCTGCTGCCGCCGCGGCGGCAGCGGGGCACCGGGATCACCCGGCGGATGGCGGTCTTCGCCGGGCTGGGGGCGGTGGTGGGTTTTGTCGTGCTGCCGGTGGTGGGGGCGATCCCCGGTTTCATCGGCGGGATCTACGGCACCGAGCGCCTCCGCCTCGGCGGCCACGGGCAGGCGGCGGCCTCCACCCGGGAGGTGATGCGGGCGGCCGGGACGAGTGTGCTGGTCGAGCTGTTCGCCTGTCTGGTGGTGGCGGGGGCGTGGCTGGTGGCCGTCCTGTGGACCTGAGCCCGGGAGGGCTGTGGGTCCGGTGGGGTCAGTCGGGTCAGTGGGACTCGGCGCGGACCCGGAGCCGGTCGAGGTCGACGGCGTCGGCCAGGGCCCGCATCCCGGCGTCGTTGAAGTGGAGATGGTCCCCGGGGTCGTAGGCGGGGTGGATACGGGTGGGGTGGGCCGGGTCGCGGACGGCGGCGTCGAAGTCGGCGACCGCGTCGAAGACCCCGCCGGTCCTGATGGTGTGGTTGATCTGCCGGCGGACCGCCTCACGGTCCTCGGTCCAGGCCGGGTTGCCGCCGAACGGGGCGATGGTGGCGCCGATGACCTGGATGCCGCGGGCGTGGGCCCGGCGGACGAGCTGCCGGTGGGCGGCGTCGAAGACGGCGGGGTCGCTCTGGACGGGGGTGTTCTTGATGTCGTTGACGCCCGCGAGCACGATCACGGTGCGCACCCCCGTACGGGAGAGCACATCGGCGTCGAAGCGGGCGAGCATGCTGGGCCCGGTGCCGTCCAGCAGCAGCCGGTTCCCGGCGATCCCCGCGTTGAGCACACCCGGGCGGCGGTGCGGGGGCAGTTCGCCGAGCCGGGCGGCGAGCCGGTCGGGCCAGCGGCGGTTGGCGCTGTTGGTGGAGCCCGAGCCGTCGGTGATGGAGTCGCCGAGTGCGACGACGCTGCCCGGGGTGCGGGGGCTGAGCACATCGACACCGGTGACGTAGTGCCAGGACCCGGTGGTGGTGGTGTAGGCCGCGCCGCCCTCGTCGGCGGTGCGGTCGCCGGCGCCCGGGGCGAGGAAGTTGGTCTGGACGGCGGACCGGTGCTGGGTCGCGGGGCCGGCGGCGGTGGGTGTGTAGACCGTGATCAGGAGGTTGGCGCCGGCGGGCACCGTCATGGGCACGGGGTCGGTGACCAGGTCCCGGCCGGTGGGGACGGTGACGGCGCGGGCGCCGTCGAAGTACGCCCGGCGCATGGTGCCGGGGGCCGCCTCGGGGCTCTTGGGCAGGCCCGGCCGCTGGAGGGCGATGGTGACCGCGCCGATGGGCAGGGGCGCGGTGCCGAAGCGGTTGGTGACCCTGACGCGGGCGGCCCCGCCGCCGACGCTGGTGTGCACCACATTGCGGATGGAGGTGCCGGGGAGCGCGGGGACGGCGTGCGAGGGCGAGGCCTGCCAGGTCCCGGCCCAGCCCCGGTGGTGCGCGGCGGCGGAGGCCCGGCCGGTGCCGCTGCCCGCGCCCTGGCCGTCCCGGGTGCCCGGTCCGGCGGAGAGGGTGCCCGACGGGGTGAGCAGAGTGAGTGTCACCGCTGCCACCGCAGTGGACAGCAGCCGCCGGGACGTGGTCATCAGCTCCGCCTGTTCGCCTCGGGGCCGACGGCCCGCAACCTCACCCGACTATACGAGTTCCACCGCGCGGTCGCGGTCACCGCCGGGACGGGCGGGGCGGCCGGTTCACCCGCTCCCACCTGGGGCGGAACGGACAGGAGCGGACTCGCGTATGACTGATGTCACGGGCCGGTACGGGCGGGACGGCGGTGCGGCGGCGGGACGGGGGCCCGGGGAAGCGGGTGGGGACGGCGGCCCCTCAAGACCCCCCAAGACCCCCCAAGACTCTCCAGGACCCCCAAGAGCCCGCACGGGCCCCGAACATGGGCCCCGAGGGCCCCGGGGTCCCGGGGAGGGCGGCGGGGCCGCCCGGGGAAGCGGGCGCTCCCCCGGGCGGGAGCCCCTACCGCAGCCGGCCGCGCTTGGCCTCCATCGCCGCCCGGCCCTCCGCGCCCTTGCGCCGCCACTCCCTGCGGAGTTCCGCGCGCACCCGGGCGTCGGTCTTGGCGACGATGTGCTGGTTCTCCCGCAGCAGCTTGCGGTAGCTCTCCAGCCGGCGTGCTCCGAGCGACCCGTCGGCCGCCGCGGCCAGCACCGCGCACCCCGGCTCGGCCTCGTGGGCGCAGTCGTGGAAGCGGCAGTTCCGGGCGAGTTCCTCGATCTCCGCGAAGACCTGCCCCACCCCGGCCCCGGCGTCGTAGAGCCCGACGCCCCGCAGTCCGGGCGTGTCGATGAGCACCCCGCCGCCGGGCAGGACCAGCAGATTGCGGGTCGTGGTGGTGTGCCGCCCCTTGCCGTCGATGTCCCGGATCGCCTGAACGTCCATCACATCGGTGCCGGTCAGCGTGTTGGCGAGGGTGGACTTGCCCGCGCCGGAGACTCCCAGCAGCACACTCGTGCCGCCGGAGACGGCCCCGGCCAGCTCGGCCGTCCCCTCGCCGTTCAGCGAACTGACGGCCAGCACCCGCACCCCGGGGGCGGTGTGCTCCACATCGCGGACCAGATGGGCCAGGCCCGCCGCGTCCGGGACGAGGTCGGCCTTGGTGAGCACGACGATCGGCTGGGCGCCGCTCTCCCAGGCCAGGGCCAGAAAGCGCTCGATCCGTCCGAGGTCGAGTTCGACGGCGAGGGAGACCGCGATGACGGCGTGGTCGACGTTGGCGGCGAGGATCTGCCCCTCGGAGCGCTTGGACGAGGTGGAGCGCACGAAGGCGGTGCGGCGCGGCAGATACGTCCGTACGAAGAGGGGGTCGCCGGCGGGGTCGACGGCGGCCCAGTCACCGGTGCAGATGACCCGCAGCGGGTCGTGCGGGGTGACGAAGGCGGTGTCGGCGCGGACCGGTCCGGCGGCGGTGAGCACATCGCAGTGCCCTCGGTCGACGCGGACCACCCGGCCGGGCAGCAGCCCCTGGGCGGCGTACGGGGCGAACGCGGCGGCCCACCGCCCGTCCCAGCCGTAGGGGGCGAGGGCGTGCGGGGTGCCGGGGCGGGACGGCGCGTCGGAGGAGGTGTGGGACAAGGGGAGACCCTTCGGAGGGTGGCCCCGGCGGCGCGCTCGGCGCGCGGAGTGTGTACGGGTGTCAGCCGGAGACCACGGGGATGGGAACGATGAACTCCTGAATACGGGCGGAGCCCGTCACCGTGACAGTCATCACCGTCGTCACCTCCTGCTTTCCGCGGTGGACCGATGAACCGGGCCCGGGGCGGCGCAGAGCCTCCCGGGGGGAACGGAGTGAAGGCTAACCGTGCCGGCGCACGGGTGCCAGTCATTTCCCGGGAGCGGGCTTTCGTCACGCGGGGCGGGGCCCGCTCCGGATTCCGTCACGCCGCGGCGTTCCGTCGCGTGGCTGGCCGAGGGCCGCGGGCGGCCCGGCCGGCGGGCGGTTCCTTTGACATCGAGCCGACTTCACGGGCCAGGATCTGAGCCGGGCCGGCCCAACCGCGGGGGAGCACGACAGCGATGTGCAGGAACACGGCAGAGAGGTTCGATCGTGGGAACAGTGGAGTACACGGAGACCGTGGTGATCGGCGGTGGCCAGCAGGGGTGCGGCGTGGCCGCGGCCCTCGGGGAGGTGGGCCGGGAGGCGCTCGTCCTGGAACGGGGCGAGATCGGTCAGGCCTGGGCGCACGAGCGCTGGGACAGCCTGCTCGTGGGCAGCGGCAATCGAACGGTCCGCTTCCCCGGCTGGGAGTACGACGGCGACGATCCCGACGGTTTCATGCCGGGGCGGGAGCTGGCCGGGCATCTGCGGGACTACGCGAAGGAGCGGAATCTGCGGGTGCGGGAGCACACGGCCGTCCGGGAGGTCGAGTGTCCCCCGGACGCCGGTGACCGCGACGAGGTGCGGTTCAGGGCGCGGCTGTCCTCGGGGGATGTCGTCGAGTCCCGCAATCTGGTGGCGGCGATGGGCGGATACGCGGCCCCCCGGGTGCCCGCTCCCGCGTCCGATGTCGACCCGTCCGTGCGGCAGATGCACTCGCGGTTCTACCGCAACCCCGGGTCCCTGCCGGGCGGGGCGGTGCTCGTGGTGGGCGCGGGCATCAGCGGTCAGCAGATCGCCGACGAACTCGCGGACGCCGGGCGCGAGGTGTTCCTGTCGGTCGGCCGGCACCAGGCGTGGCCGCGCCACTACCGGGGCCGCAGCCTCCACGAGTGGATGTTCGTGTTCCCTCTGTACGAGGAGTACATCACCCCGGAAGGCGTCGACTCGGGCGCGCTGCCGGGTCTGGGGGTGGCCTCCGTGAAGGCCGGGAGCAGCGATCTCAATCTCGGCACGCTGGCGGAGAAGGGAGTCGTCCTCGTCGGTTCGGTCCGCGCGGCCGACCGGCGGGTCCTGCGGCTGGAGGACAATGTCACCGCGATCGCCCGGGAGTCGTCCCGTTCGTTCCGGCGGGTCATCGACACCATCGACGCCGGTATCCGCGGCCGGGGTTTCGTGGTGCCGGAGGAGACTCCGGCGCCCTGTGTCCGCCTGGACCACCTCTCCGATTACGGGGACACCCTCGATCTGGCCCGGCACGACATCACGACGATCATCTGGTGCACCGGCTTCGGGCCGGACTACCGGATTCTGCCGGACCGGCTGCTCGACGACCGAGGGGCGCCCCTCCAGGAGAAGGGCGTCCTCGGCACGGTCCCCGGGCTGTACTACGCGGGGCTCCCGGACGGGAACTCTCTCGCCCCGGTCGCCATCGCGGCCAGTGTCGAGAACGGGCGGTTCATCGCGCGCCAGATCCACATCGACCACGTCCTGAGGTCCGGCTCCGGGAAGACCTTCCTCACTCCCTGAGCGCCGCGCCCCGGGCCGGCCGGCCCGGGGCGCCTTCCCGGGGGGCGCGCCCGGGGGCCGGGGGCCACCCGGACGACGGAGGGCGCCCATCGATCCGCCCCCTCCGTGTGGCGGGCCCTCAGAAACGCCCATAGCGTCGCTTTATGGCACAACGACAAAAAAACTATGGAAAACCATTCGGATGCGCCCTGGGGATCGCCGCCGCCGTGGCCGGGGTGATCGGCGCCGCACCGGCGGGCGGCGGTGGCACGACCCACACCGTGCGCGCCGGGGAGTCGATCCAGGCGGCGGTCGACGCCGCGAGGCCTGGGGACACGGTGGTCGTGCGCCCGGGGACGTACCGCGAGAGCGTGCTCGTCACCACCGACCGGCTGACCCTGCGCGGCTCGGGCCCCGGGACCGTGCTGCTGCCCGCGACGGACCGCTCGCTCGCCGCGAACAGCTGCGCGCGCGAGGGGCACGGCATCTGTGTGACCGGCACCGGGGAGGCGGACACCGCGCGGGTGTCGGTCCGCTCGCTGACCCTGCGGGGGTTCAGCCGGCACGGGCTGTGGGCCTCCCGCACCGACCGGCTCTCCGTCCGGCAGGTGACCGCCGAGGAGAACGGGATCTGGGGGATCGCCCAGCAGCGCTCCACCCGGGCGTCGTTCCGGGAGAACACGGTGCGGGGGAACGGCGACGCGGGCATCTTCCTCGCCAACGCCGTGGACGCCGAGGGCGGCGCGACCGACCAGGGCGGTGCGGTGATCGCCGACAACAGGGCGACCGGGAACCGGATCGGCCTGACGGTGCGGCGGGTCCGGAATCTCACCGTCCGAGGCAATGAGCTCTCCGCGAACTGCGCCGGGATGTTCATCGTCGGCGACGAGTCCAGGCCCGCCGCCGGGGCGATGACCGTCCGCTCCAACACGGTCTCCGGGAACAACCGGCTCTGTCCGGCGACCCCGAGGCTCCCCGCCATCCAGGGCTCCGGGATCGTCCTCACCGGCTCCGAGGCCACCGTCGTCCGGGGCAACACGGTCCGCGACAACGTGGGTGCCGCGCCGATGTCCGGCGGGATCGTGCTCTTCGAGTCGATGGTCGGCGCGGCCAACACCGACAACGTCGTCGAGCACAACACGGTGACGGGCAACGCCAGGGCCGATCTGGTCCACCGGGGCGGCGGCAGCGGCAACCGGTTCGCCCGGAACTCCTGCGCGTCGTCCGAGCCCGCCGGAATGTGCTGACCCGGGGCCCGGGGCCGCCGGGCCCGCCCCTCCCACCCGCCGAAGGATTCGAGGCCCCATGACCACCCTCAGTACCCGACCGTTCCCGACCGCCCCCGCCGACGGTGCCGCCGCCCCTCCCCCGGGCATGCGGATGCGCGAACTCGTCTTCGGCGCGGCCGTCGCCGCCGCCGTGCGGGCCGCCGCCCGGCTCGGGGTCGCCGACGCGCTCGGCGACGTCCCCGCGAGCGCGGAGAAGCTGGCCTCGGCGGTCCGCGCCGAACCCCGGCCGCTGCGCCGGCTGCTGCGCGCCCTGTCCTGCCACGGTGTCTTCGAGGAGCGGCCGGACGGCACCTTCGGCCACACCGAGATGTCCCGGATGCTCCGCGAGGACGATCCGCAGAGCCTGCGCTGGATCGCCCTGTGGTGCACCGAGCCCTGGACCTGGGCCGCCTGGCCCAGGCTGGACGACGCCGTGCGCGCGGACGGCGGCCCGGTCTTCCAGGACCTCTTCGGCAAGGGCTTCTTCGAGTATCTGCACCAGGACGCCGGCGAGTCGGCCCAGGTGTTCAACCGGGCCATGACCACCTCCAGCCGGCAGTCCGCGCTGGAGGTGGCCGAGCTGCTCGACCTCACCGGGGTCGGCTCGGTCGCCGACATCGGCGGCGGCCAGGGGCATGTGCTGGCGAGCCTCCTGGAGAAGCACCCCGGGGTGAGCGGCACCCTCCTGGATCTGCCCGATGTGGTGGCGAAGGCCGACCCCCGGCTGCTCGACGGCGGGGCGCTGGCCGGGCGGGTGAGCGTCGTGCCCGGCGACTGCCGCCGGGAGATCCCGGTCGGCGCGGATCTCTACATCATCAAGAACATCCTGGAGTGGGACGACGACAGCACCCACGCCACCCTCCGCAATGTGGTGGCGGCGGCCCGTCCCGGGGCGCGGGTCGTGGTGATCGAGAACCTGGTGGACGACACCCCGTCGATGAAGTTCACCACCGCGATGGATCTGCTGCTGCTGCTCAATGTGGGCGGCGCCAAGCACACCCGGGAGTCCATGGTGGAGCGGATGACCCGGGCGGGGCTGCCGCCCGGCTCGGTCCGCCCGGTGAACTCCTATCTCCACGCGTTCGAGGCCGTGGTCGCGGAGGAGGGCACCGGCCTCGGCACGGACCCCTCGGCCCAGGAGGCGGTGGCGGCCGTACCCGGGTGAACCACCGCCGCGTCCCGGGTGCGCGAAGGCGCCCCGGGCCCCTTCCGGGGTCCGGGGCGCCTTCGCGCCGCGCGGTGGTCAACCCGGCGGGGACCAGGTGTAGAAACGGTGGGCCATGGCGTCCTTCGGGCCCTGCCAGGTCTCCGGGTCGTACGGGCTGATGTACGCGTTCAGCCGGTCGCTGAGGTCCCGGAACTCGGGGTGTTCGACCACCTTCGCCACGGCGGGCCCGGGCGGCCGGTCCGACTCGATCAGATGCAGATACACATCGCCGAACTGGAAGAGGCTGCGCCGTCTCACTCCGACGAGCCGCGGCAGTTCGCCCTCGTCGGACGCGGCGAACAGCTCGGCGATGCCATCGGCCGACTCGGGCGCCATCCGGGCCACGATCAGGGCCTGGTGCGGGTAGTGGGCGGGCTGGGACACGGTCGGTCGCCTCCCCGCTCAGCCGGCGGCGGGGGCCGCCGCGCGGCGCTCCCGGTCCCGCTGCTCGATCTTGTCCCGGATCAGCGCCATCTGGACCTTGGAGTTGCGGTTGATGTTGTCGGTCATCCAGTCGTCGTCGACCGGGGCGTCCGGCTTCATCGCGAAATCCTGCCGCCAGTGCATCCGGGTGCCGCCGGGCACCTCGGAGAACTCCCAGTGGATGTCCATGTGCTGGAACGGCCCGGTCTCCACCCGCCGGGCGCGCACCGTGCGGCTCTCCCGGTCGGGGGTGCGCTCGGAGACCCAGCTCCACACCTTCCCGTTCTCGTCGGGGTGCATGGTCAGCCGGAAGGTGGTGGTGTCGCCCCTGCGCTCCAGCACCTCGACCGAGGCGTACTCGCTGAAGAGCTGGGGCCAGTTCTCCAGGTCGTTGGTGATGTCCCAGACGACGTCCAGGGGGGCTCTGACGGTGATCTCGTTCTCGGTGTGTCCGGGCACTTCAGGCTCCGCTCTTGGTCAGGGACGTGTTCACGAGGTCGAGGAACTCGCGCGGGGTCGCGCACTTCTCCGCGTCCTGCGGCATCGGGGTGCCGTGCCGGTTCTCCAGCGCGGCGACGATGCCGAGCAGGCCGAGCGAGTCCAGGCCGTACTCCTCGAAGGAGGTGTCCGGGTGGTCCGCCAGCTCGGCCGGATCGACGGGGATGCCGGCGTTCTGCCGCATCAGGCCGGCCAGTTCCTCCGGGGTCACTGCGTCTGTCATGCGTTCTCTCCTTGTCGGGTGGGGTTCCGGGGCGGTGGCGCGGGGGCCGCGCTGCGCAGCACGAGTGCCGCGTTGGAGCCCATGAGCCCCCGGCTGAGGACCAGGGCCGTGCGCAGCGGCGCCCGGCGGGCCTTGCCGGTGACGACATCGATGTCGTGGCAGACGTCGAAGACATTGGGCGTGGGCGGTACGACTCCGTGCTCCATGGCCATGACGGCGGCGGCCACATCGAGCACCGGCCCGCCGCAGTAGGCCCGGCCGGTGCCGGTCTTGGGCGCGGTGACGGGCACCCGCCGGCCGTGCTGGCCCAGGGCGTCGGTGATCGCCAGCGCCTCGGCGCGGTCGGCCTCGGGCACACCGAGGGCGTCGGCGAAGACCACATCGATCTCCTCCGGCGCGCAGTCCGCCTCCCTCAGGGCGCCCTGGATGGCCCGGGCGAGGCCCTCGCGGGAGTCCTGCCAGCGGGAGGGGCCGCTGAAGGTGGCCGCGTGCCCGGCGATCCTGGCGCGCGGCCGGGCGCCCCGGCGCAGCGCCGCCGACTCCTCCTCGACCACGAGCATCGCACCGCCCTCGGCGGGTACGAAGCCGCAGGCCTCGGTGGTGAAGGGCCGGTAGGCGCGGGTGGGGTCCTCGCTGGTGCTCAGGTCCTCGTAGCCGAGCTGGCAGACGACCGAGTAGGGCGCGAGGGGGGCCTCGGCGGAGCCGACGACGACGGCGTCGGTGCCGCGCCGGATCGCCCCGGCGGCGTGGGCGAAGGCGTCGAGGCCGCCGGCCTCGTCGCTGCACACCACCCCGCAGGGCCCCTTGAAGCCGCCCCGGATGGAGATCTGGCCGGTGCTGGCGGCGTAGAACCAGGCGATGGACTGGTAGGGGCCGACGAAACGGGGGCTGTTGCCCCACAGGGCCTGGAGTTCGCGCTGGCCGAACTCGCCGCCGCCGGAGCCCGACGCGGTGACCACCCCGACGCCGAAGGGCGAGCCCTCGTAGTCGGCGCGGCCCAGCCGGGCGTCCGCGAGGGCGAGATCGGCGGCGGCCATGGCGAAGTGGGTGAACCGGTCGGTCTGGACCAGGAAGCGGTCCTCGACCAGGGTGTCCGGCTCCAGGTCGCGGACCTCGCCGCCGACGCGGAGCGGCAGGTGTTCACAGCCCTCGCGGGTGATCCGGTCGAGGACGCTGATGCCCTCCTGGGTGGATTTCCAGAAGACGTCCGCGCCGATGCCGTTGGGGGCGATGACGCCGATCCCGGTGATGACGGTCCGCCGGCCGCCGCGGTCCGGGCTCCCGCTCGGGTCGCGGCTGCGCCGGGTTCGGGTGGTGCTCATCGTGGCCTCCCACTGAGTCGGCTCATGACGACCGCTGACTGGAATCCGCCGAACCCGCTGCCGACGGAGAGCACATGGCGCAGCTTCCGGGACCGGGCGGTGCGCGGTACGTAGTCCAGGTCGCACTCGGGGTCGGGGGTCTCGTAGTTGGCCGTCGGCGGCACCGTCTGCCGGTCCATGGCCAGCACACAGGCCACCAGCTCGATCGCCCCGATCGCGCCCAGGGAGTGGCCCACCATGGATTTGATGGAGCTCATCGGGGTCCGGTAGGCGTGCTGTCCGAGCGAGCGCTTCACGGCGGCGGTCTCGTGGCGGTCGTTCTGCTTGGTGCCCGAGCCGTGCGCGTTGACGTAGTCGATCCTCGTGCCGTCGAGCCGGGCGTGGGCGAGCGCGGTGTCGATGGCGCGGGCCATCTCCAGCCCCTCGGGGGTCAGCCCGGTCATGTGGTAGGCGTTGCCGAAGGTGGCGTAGCCGCCGATCTCGCAGTACACGGTGGCACCGCGGGCTCGGGCGTGCTCCAGCTCCTCCAGGACCAGGACGGCACCGCCCTCGCCCATGACGAACCCGTCGCGGTGGGCGTCGAACGGCCGGGAGGCGTGCTCCGGGTCGTCGTTGTTGGGCGAGGTGGCCTTGATGGCGTCGAAGCAGGCCACGGTGATCGGGGATATCGGGGAGTCCGACGCGCCGGCGACGCAGATGTCGGCGCGGCCCTCCTCGATGGCGTGGAAGGCGTAGCCGACGGCGTCCAGGCCGGAGGTGCAGCCGGTGGAGACGGTCTGCACGGGTCCGTGGGCGCCGATCTGCTCGGCGACGGCGGAGGCGAGGGTGCTGGGCGAGAAGGCGCGGTGGAGGTGGGCCCCGGCGGGGCGGTGGTCCACGTCCCAGCGGGCACCGGCCGAGGAGACGGCGACATAGTCGTGTTCCAGCCGGGTGGTGCCGCCGACCGCGGTGCCCAGGGAGACACCGATGCGCCAGGGGTCCTCGCGTTCGGGGTCGAGCCCCGCGTCCCGTATCGCCTCCCGGGCCGCCACCAGGGCGAACTGGATGTACCGGTCCGAGCGGGCGGTGTCCTCGGGGGCGAGGCCGTGCTCGGCGGGGTCGAAGTCGACCTCGGCGGCGATCCGGGAGCGGAACCCCTCCGGGTCGAAGAGGGTGATGCCGCGGGTCGCGGTGCGCCCGTTCGCCAGCAGGTCCCAGAACGCCGGGGCGCCGACACCGCCGGGGGCGACGACGCCGACCCCGGTGACCGCCACCCGCCGGTTCACGACACTGCCCCGGAACGTTCCGGCGGACCGCCGGGGGCCGAGGCCTGTTCGGTGCCCTCGGTGTCGACATGGCCGAGTTCGGGGCGGGGCGCGAGGGGGCCGAGGTGGAAGACCATCCGGGCCTCGGTGTCACCGACGTTGCGGAACCGGTGGCGCACATTCAGCGGGATCATCAGCCCCTGGTCGGGGCGCATGGAGTGGGTGACACCCTCCAGATCCACTTCCAGGAGCCCGCTGACCACATAGACGAACTCCTCCGAGTAGGGGTGGTAGTGCTCGCCGATGCGCTCACCGGGCTGGACGATGGCCAGGCCCATGAAGCCGCTGGTGGCGCCGACCGCCGTGGGGGTGAGCATGGCGCGCAGATCGCCGCCGCGCCGGGTGTTGGGCTGGGTCTCGCTGAGGTCCACGATGCGTGGGCTGTGCGTGGTCATACTGCTTTCCTCCAGTTGGCCCCGGTGGGCCTGGCGGTGCGGGGGTACGCGGGTCAGGACTCGGGCGCCGCGAGCCGGTCGGTGATCAGCTGCATGTCGGAGCCGGCGACGGAGCGGGCGATGTCGGCCTGGGTGCCCCGGGCGATGGCGTCCCCGTCGATGAGCAGCCGGCCGAGGATGGCGGCCTTGCGGGGGCCCCGGACACCGAGCGCGAGCGCCGGGTGGTCGTCGAGGGGGCCGTTGACGTCGATGAGCCGGACCACGATGTCGTCGCGCTGGAAGACCGTGCTGCCGACGATGGGGTTGTGCGGGTCCTCGGCCGCCGCCTCGTCCTGCCGGGAGAGCAGCCGGGCGACCGCGAGGCCGCACTCCTCCTTCGCCCGGTAGAGCAGGGCGTGCCGGTTCACATCGTTGGGTCCCGGCCCCTCGGCGGCGACATGGTGCACCGCGGGGAGCGCGGCGCGGGTGAAGAAGAGCCGGGCGGAGTTGGCGTCGTCCAGGTCCCGGTCCTGCTCCAGATAGGGGTTGATGGCCTCTTCCACGGCCCGTACCTCGGGCTGCCGGGCGACATGGCGCAGGGCGGCCATCAGGTCGCCCTGGACCTCGATGGCCCGCACCACCCGGTTGCCCTGCATGAAGAGGGAGGTGCGGCGCAGCCGGGTCTGGTCGTCGACCCGGGAGGACGGCGAGGTGTAGCCGGCGAGGATCTTCGCCACGGCCTTCTCGCTGCCGGGCTTGACGGTGAAGGTCAGGGCGTGGCGCACCACTCCGTCGCCGACCCGGGGGGAGGGCTGGAGGCCGCCCCTGGGCTGCTGCTCGGGGGTGGTGCTGAAGGCCTGGCCGGTCTCGCGCAGCACACTGAACCGCAGCGACCTGGTGTCGCGCACACAGCTGTGCAGCGGCAGGACGGTCTCCACGTGCTCCTCGCTGTTCACCCAGGCGAGGAACGGCGGCGCGCTCTCCCACTCGCTGGTGATCAGCCACTGGGAGGGGTTCTCGATGGACTGGCAGAGCTGGTCGCTGATGTGGCCGGGTACGGAGGCGACATGGTTGCGCATGTGCTCGTACGCCTCCAGGAACTGCTTCTGGGCCCCGTCGTAGAGATCCAGCAGCAGTACGACCCGGAGCCTCGACCCGTCGAAGGCGGACTGCGATATGCGTTCCGACAAGGTGGTCATCCCTGTTCACACTCCTTCGCGACCGCGCCGCCGCCACGGACATGGCCCGTCGTCAGTCGTCATCCGGTATCCGCCGCGGGGCGGTGGTCGGCCGCCGCGCGGTGCGCGTGATCACCCCTGGCGCGGGGCGCTCCCGTGCACCGATCGTGGTCCGGTACCACCTGTGGCGCGAGAGATGGGCACCATGCGAGTGAATGGGCGGGGGAAGGCCCGTCGCGACGGGCACACAGATTCCATGCATGGGACCACTGAGAGAGCCAAGAACACCGGGACCCCAGATGTCCGGGTGCCGATCCTGATCGTGGGCGGGTCCCTGGTGGGCCTGTCCACCTCGATGTTCCTGAGCCGGCACGGCATCGGACATCTGCTGGCCGAGAAGCACGCGGGCACCTCCACCCATCCGCGCGGACGGGGGATCAACGTCCGGTCGATGGAGCTGTTCCGCCGCGCCGGGGTGGAGCGGGAGATCCGCGAGGCCGCCGCCGTCCTCGCCGGCAACCATGGAATCCTCCAGGCCGGATCGCTGACCGGCGAGGACCAGGAGTGGCTGTTCCGGGAGATCGACCCGGGCGGCGGACTGGCCCGGATCAGCCCGTCCACCTGGTGTCTGTGCAGCCAGAACGACATCGAGCCGGTGCTCGCCGCCCGTTCCCGGCAGGAGGGCGCCGATCTGCGGTTCGGCACCGAGCTGCTCTCCTTCGAGCAGGACGCCACGGGGGTGACGGCGCTGATCGAGGAGCGGTCGTCGGGTGAGCGGACCACCGTGCGGGCGGACTATCTGGTCGCCGCCGACGGGCCGCGCAGCCCGGTCCGCGAGCAGTTGCGCATCGGCCAGAGCGGCAACGGCGAGCTGTTCCACAACGTGAGCCTGACGTTCACCTCGCGGCAGCTCGTCTCCATCGTCGGGGACCGCCGCTTCATCGTCTGCTATCTGACCGCGCCGGGGGCCGACGGGGCGCTGCTGCCGGTGGACAACGCCGAGCGCTGGGTCTTCCACGCGCCCTGGCACCCGGAGCGGGGCGAGCGGCTGGAGGACTTCACCGACGACCGCTGCCGGGACCACATCCGCCGTGCGGTGGGCGCTCCGGAGCTGGATGTGGAGATCACCGGCAAGGCGCCCTGGCACGCCGCCGAACGGGTGGCCCGGCGGTACTCGGTCGGACGGGTGTTCCTCGCCGGTGACGCGGCCCACGAGATGTCCCCCACCGGCGCCTTCGGCTCCAACACGGGCATCCAGGACGCCCACAACCTGGCCTGGAAACTGGCGGCGGTGCTCCGCGGATGGGCCGGGGCGGCGCTGCTGGACAGCTACGGCGAGGAGCGGCAGCCGGTGGCGAAGGCGACGGGTGAGCGGGCGTCCGCCCGTTCGGCGGAGCACAGCCACCCCGGTTACGAGGCCCCGGCGGTGCCCGGCGGGCGGCAGGGCGGGGTGCTGACGGTGGCCCTGGGGTACGGCTATCCCCGGGGCGCGGTCGTCGGTGTCGACCCGGCGCGTCCGGTCGTACCGGAGCGGATGTCGCTGACGGGCGAGCCCGGCACCCGCGCGCCGCATCTGTGGGTGCGCCGGCAGGGCGAACGGATGTCGACCCTCGATCTGTACGAGCGCTCACTCGTTCTGCTCTGCGGGGAGGGCGCGGTGTGGCACGACGCCGCGCACAAGGCCGCGGCGCGGCTCTCGGTACCGCTGGACGTGTACGCCATCGGGGACGGGCCGCTGGCGGAGCTGGTGCCGGAGGAGGGCTGCGACTGGACCGGGACGCACGGCACGACGGCCGAGGGCGCGCTGCTGGTGCGTCCGGACGGCTTCGTGGCCTGGCGCTCCGCGGGTGGCGCGCTCGACCCGGAGAAGGCGGTGGCCGAGGCGCTGGCGCAGGTGCTGCGGCTGGGCGTGTCGGGGCAGCACCAGGACTGAGCGGCCCCCGGACGGCCCGGCGGACGCGCCTTCCGGAGGTCGCACGCGTACGGAGATTTGCGCAAAGACATCGCGCGTGTGACCTCCGCGTTCTACCGTGCGCGGATAGCCCACCGTGTGCGGGAGGTGTACAAAGAAGACATGGCCGAACGTTACGGTCGCCCACGCTCGGTTCTGCGGATGCGGACTGTTGCCGGGCAGGTCTTTCTCCTCCAAGTGGCGATCGTGCTGTTGCTCGTCGGCGCGAGCATCGTCGCGCTCGTCCTCCAGTCGCACGCGGACACCGAGCGGGAGGCCGTCAACCGGTCGGTCGCGGTGGCCCGGACCTTCGCCGACTCCCCCGGGATGGACGCGGCGCTCAAGAGCCGCGACCCCACGGCGATCCTCCAGCCGAGCGCCGAGGACGCCCGCAAGGACTCCCATGTCGACTTCATCGTGGTGATGAACACCGACGGCATCCGCTACACCAGCCCGCTGCCGAACGAGATCGGGGAGAAGTTCGTCGGTGACATCGGGCCGGCGCTCGCCGGACAGGAGGCCACCCAGCGGGTGCCCAGCGGGCTCGGACCGCTCGTCCAGGCCGTCGTCCCGGTCTTCGACCGCGGTGGCACGGTGATCGGGGTGGTCTCGTCCGGGGTGACCCTGGAGCGGGTCAGCGGGGCCGTCGAGGACCAGTTCCCGCTGCTGTTCGGCGCCGCGGCCGTGGTGCTGCTGGTCACCACCGGCGGTACGGCGCTGGTCACCCGGCGGCTGCGGCGGCAGACCCATGGGCTCGGTCCGGAGGAGATGACCCGGATGTACGAGCACCACGACGCGGTGCTGCACGCCGTCCGGGAGGGGGTGCTGATCGTCGGCGGCGACGGGCGGCTGCTGCTCGCCAACGACGAGGCGCGCCGGCTGCTGAAGCTCCCGGCCAGGGTGGAGGGCAGGCTCGTCGGCGATCTGGGGCTCGACCCGGCGACCGCCCGGCTGCTGGCGTCGGGCCATCCCGCCACCGACGAGGTGCACCAGGTGGGCGACCGGCTGCTGGCCGTGAACCAGCGCCCCACCAGCCGGGACGGCAGCAGGCTCGGCAGTGTGGCGACCTTCCGGGACACCACCGAACTCCAGGCCGTCAGCGGACGGGCGGAAGTCGCGCAGGGGCGGCTGAAGCTGCTGTACGACGCCGGTACGGAGATCGGCACCACCCTGGACGTGGTGCGCACCTGCGAGGAGGTGGTGGAGTTCGCCGTCGGCCGGTTCTGCGACTACGCCACGGTCGACCTGGTGGAGTCGGTGCTGCGCGGCGAGGAGCCGACGGCGACGGGCGCGGGCGCGGACATGCGGCGGATCGCCGCCGCCGGGACCGGCGACGCGACCGCCCACTTCCGTCTCGGCACCACGATCCGCTATCTCCGCAGCACCCGGATGGGCGCGGGGCTCAACCAGGGCGAGGCGATCCTCGAACAGGACCTGGGCGCGTTCTCCGGGTGGGAGCAGCAGGCGCAGGGGCGGGCGGAGAAGCTGGTGGAGGCGGGTTTCCACTCGATGATCGCGGTACCGCTGCGGGCGCGCGGGGCGATCCTGGGGGTGGCCATCTTCTGGCGCTCCGAGACGTCCGAGGCGTTCGAGGAGGAGGACAGGTCCCTCGCCGAGGAGCTGGTGGCCCGCGCGGCGGTGAGCGTGGACAACGCCCGCCGCTACGACCGTGAGCACACCATGGCGGTGACGCTTCAGCGGAGTCTGCTGCCGCGCGGGGTGCCGGAGCAGACCGCCCTGGATGTCGCCTACCGCTACCGGCCCGCGCAGGCGGGGCTCGGCGGGGCCGGCGGGGTGGGCGGCGACTGGTTCGACATCATTCCGCTGCCGGGCGCGCGGGTGGCGCTGGTCGTGGGCGATGTGGTGGGGCACGGGCTGCACGCCGCAGCCACCATGGGCCGGCTCCGCACGGCGGTGCACAACTTCTCCACCCTCGATCTGCCGCCCGACGAACTGCTGTGGCACCTCGACGAGCTGGTGGCCCGGATCGACGCGGAGGAGACGGCGGGCGGGGAGTCCCAGGTCACGGGGGCGACCTGTCTGTACGCCATTTACGACCCGGCGTCCGGGCGCTGCACGGTCGCCCGGGCGGGGCACCACCAGCCGCTGGTGCTGCGCCCGGACGGCACGGCCGTCTTCGCCGATGTGCCCGGCGGGCCGCCGCTGGGCCTCGGCGGGCTGCCGTTCGAGACGCTGGAGCTGGAGCTGCCGGAGAACAGCAGTCTGGTGCTGTACACCGACGGTCTGGTGGAGGACCGGGAGCGCGACATAGACGAGGGGCTCGCGCTGCTGCGGGAGACCGTGGCGGGGCATCCGGAGCGCACCCCCGACGAGACCTGCGAGGCCGTGCTCGCCGCGCTGCTGCCCGAGCGTCCGCGCGACGACATCGCGCTGCTGGTGGGCCGTACCCGGGTG
Organism: Streptomyces sp. NPDC001889; assembly: GCF_053594535.1. Lineage (NCBI taxonomy): Bacteria > Bacillati > Actinomycetota > Actinomycetes > Kitasatosporales > Streptomycetaceae > Streptomyces > Streptomyces sp. NPDC001889. The sequence goes on from NZ_JBSFER010000001.1 coordinate 76,469, forward strand.
CTGGGCACGGCGGAGGTGGCGGAGTGGGAGGTGGCGTCGGACCCGTCGGCGGTGGGCGAGGTGCGGAACGCGGTCACCCATAAGCTCGGTGAATGGGATCTGGGAGAAGAGGCGTTCACGACCGAGCTGATCCTCAGCGAGCTGGTCACCAACGCGATCCGCTACGCGATCGGGCCGATCCGGGTGCGGCTGATCCGCGACCGGACGCTGATCTGCGAGGTGTCGGACCACAGCAGCACCTCGCCGCATCTGCGGCAGGCGGCGAGCACCGACGAGGGCGGGCGGGGGCTGTTCCTGGTGGCGCAGTTCGCGGACCGGTGGGGGACGCGCTACACCCCGGACGGGAAGGTGATCTGGACGGAGCAGCCGATCCCGGGGCACGAGGAGTGAGCCTGTGGATCGGGGGGCCGCCCGGCGCGGGGAAGACGACGGTGGCCAGGCTGCTGGCCCGGCGGCACGGTCTGCGCTGGTACGGCGCCGACGCGCACACCTGGAAGCACCGGGACCGGGCCATCGCGGCGGGGCACCGGGCGGCGATCCGCTGGGAGGCGCTTCCCCGGGAGGAGCGGTGGTCGGCGCCGGAGGAGGAGTTGCTCGCGATGTCGCTGCACCACGAGCGCGGCGCGATGATCGCGGAGGATGTGCGGGCGCTGCCGCCGTCGCCGCCGACGGTGGTGGAGGGCACCCCCGTGACCCCCCGGTTCGCCGGACCCCGCGCCCTGTGGCTGCTGCCCACCCCTGAGGTCCAGCGCCGCCGCCTCGCGGAACGCGGCCTGGAGCCGGGCCCGCTGGCGCTCTACCGGCATCTGGTGCGGGTGATCGAGGCGGAGGTGGAGGAGTACGGGGGCGCGGTGCTGCGGGTGGACGGGGAGCGGGGGGTGGCCGAGACCCTGGCGGAGGTGGAGGGGTTCTTCGCGGGGGAGTTGTCGGGGGTGCGGACGGCGGAGGGGCGGCGGGGGTTGTTGCGGTACGCGAACGGGGTGGTGGCGGAGCAGTACCGGGGGTTCCTGGGGCGGGCGTGGGCGCCCCGGGCGGGCCTGGTGGCCCGTTTCGCCTGCGAGTGCGCCTCCCCTGTGTGCGAGGAGGACGTCCCCCTCGACCCCCTGGCCTACCCCCCACCCCTCCCCCTCCTGGCCCACGGCCACGCCGCACCCCCCAACGCTTCCGCCGTCTGAGGCACCCCCCTCAGCCCCACTGGCGTTTGAGCCGCACACCCCAACCCCTCCGGCGATTGAGGAGCACCACCCAGCCCCACCGGTGACTGAGCAGCACCACCCAGCCCCTCCGGCGGCTGAGCCGCACCCCCAGCCCCACCGGTGACTGAGCAGCACCACCCAGCCCCGCCGGTGACTGAGCAGCACCACCCAGCCCCGCCGGCGATTGAGGCGCGGGGGTCCGGGGGCCGGCCCCCGACCGTGGCCCGCACAGTGCGGGCACCTGTGGACCAGGGTCCGTCCTCAAACGCCGGACGGGCTGGATCTCTCAGCCCCTCCGGCGGCTGAGGCAGCACACCCCAGCCCCTCCGGCGATTGAGGAGCGGGGGTTCGGGGGCCGGCCCCCGACCGTGGCCCGCGGGGTGCGGGCACCCTGTCGCACAGGGTCCGTCCTCAAACTCCCCCGGAGCTGCCTCCGGGAGGTGCCCCCAGACGGGCTGGGTTTGCTCGGGCTACCGTGGCGCGGGGGCCGGTATCACGGGTGGGTGGTGGGGGTTTGACTCTCACATCGGTGTGAGGGTTTAGCGTCGGGGCACGGGCAACCGCCCGCTCACCACGGGAGTGACCCCCATGCCCCCTTCTGTCGTCCACCTCAACGGCCACCCCACCACCACCCCCGCCCTCTCCCCCCTCGCCTTCGCCGGCCACGCCCACTTCACCGCCATGCAGGTCCGCGACGGCGGCGTCCGCGGGCTCGATCTGCATCTGGAGCGGCTGCGCGCCGCCTCCGTCGTGCTGTTCGGGCGGGCGCTCCCCGAGGAGCGGGTGCGCTCCCGTCTCCGGGCCGCGGTGGCCGCGGCCGGACCCGGCGATCTCTCGCTGACCGCCACGGTGTTCTCCCCGGCAGGCGAGTTCACGGTCGCCGGGCCCGAGGTGGAACCCGGGGTACTGGTCCGTACCGCACCCCCCTCCTCGGGCCCGGCCGGCCCGCTCACCCTCACCACCGTCGAGCACGAGCGCTTCCTCCCGGCGGTGAAGCACGTCGGCGAGGTCGCCAAGACCCATCTCCTGCGGCAGGCCGCCGCGGAGGGCTTCGACGACGCCGCCTTCGTCGACCGCCGCGGCCGGCTCAGCGAGGCCACCATCTGGAACCTCGCCTTCTGGGACGGCACCGCCGTGGTGTGGCCCCGCGCCGAGATCCTGACCGGGACCACCATGGGCATCCTCCGGCGGCAACTGGCCCACCTCGGCGTCCCCCAGCAGGTGCGGGACGTCACCCCCGCCGATCTGCCGGGGCTGTCGGGGGCGGTGGTGATGAACTCCTGGACCCCGGGCGTGGCGGTGCGCCGGATCGGCTCGGCGGCACTGCCCGCCGCGCCGGACTTCCTGGAGGTGCTCCACCGCGCCCACGGCGCCGAACCCCTCACGGCTCTCTGAGGAGCCGGGTGCCGCAGCGCAGATTCCAGCGCCCGGCCCGGGAGCTGAGTTCGGTGAGCGTCAGCGGCGCGATGTCCAGCCGCCAGAAGACGGGCAGCGGCAGGCCGAGCGCGTGGACCAGCGCGGCGCGCGCCACCGCCGGGTCCACCACCGCGACGAGCCGGCCGGTATCCGGGGGCAGCGCGTCCAGCCAGCCCCCGACCCGGGCGCACAGCGCGGTCAGCGCCTCCCCTCCGTGGGGCGCGGCCGACGGGTCGGTGAGCCAGTGCCCCACCGCGTCCGGCTCGTCCCGGCTCACCTCCGCGAGGCTCCGGCCGCGCCAGTGGCCCATGTCCCACTCGCCCAGCTCCGGCGCCTCCCGGGCGGCGAGCCCGAGCGCCCGGGCCGTCAGCCGGCAGCGCGGCGACGGCCCGGACACCGCCCGGTCCGCCCTCGGCAGCCCTCCGGCCGCCGCCCGCGCGCTCACCAGACCGGCCTCGTCCGGCGGTTCGCCCGCCTCGAAGCGGGCCTCGCGGAGGGCCTCCGTCGCCACCGGCGCGACCATCATCATCCGTACCGTCATTTCCGGCCACCCCGCGCCGTAGCGGTGCCCGCCCGCAAGCGGTACGGTCGCGTGGACATGACGAGAGTGTGATGGAAGTCCGGTGGGAATCCGGCACGGTCGCGCCACTGTGTACCCGCACCGACGCGGGAAGTCAGACCCCGCGCCCTCGTCTGCGGCACCAGGCACCACGACCGGGACGCGTGCTCCCTCAGGAGGTTCTGCCATGGCTCAATCCGCTGTGCCCGCCCCCACCGCCACACCGGCGGTCACCCCCGTCTCCTGGAAGGAACTCGCCCCCTGGGCGGCCTTCGTCGGCATCCTCATGCTGATCCTCCTCTACTTCGTCGGCGCCGAGCAGGGCGCCACCGCCCTCGTCTCCGGCGAGGGTGTCCATGAATGGGTCCACGACGGACGCCATCTGCTCGGCTTCCCCTGCCACTGAGGGCGGCCTGCGATGAACTCCATATCCGTACGGGCCCTGCTGGTACGGGGCATGCTCGCGGGCCTGATCGCGGGGGCGGTGGCCCTGGTGGTGGCGTACTTCCTCGGTGAGGGGCCGGTGGACGCGGCGATCGCGTTCGAGGAGAGCCACAGCCATGGGCACGGCGGCGAGGAACTCGTCAGCCGGGCCGTGCAGTCCACGGCCGGTCTCGCGACCGGTGTGCTGGTCTTCGGGGTCGCGGTCGGCGGTATCGCCGCGCTCGCCCACTGCGCCGCCATCGGCCGCGCCGGGAGCTTCGGCCCCCGGGCCACCGCCGCGTTCGTCGCCCTCGGCGGGCTGCTGACGCTGTATGTGGTGCCGTTCCTGAAGTACCCGCCGAACCCGCCGGCGGTGGGCGACCCGGGCACCATCGGGGAGCGGACGGCGGTGTACTTCCTGATGGTGGTGGTCAGTGTGCTGCTGGGGCTCGCGGCGCTGATCACCGGGAGGCGTCTCGCGCCCCGGCTGGGCAACTGGAACGCGACGGTGGCGGCGGTGGCGGGGTTCGTGGCCGCCACCGGACTGGCGTTCGCGTTCCTGCCCTCGTACAACGAGGTACCCAAGGACTTCCCGGCCGCAGTGGTCTGGGAGTTCCGGCTGGCGACACTGGCGATCCAGGTGACGCTGTGGGCGGTGTTCGGTCTGGTCTTCGGCCATCTGGCCGAACGGCTGCTCACCCCCGGGGCGCGCTCCGGGGCCCGCCGGACGGCGGCCACGGCGCGCTGACCACCGTACGGACACCGGCGGAGCCCCCGCCGGTGTCCGATTCCTTCAAGACCGGCGGCGCGGGGCCCGCCTACGGTGGGGGCATGACTCCGCGCTTCGACTCGATCGGCATCGTCGCCTCCGACATGGCCGCGTCTCTCGCCTTCTACCGCCGGCTCGGCCTGGACGTCCCCTCCGGCGCCGACTCCGCCCCGCACGCCGAGGCCACGCTCCCCAGTGGGGTGCGGGTGCTCTGGGACACCGAGGAGACCATCCGCTCCTTCGACCCCGGGTGGACCCGGCCCACCGGGGGCGAGCGGCTGGGGCTCGCCTTCCGCTGCGACACCGCCGCCGAGGTGGACTCCGTCCACGCGGAGCTGGTCGCCGCGGGGTACCGGAGCCATCTCGAACCGTGGGACGCGGTGTGGGGGCAGCGCTACGCGGTGGTGCTGGACCCCGACGGCTGCGGTGTCTCGCTGTTCGCGGACGCGGGCACGGAAGAGGACTAGGCCGTCTCCTCAGGGGCGGCGGGACGCGGTGTAGGCGGTGAGGGTCGTCCCGGCCAGCTCGCGCATCTCCCGGGCGAGGTGTGCCTGGTCGGCGCAGCCCGCGGCGAGCGCTGCCGCCGTGAACGGCACCCCCCGGCGCACCAGGGCCAGGGCCCGCTGGAGCCGCAGCACCCGGGCGAGGGTCTTGGGTCCGTAGCCGAAGGCGTGGAGCGAGCGGCGGTGCAGTTGCCGGGCGCCGAGGCCGACGGCGCGGGCGGCGGCGGAGACCGTCTGCCCGCTGTCCAGATGCCGGACAATCCGTTCCAGTACGGGGTCCGGCGGGTCCGGCGCGCCGGCGGCCGTCCGGAGCACCAGCTCCTCCAGCGCGGCGGCGGGGTCGGCCGCCGCGTCGATCCGCTCGGCGAGCCGGCGGGCCACGGCCGCGCCCCAGAGGTCGGCCAGCTCCACCCGCTGATCGCGCACCTCGTGCGCGGGGACGCCGAGGAGCGCGGGCGCGGTCCCGGGGGCGAAGCGCACCCCCGCGTACCGGGCGCCCTCCCCGCCGGTGTGGGCGCGTGTGTCGGGCCCGGCGACCAGTAGCCGCCCGGGGGTCCACACCAGATCCATGCACCCGTCGGGGAGGACGGGATGCGGCCCGCTGTGCGGCTGCTGCCAGACAACGGCACCCGTGAGCCGCGCGGGCCGTTCGCTGTACATGCGCCCGAGGCTAACCGCTCCCGCCGCCCGGCCGCCGGTCGAGCTCCCCGATCAGCCCGAGCGCCCCGCCGAGCAGCCCCTCCTCGCCCCCGGGGCCGGCCGCCCGGCGCGCGGGACCGGGGCCCGAGCCGAGCGGCTCACCCGGCCCGTTCACTCCCCCGGCCCCGGTTTCTCCTGGCGTGCGCGGGGCTGTTCGCGGCCGGTGTGGAGGCGGGACCTCACATCGTCGAGCGGGAGGAAGCGGGACCAGCGCTCGGGGAACTCGGACGGCATGTCGCCGGTGCCGCCGTCCCCGTCGTAGAAGTCGTCGTCATCGTCGTCGTCATCGTCGAACTCCTCGAAGATGTGTGCCGCTCGCGCCCTGGCCAGCACCTGCGCGGCCTGGGCCGCGCGGGCGCGCTCGTTGTCCGCGCGGGCCGCCGCCGTGGCCACCGAGGGCCAGACATGGTCGATCGCCGCGTTGACCGCCGCCCCGACGAGCACCGCGAAGGCGGAGATCCCTATCCACAGCAGGACCGCGATCGGCGCCGCCAGCGACCCGTAGATGGTGGGGCCCTCGACCTGGCTCGTGAGGTAGATCCGCAGCAGGAAGCTGCCGAGCACCCACATCCCGAGGGCCACCAGCGCCCCGGGCACATCCTCGATCCAGGGCGAGCGCACCGGCACCGAGACGTGGTACAGCGTGGTCAGGAAGACGATCGAGAGCAGACTGACCAGCGGCCAGTACAGGACGGTGACGACCTCGGTGCCCCAGGGGATCAGCTCCACCACCCGGTCGGGGCCCACCACCGCGAGCGGCAGCACCACCGCGCCGATCAGCAGGGCCATGAGGTAGAGCAGAAACGCCAGCAGCCGGGTGGCGACGATGCCGCGCCGGCCGTCCAGCCCGTACATCACGGTGATCGTGTCGATGAAGACATTCACCGCCCGCGACCCCGACCAGAGCGCGATGGCGAAGCCGATGGAGATGATGTCGGGCTGGCCGCCGTGGGTGACATCCGCCAGCAGCGGCCGGGCGATGTCGTTGACGCCCCGGTCGGACAGGACGGTGCCGACCGCGTTGAGGATGTTCACCTCGATCGAGGCGACCGTGGTGGTGTTGGTCCAGTCGTCCATGTAGCCGAGCAGGCCGAGAAGTCCCAGCATCAGCGGCGGCAGCGAGAGCAGCGTGAAGAACGCCGCCTCGGCCGCCAGGCCCAGAATGCGGTATTCGATGCATGAATTGACCGTGTCCTTCAGCAGCAGCCACGCCATCTTCCGTTTGGAGACGTTGCGGTAGAGCACTCGGGCCCGGTGGAGACGGCCCGATGGCCGCTCGGGTGTTTCATTTGCTGCCTGCACCTCCTTACCGTATCGGCATGGCAGCTAGCACCCACACAGTGACCAACCAGGCTCCGCCGCTGGTCGGGTACGACGTCTACACCGCGGACCGGGTCCTGACCGAAGCCGTGGAGCGGCATGTTCCGCCGGAGCTGACGAAGGTGGTGCACGGCGAGCTGGCGGAGCTGGGCCGTGCCGCCGGTTCGGCCGAGGCACAGCGCTGGGGCGCCGAGGCCAATGAGAACCCGCCGCGGCTGCGCACCCACGACCGGTACGGCGTCCGGATCGACGAGGTGGACTTCCACCCGTCCTGGCACCGGCTGCTCGGCCACGCCGTGGGGGCGGGGCTGACCGACGCCTGGGGCCGGCCGTCCGGGCACGTCCGGCGCGCCGCCGGCTTCCTGGTGTGGACCCAGGCGGAGGCCGGGCACGGCTGCCCGCTGTCGATGACCCACGCCGCCGTGCCCGCGCTGCGCACCGACCCGGGGCTGGCGGCGGCCTGGGAGCCCCGGCTGACCTCCCACGGCTACGGGGGCGAGCTGCTGGAGCCCGCGTCGAAGCCGGGGAATCTGCTCGGGATGGGGATGACGGAGAAGCAGGGCGGCAGCGACGTCCGGACGAACACCACCGGCGCCCGGCCACTGGACGCCGCCGGGGAGTACGTGCTGACCGGCCACAAGTGGTTCTGCTCGGCACCCATGTCGGACGGCTTCCTGGTGCTCGCCCGCGCGCCCGGCGGGCTGACCTGCTTCCTGGTGCCCCGGGTGCTGGAGGACGGAACCCGGAACGTCTTCCGCATCCAGCGGCTCAAGGACAAGCTGGGCAACCGCTCCAACGCCTCGGCCGAGGTCGAGTTCGACGGCACCTGGGCGCGCCGGGTCGGGGAGGAGGGCCGCGGGGTGCGCACCATCATCGACATGGTGGCGGCGACCCGGCTGGACTGTGTGATCGGGTCCGCCGCGCTGATGCGGCAGGCGGTGGCGCAGGCCGTCCACCACAGCGCCCACCGGGAGGCGTTCGGCGGGCCGCTCCTCGACAAGCCGCTGATGCGCAATGTGCTGGCCGATCTGGCGCTGGAGTCGGAGGCGGCGACCGTGCTGGGGCTGCGGCTGGCCGCCGCGTACGACGCGGACACGGAGGACGAGCGGGCGTTTCTGCGTCTCGCGGTGCCGGCCGCGAAGTACTGGGTGACCAAGCGGTGTACGCCGCTGGTGGGCGAGGCGCTCGAATGCCTGGGCGGCAACGGCTACGTGGAGGAGTCGGGGATGCCCCGGCTGCTGCGGGAGGCGCCGCTCAATTCGATCTGGGAGGGATCGGGCAATGTGCAGGCGCTGGACGTGCTGCGGGCCCTCCAGCGCGAGCCGCGGGCGCTGAACGCGTTTCTGACCGAGGTCGGGGCGGCGCGCGGGGCGGATCACCGGCTGGACGGGGCGATCAGGGAGCTGCTGACCGAGCTGGCCGATCTCAGCGGACTGGAGGCGCGGGCGCGCCGGCTGGTGGAACGGATGGCGCTGGTGCTCCAGGGGTCGCTGCTGGTGCGCTGGGCGCCGCCGGAGGTGGCGGACGCGTTCTGCGGTTCGCGGCTGGGCGGGGACTGGGGCACGGCCTTCGGGACGCTGCCGCACACCCTGGCGCTGGGGGCGGTGGTGGAGCGGGCGCGGGCGGTGGGGTGAGCCGCCGGCGCGGGGCCCGGGCGGAGACGGAGCCGTCCCGAGTCGCCGGGTGACGCGCCGGACAGAACGGAACCGAAAAGGAGGAAACGGGCGTCACGTGGGGCAGGACCGCCCCGAGCGGCCCGGCGGCCGGGCGTGGTGTGATGGCTGCCCGTCGTAGATGATCATGCTCGGGGTGGTGCTGCGCCGACACGGCACCACCCCTCGCGCTGTTCACTTTCGGACACCGCGAACCGATTCGCGAGGGTTGCAGAGGGTTGCAGCCGTGTCGGTGCGGTACCGCACCACCCGTACCACCGCGCAGGAGGACCCCCGCGTGCAGACCAGACCGATCGACCTGGCCACCCTCGCCGCCATGGACACGGCGGAGTCCACCGGACTGCTCAAGAAGGTGCGGGAGGCGACGCTCGGCGGGCGCAGACCCCCGGTGGGGCCACGGGCCGAGATCGGGGAGTCCTGGCAGCGGCTGGTGCGGCTCGGGGTCGATCCCGAGCGGGAGCGCCCGGCGGCGCCGCTCCCCCTCGACGAGGTCGAGCGGCGCCGCTCCGGCTCACCGCTGGGCGAGGTGCTCCGGGTGCCGAGGGACGGCCTGGTGTCGATCGCCGAGGCCGCGCAGCACGTGGTGGTCGTCGCCGACAGCGAGGGGCGGCTGCTGTGGCGCGAGGGGAAGGCGGCGGTGCTGCGCAGGGCCGACGCGCACGGGTTCGTCCTGGGGGCCGATCTCACCGAGGAGTCCATCGGCACCAACGCGGTGGGCACCCCGCTGGTCACCGGGCGCCCGCTGCATGTGCACGCGGCCGAGCACTTCCTCTCCGCGCACCACAGCTGGACCTGTTCGGGCGCGCCGGTGACCGACCCCCGGGACGGCCGGCTGATCGGGGTGATCAATGTCAGCGGCGCGCTCTCCACCCTCCATCCGGCCACCCTCGCCCTGGTCACGTCGGTGGCCCGGCTCACCGAGGCGGAGCTGCGGAGGCAGCACTTCCGCGCGCTGGAGCGGCTGCGCTGCGTGGCGGGGCCGCTGCTGGCCCGGCTGACCGGGCGGGCGCTGGTGGTGGACGCCGACGGATGGCCGGCGGCGGTGATCGGGATGCCGCCGCCGGAGCGGCTGCCGCTGCCGAAGTCGCCCCCGGGCGGGCCGCTGTGGCTGCCGTCGCTGGGGATGTGCGTGGTGGAGCCGGTGCCGGGCGGCTGGCTGGTACGGGTGGTGGAGGAGGGGCGGCCCGCGGGGTCCGGCGCCCGGGTGGTGCTGGATCTGAGCCGCCCGCGGCTCGCGTCGGTGACGGTCCGCGGCGAGGCGGGGAGCTGGACCCAGGAGCTGAGTCCGCGCCACGCCCAGCTGCTCGGCGCGCTGGCGCGGCACCCGGAGGGGCGGAGCGCGGCCGAGCTGGCCCGGGATCTGTTCGCCGATCCGACCCGCACGGTCACGGTGCGCGCGGAGATGTCCCGGCTGCGGCGGCACCTGGCGCAGGTGCTGGCCAGCCGCCCGTACCGGTTCGCGGACGGGGTGGAGGTGGAAGTGATCCCCCGGCTGTGGCCCGGGCGGCCCGGCGTGCTTCCCTGACCTGTATGAACATCGCCGTGACCACGTGGTCCCTGGAGCAGACCTCCCCCGCCGAGCTGCGGCCCTCAGCCGCGGCCCCCGGGGATGTACGGATCGTCCGGGCCGAGGTGCCCTCGCCCGAGTTCAGCCGGTTCCTCTACACGGCGGTCGGCGGGGACGTCCAGTGGTCGGACCGGCTGGCGCTGACGCATCCGGAGTGGGAGGAGGTGCTCGGCAGGCCGGGCACCGAGACCTGGGTGGCGTACGAGAAGGGGACTCCGGCGGGGTACGCGGAGCTCCAGGCGCAGGACGGCGGCTCGGTGGAGATCGTCTACTTCGGGCTGATCGCGGCGTTCCGGGGCCGGCGGATCGGGGGCCATCTGCTGTCGTACGCGGTGGCCAGGGCCTGGGATCTGGCGGAGCGCTGGCCGGAAATCGCCCCGACCGAGCGGGTCTGGCTGCACACCTGCTCCAAGGACGGGCCGCACGCGATGGACAACTATCTGCGGCGCGGCTTCCGCCTCTTCGACACCACGGTGGCGGACGAGCCGGACACCCCCACGCCCGGCCCCTGGCCTGGTGCGCACCCCGCCGCCTCCTGAGCGCCGGGCCGGCCGCGCTCCGGGCAACCGGAACGCGGCCGGCTAGTGACCGACCACACAGTGTCTCGCGATACGGGACATCTCTGTCCACCATGCGGATAATGGTGGACTGTCGTCCGATCGCCATGACACGCTTCCGTCATGTCTGAAGCTGGAATTGCCTTGGTGAGTCGGCGGCACGTCGATCTCGGCCGCATGTGCAGTGCCATCTGTCCCGCCTGCTGACAGCTCAGCGCAGTCGGGCCTCTTCCCGATGTCTCCCTGAACTCCCGGCGTTCCCCGCAGCCTGCCCCGCTTCGCAGTCTTAGCCGTCTCCCGTCTGAGCCGCCTCGACGATCACCGAAATCGCCACCCTGCGCACCGTCGCGCCTCCCCGCGAGTGTGCAGCTCAGAGCCGCCCTCCTGCAGCATCGAAGGACATATCGCCATGCCCGCCACCCCGGAAAAGCCCGCCCCCGCCGCGCCCCGCCGCCGAGCTGGACGCCACCGCGGCGAGGGCCAGTGGGCCGTTGGCCACATGACGCCCCTCAATGCCAATGAGCAGACCAAGAAGGACGACGACGGTCTCAATGTGCGGACACGCATTGAGACGATCTACTCCCGCCAGGGATTCGACTCCATCGACGGCGCCGATCTGCGCGGACGGATGCGCTGGTGGGGTCTCTACACCCAGCGCAAGCCCGGGATCGACGGCGGCAAGACCGCGATCCTCGACCCGGAGGAGCTGGACGACAAGTACTTCATGCTCCGGGTCCGCATCGACGGCGGCCGGCTGACCACCGCTCAGCTGCGGGTCATCGGCGAGATCTCCCAGGAGTTCGCGCGCGGCACCGCCGACATCACCGACCGGCAGAACGTGCAGTACCACTGGATTCGCATCGAGGACGTCCCGGAGATCTGGCGCCGGCTGGAGGCGGTGGGCCTCTCCACCACCGAGGCCTGCGGCGACACCCCCCGGGTGATCCTCGGCTCCCCCGTCGCCGGGATCGCCGAAGACGAGATCATCGACGGCACCCCCGCGATCGACGAGATCTACCGCCGGATCGTGGGCAACAAGGACTTCTCCAACCTGCCGCGCAAGTTCAAGTCCGCGATCTCCGGCTCCCCGCTGCTCGATGTGGCGCACGAGATCAACGACATCGCGTTCGTCGGCGTCAACCACCCCGAACTGGGCCCCGGTTTCGATGTCTGGGTCGGCGGCGGGCTCTCCACCAACCCCAAGATCGGTGTGCGTCTGGGCACCTGGGTGTCGCTGGACGAGGTCCCCGATGTCTACCAGGGCGTCATCTCGATCTTCCGCGACTACGGCTACCGCCGGCTGCGCAACCGCGCCCGGCTGAAGTTCCTCGTCGCCGACTGGGGCCCGGAGAAGTTCCGCCAGATCCTGGAGGAGCAGTATCTGCTGCGGAAGCTGGCCGACGGGCCCGCGCCCGACCAGCCCGTACAGCAGTGGCGTGACCATGTCGGCGTCCACCGGCAGCGGGACGGACGGTTCTACGTCGGGTTCGCGCCGAGGGTCGGGCGGGTCGACGGCACCATCCTCACCAAGATCGCCGCGCTGGCCGAGGCGCACGGCTCGGGCCGGGTGCGCACCACCGCCGAACAGAAGATGATCGTCCTGGACATCGCGGAGGACCAGGTCGACTCCGTGGTGGCCGGTCTGGAGGCGCTGGACCTGCGGGTCAAGCCCTCCCCCTTCCGGCGCGGCACCATGGCCTGCACCGGGATCGAGTTCTGCAAGCTGGCCATCGTCGAGACCAAGGCGCGCGGCGCCTCGCTCATCGACGAACTGGAGCGCCGGCTGCCCGAGTTCGACCAGCCGATCACCATCAACCTCAACGGCTGCCCCAACGCCTGCGCCCGTATCCAGGTGGCGGACATCGGTCTCAAGGGGCAGCTGGTCCTGGACGACGACGGCAACCAGGTCGAGGGCTACCAGGTCCACCTGGGCGGCGCGCTCGGGCTGGAGGCCGGATTCGGCCGGAAGGTCCGCGGGCTCAAGGTCTCGGCCGACGAACTCCCCGACTACGTCGAGCGGGTGGTGCGCCGCTTCCAGGAGCAGCGCGAGGACGGCGAGCGCTTCGCCGCCTGGGCGGCCCGCGCCTCCGAGGAGGCCCTCTCATGAGCGAGCGGGCGGCCCCCTTCTACTGCCCCTACTGCTCGGACGAGGACCTGCGCCCCAGCGAGCAGGGCCACGGCGCGTGGGAATGCGCGGGGTGCAACCGCGCCTTCCAGCTGAAGTACCTCGGGCTGCTGGCCCGTGGATTTCAGCGCAACGACGGTGGAGGCGACGGGATATGACGGCACTTCGGACCAGTGATCTGCGAGGGCTCGCCGAGCGGGCCGGGCGGGAGCTGGAGGAGGCGGACGCGCTCACGGTGCTCACCTGGGCGGCGGAAACGTTTGGCCCCCGGTTCTGTGTCACCTCCTCCATGGAGGACGCGGTGGTGGCGCATCTCGCGTCCCGCGCCTTCCCCGGCGTCGATGTCGTCTTCCTCGACACCGGTTACCACTTCCCCGAGACCATCGGCACCCGGGACGCGGTCGAGGCGGTGATGGACGTCTCGCTGATCACGCTCACGCCCCGGCAGAGCGTGGCCGAGCAGGACGCCCAGTACGGGCCCCGGCTGCACGACCGCGACCCGGACCTGTGCTGCTCCCTGCGGAAGGTCAAGCCGCTGGAGGAGGGGCTCGCCGGGTACGACGCCTGGGCGACCGGGCTGCGCCGCGACGAGTCCCCGACCCGGGCCGGCACCCCTGTCGTCGGCTGGGACGAGCGGCGCCAGAAGGTCAAGGTCGCGCCCATCGCCCGCTGGACCCAGGAGGACGTGGACGGCTACGCGGCCGAGCACGGCGTGCTCACCAACCCGCTTCTGATGGACGGCTACGCCTCCGTGGGATGCGCGCCCTGCACCCGCCGGGTGCTGGAGGGCGAGGACGCGCGCGCCGGCCGCTGGGCCGGCCGGGGCAAGACGGAATGCGGGCTGCACGGATGACCGATCAGGACCCGAAGACCACCCAGGGGCAGGAGAAAGACGTGACTGGGGCCACCATCTGGCTCACCGGGCTGCCGAGCGCGGGCAAGACCACCATCGCCCTCGCCCTCGCCGAGCGGCTGCGCGCCGAGGGACACCGCACCGAGGTGCTCGACGGCGACGAGATCCGCGAGTTCCTCTCGGCGGGCCTCGGCTTCGGCCGCGCGGACCGGCACACCAACGTCCAGCGCATCGGTTTCGTCGCCGAACTGCTCGCGTCCCACGGCGTCACGGTCCTCGTCCCGGTCATCGCGCCCTACGCCGACAGCCGCGAGGCCGTCCGCAAGCGGCACGCCGCCGAGTCGACGCCCTATCTGGAGGTGTATGTCGCCACCCCGGTGGAGGTGTGCTCGGAGCGGGATGTGAAGGGGCTGTACGCCAAGCAGGCCGCGGGCGAACTCACCGGTCTGACCGGCGTGGACGACCCCTACGAGGCTCCGGCCGCCCCCGATCTGCGGATCGAGTCACAGGATCAGAGTGTCGAGGAGTCGGCGGCGGCTGTGCACGCGCTGCTGGCGGGGAAGGGTCTGCTGTGAGCGACGCGCACGGTACGGCGGTGGTGAGGTCCGGGGCCGGGGACACTCCCTACGCCCTGTCGCATCTGGACGCCCTCGAATCCGAGGCGGTGCACATCTTCCGCGAGGTGGCGGGGGAGTTCGAACGGCCGGTGATCCTCTTCTCCGGCGGCAAGGACTCCATCGTGATGCTGCATCTGGCGCTCAAGGCCTTCGCGCCGGCGCCGGTGCCGTTCTCGCTGCTGCACGTGGACACCGGGCACAACTTCCCCGAGGTCATCGAGTACCGCGACCGCACGGTCGCGCGCCACGGGCTGCGGCTGCATGTGGCGCTGGTGCAGGAGTACATCGACGCCGGGACGCTGCGGGAGCGACCCGACGGGACCCGCAACCCGCTCCAGACGGTGCCGCTGACCGACGCGATCCGGGAGCACCGCTTCGACGCGGTGTTCGGCGGCGGACGGCGGGACGAGGAGAAGGCCCGGGCGAAGGAGCGGGTGTTCTCGCTGCGCGACGAGTTCTCGCAGTGGGACCCGCGCCGGCAGCGCCCGGAGCTGTGGCAGCTCTACAACGGCCGGCACGCCCCCGGCGAGCATGTGCGGGTGTTCCCGCTCTCCAACTGGACCGAGCTGGATGTGTGGCAGTACATCGAGCGGGAGGAGATCGAACTCCCGGAGATCTACTTCGCCCATGAGCGGCCGGTGTTCCAGCGCGCGGGCATGTGGCTGACGGCCGGGGCCTGGGGCGGGCCGAAGGGCTCGGAGGCGGTGCAGACCCGGTTGATCCGGTACCGGACGGTGGGCGACATGTCGTGCACGGGCGCGGTGGACTCCGACGCCACCACCCTGGACGCGGTGATCGCGGAGATCGCCGCCTCCCGGCTCACCGAGCGGGGAGCCACCCGAGCCGACGACAAGATGTCCGAGGCCGCGATGGAAGACCGCAAGCGCGAGGGGTACTTCTAGCCATGACCACCACCACCGAACATCTCTCGGCCACCACCCTGCTGCGGTTCGCGACGGCGGGCTCGGTGGACGACGGCAAGTCGACGCTGGTGGGGCGGCTGCTGCACGACTCCAAGTCGATCCTGACGGATCAGCTGGAGGCCGTGGAGAGCGCCTCGCGCTCCCGGGGCCAGGAGGCGCCGGATCTGGCGCTGCTGACCGACGGGCTGCGGGCCGAGCGGGAGCAGGGCATCACCATCGATGTCGCCTACCGCTACTTCGCCACCGCCCGGCGCCGGTTCATCCTGGCCGACACCCCCGGCCATGTGCAGTACACCCGGAACATGGTCACCGGCGCCTCCACGGCCGAGCTGGCGGTGGTCCTGGTGGACGCCCGCAACGGCGTGGTCGAGCAGACCCGCCGCCACGCGGCCGTCGCCGCCCTGCTGCGGGTGCCGCATGTGGTGCTCGCCGTCAACAAGATGGACCTCGTGGGGTACGCCGAGCCCGTCTTCGCGCGGATCGCCGAGGAGTTCACGACGTACGCCTCCGAACTCGGCGTCCCCGATGTGGCCGCCATCCCGATCTCGGCGCTCGCCGGGGACAATGTCGTGGACCCCTCGGCGCACATGGACTGGTACGGCGGGCCGACCGTCCTCGAACACCTGGAGACGGTCCCGGTCAGCCATGACCTCACCGCCTGCCACGCCCGGCTGCCGGTGCAGTACGTCATCCGTCCGCAGACGGCCGAGCACCCGGACTACCGGGGGTACGCGGGCCAGGTCGCGGCCGGCGCGTTCCGGGTCGGCGAGCAGGTGACCGTCCTGCCGTCGGGGCTCACCTCCAGGGTGAGCGGGATCGATCTGCTCGGCCGGGCGGTGGACATCGCCTGGGCGCCGCAGTCGGTGACGCTCCTCCTGGAGGACGACATCGACGTCTCCCGGGGCGATCTGATCGTGCCGAGCGGTGACACCCCCGCCACCACCCAGGACATCGAGGCGACGGTCTGCCATGTGGCCGACGCGCCGCTGACGGTGGGGCAGCGGGTGCTGCTGAAGCACACCACCCGCACGGTCAAGGCGATCGTCAAGGACATTCCGTCCCGGCTCACCCTCGACGACCTCTCCCAGCACCCGGCGCCGGGGCAGCTCGTCGCCAACGACATCGGCCAGGTGCGCCTGCGCACCGCCGAGCCGCTGGCGCTCGACTCGTACGCCGACTCCCGGCGCACCGGCTCCTTCCTTCTGATCGACCCGGCCGACGGCACCACGCTGGCGGCCGGTATGGCGGGCGACTCGTTCGCGAGCACCGCCAAGGCCGCACCAGCGGCCGACGACGACGCGGAATGGGACTTCTGATGATGACGACCGATGTGTTCGCGACCTTCGCGAAGGAGGGCGGCCGCGTGGGGAGCGGCACCCTCGGCGCGGGCTCCGGGGGTGTCACGCGATGTGCGCGATGACCCGTACCCACCACCCGTACCAGAAGCGAAGACACCGTACTGCCGACTTCCCGGCCACGCCCGATACGCGTGAGAGCCGGGGCCAACGAGGGGACCATCTCCCGTGCCAGCCACCCGCACCACCCTGCGCCGCGGTGTTGCCGCAGCCGCCGCCCTGCCGCTTCTGATCGGAGCACTCGCCTCCTGCGGATACGGCTCCGAAGCCACCGAGGACGAGAAGGCCCCGGCCGCCAAGGGCGAGAAGCTCTCCTCGGACACCGTGAAGCTCGGCTACTTCCCGAACCTCACCCACGCCACCGCCCTCGTCGGTGAGCAGGAGGGCATCCTCCAGAAGGAGCTGGGCGGGACCCAGCTCACCTCCACCACCTTCAACGCCGGCCCCTCCGAGATCGAGGCGCTGAACGCGGGCTCGATCGACATCGGCTTCATCGGCCCCTCGCCCGCCATCAACGGGTTCACCAAGTCCAAGGGCAAGAGTCTGCGGGTCGTCGCCGGCGCCGCCTCCGGCGGAGTGAAGCTGGTGGTCAACCCCGAGAAGATCAAGACGCTGGACGATCTCAAGGGCAGGAAGATCGCCACCCCGCAGGTCGGGAACACCCAGGACGTCGCCTTCCTCAACTGGATAGCCGAGCGGGGCTGGAAGACCGACGCCCAGAGCGGCAAGGGCGATGTCAATATCGTCCGCACCGACAACAAGATCACCCCGGATGCCTACAAGTCGGGCTCCATCGACGGCGCCTGGGTGCCCGAGCCGACCGCGTCGAGGCTGGTGAGCCAGGGCGCCAAGGTGCTCCTGGACGAGTCGACGCTCTGGCCGGACAAGAAGTTCGTCATCACCCACATCATCGTGTCGCAGAAGTTCCTCAAGGAGCACCCGGACGTGGTGGAGGCCGTGGTGCGCGGCTCGGTGAAGACGAACAACTGGATCAACACCAACCCGGAGAAGGCCAAGGCGTCCGCGAACGCCAAGCTGAAGGCGCTCACCGGCAAGGCGCTCCCGGCCGAGATCCTCGACCCGGCGTGGAAGTCCATCCAGTTCACCTCCGACCCGCTGGCGTCCACCCTGCGGACGCAGGCCGGGTACGCGGTGAAGGCCGGGCTGCTCAAGGCGCCCGACCTGAACGGCATCTATGACCTGAGGGGGCTGAACGAGGTCCTCAAGGCCGACGGCAAGCCCGAGGTCTCCGACTCCGGTCTCGGCGTCAAGTAACCCGCGCAGCCACGTTCCCCAGGAGGTGACGACCATGGCCACCCTCACCAAGGACCAGGCCGAGGACCGTACAACGGCCGGGCACGCCGCCCGTATCGAGCATGTCTCGAAGTCCTTCGCGGGTCCCGGGGGGCGGCAGCTCGTCCTGGACGACATCAGTCTCGATGTCGCTCCGGGCGAGTTCGTCACCCTCCTGGGTGCCTCGGGCTGCGGAAAGTCCACCCTGCTCAATCTGGTGGCGGGGCTCGACGCGCCCTCCGCCGGAACCATCACCACCCAGGGCCGTCCCGCGCTGATGTTCCAGGAGCACGCGCTGTTCCCCTGGCTGACGGCGGGCAAGAACATCGAACTCGCGCTGCGGCTGCGCGGGGTGGCCAAGTCGGAGCGGCGGGGCGAGGCCGAGCGGCTGCTCGACCTGGTCCGTCTCGGCGGGGCCCACGGCAAGCGGGTGCACGAGCTGTCCGGCGGTATGCGGCAGCGGGTCGCGCTGGCCAGGGCGCTCGCCCAGGACAGCCAGCTGCTGCTGATGGACGAGCCGTTCGCGGCGCTCGACGCCATCACCCGGGATGTGCTGCACGACGAGCTGACCCGGATCTGGCGGGAGACGCGGCTCTCGGTGCTGTTCGTCACGCACAACGTCCGGGAGGCCGTGCGGCTCGCGGAGCGGGTGGTGCTGCTGTCGTCCCGGCCGGGGCGGATCGCCCGGGAGTGGACGGTCGGCATCGAACAGCCGCGCCGGATCGAGGACGCCGCCGTGGCGGAGCTGTCGGTCGAGATCACTGAAGAACTGCGTGGGGAGATCCGCCGACATGGCCAGCACTGACACCACCACCGGCAAGGCGGGCAAGGCCGGCCGGACCGACGACCTCGCCGGTCTGGAGGCGGGGCTCGACGCGCTGGACGCGGTGCAGTCCCACCGCACCCCGCTGCGTCAGGTGCTGCTCCAGAAGGTGCTGCCGCCGCTGGTGGCGGTCGCGCTGGTGATCGCCGTCTGGCAGATCCTGGTGGAGATCGAGGTCACGGACGAGGGCAGTCTGCCCGCGCCGTCCGCGGTGTGGGACAGCGTGTCCACCCTGTGGGTCCAGGGCACCCTGCTGGAAGTGGTGTGGACCAGCGTCTCGCGCGGTCTGCTCGGCTTTCTGCTGGCGCTCGCCATCGGTACGCCGCTGGGGCTGCTGGTCGCCCGGGTGAAGTTCGTCCGGGCGGCGATCGGGCCGATCCTGTCGGGGCTCCAGTCGCTGCCGTCGGTGGCCTGGGTGCCGCCCGCGGTGATCTGGCTCGGGCTGAACAACCAGATGATGTACGCGGTGATCCTGCTCGGCGCGGTGCCGTCGATCGCCAACGGTCTGGTCTCCGGGGTGGACCAGGTCCCGCCGCTGTTTCTGCGGGCGGGGCGCACCATGGGCGCCACCGGGATGAAGGGGACCTGGCACATCGTGCTGCCGGCCGCGCTGCCCGGCTATGTGGCGGGGCTCAAGCAGGGGTGGGCGTTCTCCTGGCGGTCGCTGATGGCCGCGGAGATCATCGCCTCCTCGCCCGATCTGGGGCTGGGGCTCGGCCAGTTGCTGGAGAACGGACGGAGCAACTCGGACATGCCGGGGGTGTTCATGGCGATCCTGCTGATCCTGCTGGTGGGTATCGCCATCGATCTGCTGCTCTTCAGCCCGCTGGAGCGGGCCGTGCTGAGGGGGCGCGGGCTGCTGGTCAAGAGCTGAGCGCGGGCTGTCGCCCCCGTCACTTCCCTTCCTTCCTCCGACCGGAACAGAGTCCGTGCCATGCGCCCTCCCGTCCTGCTCGTCGTCGCCCACGGCAGCCGTGATCCACGGCACGCGGCCACCGTCCACGCCCTGGTGCGCCGGGCCGGGGAGCTGCGGCCGGGGCTCCGGATGGAGACCGCGTTCCTGGAGTTCGACACACCGTCCGTGCCGGAGGCGCTGGAGCGGCTCGCGGCGGCCGGGGGCGGCCGGGCGGATGTCGTCGCCCTGCCGCTGCTGCTGACCCGGGCCTTCCACGCCAAGTCGGACCTCCCCGGTGTGCTGGGGGAGGCATCGGCGCGGCTGCCGGGGCTGCGGGTCCGGCAGGCCCGGGTGCTGGGCCCCTCGCCGCTGCTGCTCGCCGCGGTGGAGCGGCGGCTGCGGGAGGCCGGGGTCCGGCGGTCCGACCGGGGCTCGACGGGGCTGGTCCTGGCCGCCGCGGGCTCCACAGACCCGGAGGCGATCGCGGCGATCGCAGCCATGGCGCGGGAGCTGAGGCGCACCGGTTGGTGCTCCGTGCGGCCCGCGTTCGCCTCCGCATCCCTGCCGCGGACCGAGGACGCGGTGCGTTCGCTGCGGCAGGACGGCTGTGCCCGGGTGGCGGTGGCGCCGTATGTCATCGCCCCCGGCCGGCTGCCCGACCGGATCGCCGAGGGGGCCCGGGGGGCGGATGTCCTCGCGGGAGTGCTGGGTCCCTCCCCGGAGCTGGCCCGGCTGCTCCTCGAACGCTACGACGCGGCGGCGGCCTGCGCGCCGGCCGCCGCGAGGGTGGGCGTCCTCGCCTGACACCCCCCGGGAGGCGCGGCCGTGTGACAGGGCCGTGGCCGTACGGTGACGGGTGTGGTGCGCACCCCGCGCACCATCGAGGGAAGGAGGCCACTCATGTCATTCCACTACCACAAGCGGATCACTGTGATCCCCAAGCTGCTCCATCTGAACATCGGCTCGCGCGGCTGGTCCTGGACCGTCGGCACCCGGCGGGCGCACATCACCCGGGACCGGCACGGCCGCCGCACCACCGCGGTCCGTCTCCCGGGCGGGTTCACCTGGCGCCGGCGCTCCCGCCGGCACTGAGACCGGGACCGCGGGCGAGTGGCGTCCGCGCCCCGTGGGGGAAGGGCACGGACGCCGCCCGGCCGGCTACTTCACGAGCTTGAGCAGCTTGTTCGGGGTGCCGGGGGTGGAGTTGGACACCTTGCCCGGGGTGGCGCCGTCGGTGAGGGCCCGGGCGATCTGCGCCGGGGTGGCACCGGGGCGGGCCGCGAGATGGAGCGCCGCCACGCCGACCACGTGCGGGGCCGCCATCGAGGTGCCGGAGATCGTCCTCGTACCGGTGTCGCTGGTGTGCCAGGCGGAGGTGATGTCCGAGCCGGGCGCGTACAGGTCGACGGCCCGGCCGAAGTTGGAGAAGGACGACTGGGCGTCGGTCCTGGTGGTCGAGGCGACGGTGATGGCCTCGGGGACCCGGGCCGGTGAGACACGGCTCGCGTCGGAGGACTCGTTGCCCGCGGCGACGCCGAAGGCGACCCCGGAGGCGATCGCCTTGCGCACGGCGGTGTCGAGGGCGACATCCGCGCCGCCACCGAGGCTCATATTGGCGACCGAGGGGCCCTTGCGGTTCTTGGTGACCCAGTCGATACCGGCGACGACCTGCTCGGTGGTGCCCGAGCCCCGGTTGTCGAGCACCCGCACGGCCACGATCCGCGCCTTCTTCGCCACCCCGTGGCTCGCACCGGCGATGGTGCCGGCGACATGGGTGCCGTGGCCGTTGCCGTCCTGCGCGACGGTGTCGTTGTCGATGGCGTCGAAGCCGTTGCTCGCGCGGCCCTGGAAGTCCCGGTGGGTGACGCGGACGCCGGTGTCCAGGACGTACGCCGTCACTCCCGCGCCCCCGCCGTCGGGGTAGGTGTACGCGCGGTCGCCGGCGGTGGCGGTCTGGTCTATCCGGTCCAGGCCCCAGGACGGCGGGTTGGTCTGGGTGGCGCTGATGGAGAACTTCTTGTTCTGCACCACCTTGGCGACGGCCGGGTCGGCGGCGAGCCGCTTGGCCTCGGTCTCGCTGAGCCCGGTGGCGGAGAAGCCGTTGATGGAGGAGGTGTAGTCGCGGCGCAGTTCGCCGCCGTACTCCTTGGCCAGTTCGCGCTTGTCCGCCTTCTCGTCGAGCATGACGATGTAGCTGCCGCTGACCGCGCCGGCGGCGCCGGTGCCGTGGACGGTGCCCTCGGGGGGTGCGGAGGCACCGGCGAAGGAGGCGGTGAGGGCGGTGCCGCCGATGGTGGCGGCGATGGCGGTGAGGGCGGCGGTGAGCTTGATTCTGCTCTTGCGGCGGTGGGTTGCCATGGGGAGGGGGCTCCTCGTGAGCGGGGGGTGGGGGGTGCCCGGGGAGGGGGTCGTCCGGGCTGGCTCGAACCCTGGCTCATTGACGCGCTCAGATCAAGCTGCTGTGATTTTCACAACAAGGTTATGTAACGATAAGTCAGCGATGTTTCCCGGCGCATGACTTGCCGGCCACCCTCCGTCCCCTCCCCCGCCTCAATCCCCGGCCGGTCCTGGCGGCACCTCCCAGAGGCAGCTCTGCCAGAGCTTGAGCACGGCCCCCGCACCACAGGGACCCGCACAAACCCAGCCCGCCCGACCAACCAAGCCCGTCCGGCACTTGAGGACGGACCCCGCACCACGGGACCCCGCATCCCGCGGGCCACGGTCGGGGGCCAGCCCCCGAACCCCCGCTCCTCAAACGCCGGAGGGGCTGGATTTCGCACCCGGAGGAGCTGAGTTCGCTCGTGGGGGCGGGAAAGTCAGCCCGTCCGGCGATTGAGGACGGACCCCGCACCACGGGAAGGCAGGCACACCACCCCGGCGCGGGGCACCCCGTCAGCGGGGCAGCTCCGCCTCGATGAGGGCCGCCGCCATCGGCGCACCCCCTTCCGCCGCCATCCGCGCCCTCACCTCCGCGAGCCTCACCCCCACCCCCTCATCCCCCACCAACCCCAGCACCGCCTCACGAATCTCCCCCGGAGTCGCCGTCGCCGAATCCAGCCGGCGCGCCACCCCCAGCCCCACCAGCATGTCGGCGTTGCCGAACTGATCCACCGCCTGGGGGACCGCCACCATCGGTGTGGCCGTCGCCAGCCCCTCCTGGCTCCCCCCGGCCCCCGCGTGCGTCACAAACGCGTCCGCCTGCTCAAGGACCGACAACTGCGGCACCCACGCGTGCACCTCCACATTCCCCGGGATCTCCCCCAGCTCCCCCACCTCCACATGCCGGCCGATCTGCAGCACCATGTGCCACCCCGCCAGCCCCCCGAACGCCTCCAGGCAGGCGCGGTAGAAACCGGGGTGCTTGGTGTAGGACGACCCCAGCGACACCAGCAGCACCTTCTCCGCCCCGGCCGGCCGCTCCCACCGGCCCTGGTCCGCCCGCTTCCCCTGGCAGGCGCCCACAAAGGTGAAGACCGAGGTGTCGACCCGGTCGGCGTTGGGCTGGAGGGCGCTCGGGATCAGCACCACCGCGCGCCGGGGCCGGGCGAGCAGATCATCGGGGTGGGTGTCGCCCAGCCCGTTCTCCGTGAGCCAGTCACCGAAGCGCGCGTAGTACGCCCGGCCCCGCTCGCTCGCCTTCAGCTCCGCGTACAGGGGCTGGGCCACCTCCTCGTCGTACCCCTCCCAGGGAACGAGGTTGGGCCAGAGCGAGACGGCCGGCACCCCCCACCGGTGGGCCAGCACCTGCGCGGAGTAGGCGGTGATGTCATGGAGGACCAGATCGGGCTCGTCCCCCTCGAACGCCGCCGCGAGCTGCGGCAGCACCTGGATCGCGTCCCGGAGGAAGGGCTCGATGTTGTCGATCAGATCCGTCCCCCACCCGTCCGGGTCGTCCTCGGTGGGCAGGACGGAGTCGTAGACCACGGGTGTCGCCCCCGTCGCGGCGACCCTCCCGGCGAAGGACGCCGGGATCGCGTAGCTGACCCGGTGGCCGCGCGTCACCAGCTCGCGGATGACCTCCAGGCTCGGGTTCACATGCCCGGGGGCGGCGATGGAGAACATGGCGATGTGCGCGCGCTGCGGTTCGTTCATTCCCTCACGCTAAACGAGACGATACGTATCGTGCAACTCATATTCCCCGGCCGCCCGGCTCATCTCTGATACCTGGCCAGCACCAGATTCCCGTCCTTCACCAGCCGCTCCGCCAGCTCCTCCCGCCCGATCGCCCCGCTGTAGAACTCCTGGTACGCCGGGGTCGCCACCTTGTCCTTCCACTCCGGATACCCCCGCACGGACTGCGCCGGGGCGGGCCTCAGCCCCCGCGCCAGCGCCGCCCCCACCGCCCAGCCGTCCTCGCGCACCCGCAGGGCGGGATCGGCGAGCGCGGCCGACCCGGTCGGCAGCATCCAGTCGCCCTTGGCCAGCCGCACCATGTTCTTGGGCTGGAGCATGAAGTCCAGGAACCGGACGGCCTCCTTCTTGTACGAGGTGTCCTCGGCGATCGACAGGGTCTGCGGGCTCACCCCCTGCACCGTGCCCCCGGGGCCGGCGGGCGCCGGCAGCACCATCCACTCGAACCCCTCGGGGGCCTGCTGCGCTATCTGCTGGCGGTAGGCGAACCCGAGCGGCACCATCGCGTACTTCCCGCCGAAGAAACCGGGCAGCGCGTCCGACCCGCCCATCCCGAGCGTGCCGCGGGAGGCGGTGCGATCGGTGTTGACCTGGTCGTGGACGGTCCCCGGCACCACGCCGTCCCCGTCCTCGAAGCGGACCGTCACCTTTCCGTCGGCGCCCCGGTGGAAGAGCCGGCCCCCGGCCGAGAGCCCCAGGTTGAGGGTGACGGAGACCGGCTCCTTGAGCGGCCAGGCGACCGCGTACCTCCCCTCCCCCATCGACGCGGTCAGCACCTTCGCAACCTCCCGGAACTCCCCCCAGCTCCAGGGCCGCTCCGGGGTGGGAATCCGTACGCCCGAGGACTCGACGATCCTCCGGTTGGCGATCAGGACCCGGGGCTCCTGGAGGAAGGGGACGCCGTAGACGCCCTCGCCGAAGGTGACGCTCTCCCAGCTCCGCCGGGGGATGTCGGAGGTGAGCCGGGCGGGCAGCAGCCCGCGGAGATCGGCGAGATAGCCGCCGTGGGCGAAGTCCGCGAGGTCGTCGGAGGCGTCGTGGATGATGTCGGGGGCCTCGCCGCCCTCGAAAGAGGTCAGCAGCTGGTCGTGGACGCTGTCCCAACTGCCCTGCACATATTCGACCCGCACCTCGGGATGGCGCGCGTTCCACTCCCGTACCAGCTCCTTGTTGGCGTCGACGGACTCCTTCTGCCAGGCCAGTGACTGGAAACGGAGCCTGATCGTCCCGTCCCCCCGCTCGCCGTCGCCTCCGCCGCCCGAGCAGCCGGTGAGCAGCAGGGCGAGCACGGCGAGGACGGCCGGCAGGGAGCGGACGCGCGTGCGGGTACGGGCCCGAGGCGTGCGCATCAGGCCTTCACCGCCCCGGCCACCATGCCACCCGTGATCCGCCGCTGGATCACCGCGAAGATGACCAGCGAGGGGAGGGTGGCCAGAAACGCGGCGGCGGCGAGCGGCCCGAGGTCGGCGACCCCCTCCGCGCCGAGGAAGTGGGTCAGCACGACCGGCAAGGTCTGTTTCTCCGGGGTCTTGAGGAGGACGAGCGCGAAGAAGAACTCGTTCCACGCGGTGATGAAGGCGAAGAGCCCGGTCGCGACGATCCCGGGCGCGAGCAGTGGCGCGACGACCGAGACGAGTATCCGCACCCGGCCCGCGCCGTCCACGGCGGCGGCCTCCTCCAGTTCGGGCGGGACGGCCCGGACGTAGCCGACGAGCATCCACAGCGCGAAGGGCAGCGCCCAGACGACATAGACCAGGATCAGCCCGCCGAGGGAGTTGATCAACCCCAGATTCTTCAGGATCAGAAAGAGCGGGATGATCACCAGAATGAAGGGGAACGCCTGGCTGACCACCACCCAGCCGGTGGCGGCGGTGGCGAGCCGGGTGCGGTGACGTGCGATGACATAGGCCATCGGGGTCGCGATCGCCACACAGACCAGCGCGGCGCAGACAGCGCTGAGCAGGCTGTTTCCGGCGGCCCTGAGCAGGGGCTGCTCCTCGAACGCCGCGCGGAAGTTGGCGAGGGTCGCATCCTGCGGAATCCAGGTCGGGTGGAGCGAACCCAGCTCCCGGGCGGGTTTGAAGGCGGTGGAGATCAGCCAGAGAAAGGGGAACGCGAGAAAGACGAGATAGCCGAGGAGCGCGAGGTACTGTCCGGCGCGCCCGGCCCGTCCGGTGCGGATCACTGGTCGTCGCCTCCCCTGAGCCGTCCCACGAGATGGAGCGCGAGCATCACCGAGATCACCGCGACCATCACACAGCTCATCGCGGCGGCGTAGCCGAACTGGCCGTAGCGGAATGCCTCCTCGTACGCGAAGAGCATCGGGAGGCGGGTGCGCCCGCCGGGGCCGCCGCCGGTGAGGACCCACACCAGGGCGAAGGAGTTGAAGTTCCAGATGAAGTTGAGTGCGGTGATCGCGAGGGCGACGGGTCTGATCGCGGGCCAGGTGACGGTGCGGAACCGCCGCCAGGCGCCCGCGCCGTCGAGCGCGGCTGCCTCGTGGAGTTCGTGCGGGGTGTTCTGGAGCCCGGCCAGCAGGGCGACCGTCGTCTGGGGCATGCCCGCCCAGACACCCACGACGATCACGGCGGGGAGGGCGGTGCCGAGCCCGGTGAGCCAGTCGCGGCCGTCGCCGAGGCCCAGATCGCGGATGGTCTCGTTGAGGATGCCGGCGTCGGGGTTGTAGACCAGCCGCCACATGATGCCGACGACGACCTCGGGCATCGCCCAGGGGATGATCGCCAGCGCGCGGGCCAGCCAGCGCAGCCGCAGATTCTGGTTGAGGAGCAGCGCGAGGCCGAGGGCGAGCGCGAACTGGGGGACGGTGACCCCGACCGCCCACAGCAGGCCGATGGAGAAGGAGTCCCAGAAGAGGGTGTCGTGGACGAGGTCCCGGAAGTTGAGGGTGCCGATCCACTGGGTGGGCTGGGTGCGCCCGGACTGGGAGTCGGTGAAGGCGAGGGAGATGCCGTAGAGCAGCGGGGCGACGCTGAGGACGAGGATCGGGATCAGGGCGGGGAGGACCAGGAACCAGGCGCCGTGGTCCAGGGTCTTTCCGGGCCGCCCCCGGGCGGGGTCCCGCCCGGACCTGCCGGATCTTCCGCGCTTCCCGGACCCGCCGGACCCGCCCGACCTGCCCGACCCGCCCGACCCGCCCGACCCGCCCGACCCGCCCGACCCGCCCGACCCGCCCGACCCGCCGGACTCACTGGACTCACTGGACCCACCCGCACCACGGGGGCCCCCGGAACCTCCCGGCCGCTCCGGCCGAGGGGGCGCGCTCGCCGATGTCACGTATGACACTCCTTTGGGCGGCTTTCCACCGATCTGGCCGCCCCGGCGGCCCCCGTCATCGTGCTGACGGGACGTGAGTTCGTCAAGGAGACGTTCGGGCGGATGGGAGACTTTGGCGGATTCCTACGGGTGAGACACGGCGGGAGAGGGCGCGGCGATGGACGAGGCACGGGCACGGCGGGTACTGGAGGCGGCCGGGATCTCCCCGGGCGCGGAGCTGCTGGCCCTCGGCGAGAACGCGGTCTTCGCCGCCGGTGACACGGTGGTGAAGGTCGGCCGCTCGGCCGAGCTGCTGGGCCGGGCCGAGCGGGAGATCGCCGTCGGGGTCTGGCTGGCGGAGGCCGGGGTGCCCGCGGTACGGCCCGCGCGGGCCGCCGCAGAACTGGTCGACGGCCATCCGGTGACCCGGTGGCACCGGCTGCCGGACCCGGTCCGGCCGGCCGGGCCCGCGGACCTGGCGGGGCTGCTGCGACTGGTGCACGCGCTGCCCGCGCCGGACTTCGCCCTGCCCGCGCGGGAGCTGCTGGGCGGGGTGGAGCGGTGGCTGCGCCTCGCCGGGGACGCGATCGATCCGGCGGACGCGGCCTATCTCCGGGAGCGCCGGGACGGCTTCGCCGCCGCCTCGGCCGCACTGGTGCCCCGGCTGCCCCCGGGCCCGGTCCACGGGGACGCGCTGCCGCGCAATGTCCAGGTCGGACCCGGCGGCGCCGTGCTGGTGGATCTGGAGACCTTCTCGGCGGATCTGCGGGAGCACGATCTGGTGGTGATGGCGCTCTCCCGCGACCGGTACGGGCTGGCGCCCGAGGCGTACGCGTCGTTCACCGAGGCGTACGGGTGGGATGTGCGGGAGTGGGAGGGGTGCGCGGTCCTGCGCGGTGCGCGGGAGACCGCGAGCTGTGCCTGGGTGGCCCAGCACGCGCCGTCGAACCCCCGGGCCCGGGAGGAGTTCTCCCGGCGGGTCCGGTCCCTTCGGGAGAACCGGCCCGAGGTGCGCTGGCACCCCTTCTGAGCAGGGGGCGGACGGCGGGCCCGCCGCGAGCCGGGGGGCCGGGGCCCCGGGCGCCCGCCGGGAGCGGGGGCGCGGTGCCTCAGGCTCCCGCCGGCGCGAGGAGCTTGGTGGGCCACGCGGTGTCCACCACGGCCTCGGTGTTCCCCTTCCGCCGCAGAAACGCCTGGAAGCCCGCCGCCCACTCGGCGTACCACCCGATCTGACGCTCATGCAGCTCCGCCGGGTCCAGCGCGGCCACCGAGGGGTGGCGCCCGGCCACCGCGATCGCCACCCGCACCGCCGCCACCGCGTCCGACGTGGCGTCGTGGGCGGCCTCCAGCGCGATGCCGTACTCCGCGCAGACGGCCTCCAGGGTGCGCTTGCCCTTGCGGTACCGGTCGACGGCGCGGTCGATGGTGTACGGATCGACGACCGGGCCGATCGGGCGGCCGGCCAGCCGCTCGGAGAGCGAGGGCAGCCCGTGCCGGTGCAGTTCGGCGGTGAGCAGTGTCAGATCGAAGGCCGCGTTGTACGCGACGACCGGGACGCCGCGCTCCCAGTGGCCGGTGAGCGCGGCGGCTATCTCCTCGGCGACCTCCGCCGCCGGGCGGCCCTCCGCCGCGGCCCGCTCGGTGCTGATGCCGTGGATCGCCGTGGCCTGCTCGGGGATGCGGACCCCGGGGTCCGCCAGCCACAGCCGCCGGCCGACCGGCTCCCCCGCCCGCACCCGGACGACCGCGGCCGTCACGATCCGGGCCTCCAGCGGATCGGTGCCGGTCGTCTCCAGGTCGAAGCCGACCAGTGTTTCCCCGTGCCAAGCCATCGTGCAGCCCTCCTTGTGCGGTGTTTTCCCCCATCGGTTCCTCACCTTCCCACGCGCCACTGACATCGGTGCGGGCACGGCCGGAGGAAGGAGGGAAGAGGAAGGAAGGAGGGGACAGGAGGGGCGGGAGGGGCGGGGCGACGGCTCAGGAGACGGGCCGTGAGTCGGCCCACTCCGACTCGAACTCCTCGCGGTAGGTCTGGAAGAGCCCGTGCTCCCCCTCGTTCCCCGCCCGGACCACGGAGCGGCCCCCGCCCCGCAGCACCAGCACCGGCGCCTCCATCCCCCGCGCCTTGCGCAGATAGGTCTGGACGACCGCCAGGCCGTCGGGCCCGTCGCCGTCGACCAGATAGGCGGTGAAGCGCGGGGTCTCGTCGAAGACCTGGATCTCGAAGGCCCCCGGGTCCCTGAGCCGGGCGCGCACCCGCCGCATATGGAGGATGTTCATCTCCACGGTGCGGCTCAGCTCGCCCTTCTTGAGACCCATCTCCCGCTCGCGCCGCTTGACCGCGCTGCTCGCCGGGTTGAGGAAGAGCAGCCGGACCCGGCAGCCCGACTCGGCGAGCCGGATCAGCCGGCGGCCGGAGAAGTTCTGCACCAGGAGGTTCAGCCCGATCCCGATGGCGTCGAGCCGCCGGGCGCCGCCGAAGAGGTCCTCGGCGGGCAGCTGCCGCTGGAGCCGCACCCGGTCGGGGTGGACGGAGACCACATCGGCGTACCGGTCGCCCACCAGGTCCTCGACCGCGTCGACGGGGAGCCGGTCGGCGGACGGGACCCCCGCGCCGCTGCCGAGTATGTCGAGCAGCCGGGCCGACGCGCGCTCCGCCTGGGCGAGGACCGCCTCGTTCAGGGCGCGGTTGCGGGAGACCACGTTGCGGGTGACCTCCAGCTCGTCCAGCGCCAGTTCCACATCGCGCCGGTCGTCGAAGTACGGCTCGAAGCAGGGCCAGTGCTGCACCATCAGCTCGCGGAGCTGGGGCAGGGTGAGGAAGGAGAGGACATTGTCGTCGGCGGGGTCCAGCAGATACCCCTTGCGGCGGGAGACCTCCCGTACCGCCACCGCGCGCTGCACCCACTCCTGGCCGGCGGGGCCCGCGGCGGCCACCACCCAGTCGTCGCCGTGCACCGGCTCGTAGATCGGGCGCAGCACCGCGGCCACGACGGCGCGCAGCCGCTGCTCGACCAGGTTCAGCCAGATGTAGGCGCGCCCGGCCCGCTGGGCGCGCGTACGCACCTCGCTCCAGGCGTCCGCGTCCCAGTCCAGCTCCGCCCCGATCTCCATCGGTCTGGCGAGAGAGACCGCACCGGGCGGGATGTCGCCGGGGTCCCCCTCGTGACCCGTGTCACCGGGGGGTAGCTCCAGACCTCCCGAGCTCACCCGCGCACCGCCTTCCCGTCCCCACCCAACGATCAAGGAAGACTACTCCGCATGCGGGACACGGTGCAGCCGGATCGCCGGGGCGGTTTCCCAACTCCCGGACCACGCCGATACGTTCCTCCAGGCGAGATCCGCCGGAGTGAGCCGATTCATAGCGGTACGGTCCGCCGGTCGCCCGGGAAGTACAGATGGAACGCGATGTTGACCGCGTCATCCACGGCTGCCGGGCGCGGCCACGATACGTTCGTAACGATCCGGTCGTTCTGTCCTCCCGTATCCGGATCGGAAGGGTAAGAGTTCTTCCATGCAGGTCTGGCCGGGACAGGCGTATCCCCTCGGCGCCACCTACGACGGCGCCGGAACCAACTTCGCGGTGTTCTCCGAGGCCGCGCACCGCGTCGAGCTGTGTCTGCTGCACGACGACGGCTCCGAGACGGCGGTGGAGCTGCGCGAGACGGACGCCTTCGTCCGGCACGCCTATCTGCCGGGTGTGATGCCGGGTCAGCGCTACGGCTTCCGGGTCCACGGCCCGTACCGGCCGGAGCGCGGCCAGCGGTGCAACTCCGCCAAGCTGCTCCTGGACCCGTACGCCCGTGCGATGAGCGGTCGCGTCGACTGGGGTGAGGCGGTCTACGGCTATCACTTCGGCCGTCCGGACTCCCGCAATGACCTGGACTCCGCTCCGCACACGATGGCCTCGGTCGTCGTCAATCCGTACTTCGACTGGGGCGACGACCGCTCCCCCCGGACGGACTACCACCGCACGGTGATCTACGAGGCCCATGTGAAGGGTCTGACGATGCTCCACCCGGAGCTGCCGCCGGAGCTGCGCGGAACCTACGCCGGACTGGCCCACCCGGCGGTGATCTCGCATCTGACGGAGCTGGGCGTCACCACGCTGGAGTTAATGCCGGTGCATCAGTTCGTCGACGACCACCGGCTGGTGGACGCCGGGCTGCGCAACTACTGGGGTTACAACACCATCGGCTTCTTCGCCCCGCACAACGCCTATGCCTCCTGGGGCGACCGGGGCGAGCAGGTGCTGGAGTTCAAGCACGCCGTCCGGGCGCTGCACCAGGCGGGCATCGAGGTCATCCTCGACGTCGTCTACAACCACACGGCCGAGGGCAGCCATCTGGGGCCCACGCTCTCCTTCCGGGGCCTCGACAACGCCTCGTACTACCGGCTCGCCGAGGACCGCCGGCACTACACGGACACCACCGGCACCGGGAACTCGCTGCTGATGCGGAGCCCCCATGTGCTTCAGCTGATCATGGACTCGCTGCGGTACTGGGTGACCGAGATGCATGTCGACGGTTTCCGCTTCGATCTGGCGGCGACGCTCGCCCGGCAGTTCCACGAGGTGGACCGGCTCTCGTCGTTCTTCGATCTGGTGCAGCAGGACCCGGTGGTCAGCCAGGTGAAGCTGATCGCCGAGCCCTGGGACGTGGGCGAGGGCGGCTACCAGGTGGGGAACTTCCCGCCGCTGTGGACCGAGTGGAACGGGATGTACCGGGACACGGTGCGGGATCTGTGGCGCGGCCAGCCGCGCACCCTCGCCGAGTTCGCCTCCCGGCTGACCGGCTCGTCCGATCTCTACCAGGACGACGGGCGGCGGCCCCTGGCCTCCATCAACTTCGCCACCTGCCACGACGGCTTCACCCTGCACGACCTGGTCGCGTACAACGGCAAGCACAACGAGGCCAACGGGGAGGGCAACCGGGACGGCGAGAGCCACAACCGGTCGTGGAACTGCGGGGTGGAGGGGGAGACCGACGACCCCAGGGTGCTGGAGCTGCGCGGCCGGCAGATGCGGAACTTCATCGCGACGCTGATGCTGTCGCAGGGCGTGCCGATGCTCAGCCACGGCGACGAGTTCGGGCGCACCCAGGGCGGCAACAACAACGCGTACTGCCAGGACAGCGAGATCTCCTGGGTGAAGTGGCCGGAGCCGGGTGCCGCGGACGAGGGGACGCTGCTGGAGTTCACCCGGACGATGGTGTGGCTGCGCCGGGACCACCCGGTCTTCCGGCGGCGGCGCTTCTTCCACGGGCGCCCGGTGGAGGGCACCCACGACGAGCTGACCGATATCGCCTGGTTCACTCCCCAGGGGAAGGAGATGGCCCCGCGGGACTGGCAGGCCGCGCAGGCCAGGGCGCTGACGGTGTTCCTGAACGGGCACGCCGTCTCGGAGCCGGGGCCCCGGGGGGAGCGCATCCGGGACGACTCCTTCCTGCTGATGTTCAACGCCGGGGCCGAGGACCTGGACTTCGTGGTGCCGGTGCACCACGGCCGGCTCTGGCAGGTGGTGGTGGACACCGCCCGCGCGGAGGGGGTCCCGCCGGGCGCGGGCTCGAAGGTCGCGGCCGGGGAGCGGGTGTGGCTGGTGGGACGGAGTCTGGTGGTGCTGCGGAGACCGGCGTAGGGGCCGGGGGCACGCCGGGGAGGCGACCGGGCGGGCGCCGGGGCGGACCCGTCCGGAGCCGATCGGCCGACACCGGGCTCCGGCCCGGTGACACAGACCGCCTCCCAGGGGGTACGTAGGCAGTCATGAAGCCCACCGCCACCTACCGGCTCCAGCTCCAGCCCGCCTTCCCCTTCGCGTCGGCCGCCCGGGCCGTGCCCTATCTCGCCGGGCTCGGCGTCTCCCATCTGCATCTCTCCCCCGTCCTGGAGGCGGTGCCCGGGTCGGCGCACGGCTATGACGTCACCGACCCCACCCGGGTACGGGAGGAGCTGGGCGGCGAGGAGGGGCTGCGGGCGCTCGCCCGGACCGCCCGCGAGCACGGGCTCGGCCTCGTCCTGGACATCGTGCCGAACCACATGGCCGCCGTCCCCCGGTACAGCCCCGCCTTCCGGGACGTGCTGCGGCAGGGGCCGTCCTCCCCGTACGCCCGCTGGTTCGACATCGACTGGGAGGCGGGCGGCGGGCGGGTGCTGCTGCCGGTGCTGGCCGGCCGGATCGGGGACGAGACGGCGGCGATGCGGGTCGAGGGCGGGACACTCCACTACGGGGAGCACCGCTTCCCGCTCCGGGAGCGGACCGCCGATCTGCCGCTGCCGGAGCTGCTGGACGCCCAGTGGTACCGGCTCGGCTGGTGGCGCCTCGCGCGCACCGAGCTGACCTACCGGCGCTTCTTCACCGTCCCGGAGCTGATCGGGGTACGGGTGGAGGACCCCGGGGTCTTCGAGGCCACCCACGCCAAGATCCTGGAGCTGGTGCGGGACGGGGTGGTGGAGGGACTGCGGATCGACCACCCCGACGGGCTCGCCGACCCGGAGGAGTATCTGCGGCGGCTGGACCGGGCCACCGGCTCCGGCTGCTGGACCGTCACCGAGAAGATCCTCACGGGGGACGAGCGGCTGCCGCCCGGCTGGCCGGTGGCCGGGACCACGGGGTACGACGCCCTGCGGCGCGTCGATGGCCTCTTCACCGATCCGGCGGGCCACCGGGAACTGGTCCATCAGTACCGCGAGTTCTCCGGGGCCGCCGGGGACCGGGGCGGCTACTGGGAGGCCACCGTCCGCCGGGCCGCGTACCGGGTGCTCACCCATGAACTGGACGCCGAGGTCTCCGCGCTGACCCGGCTCGCCGAGCGGGTCTGCGCCGGTGACCCCGGGCTGCGCGACCACGCCCCCTGGGCCCTGCGCACCGCGATCCGTGAGCTGCTGGTGCGGGTGCCGGTCTACCGGCCGTACCGGATCGGCGGCGACGAGGTGCTGACGGTCGCGGCGGCGGCGGGCGCCAAGGGCGCGTTCGCGGTCCCCGAGGAGGCCGGCGCCGTCGATGTCGTACGGGATCTGGCGCTCGGCCGGCTCGGGGAGAGCCCCTCCCGGGACGCCTTCCGCGCCCGGTTCGCCCAGACCTCGTCCGCGCTGCGCGCCAAGTCGGTCGAGGACACGGCGTTCTACCGGCACACCCCGCTGGTCTCGGCCAACGAGGTGGGCGGCGACCCGGGCAGGCCCGCCGTGGGGGTGGCGGAGTTCCACGCGTACGGCGAGCTGCTGGCGCGCGACTGGCCGACCACCGGGACCGTGCTGACCACCCATGACACCAAGCGCAGCGCGGATGTGCGGGCCAGGATCGCGGTGCTCTCCGAGTGCCCCGAGCGCTGGGCCGGTTTCCTGGCGGGGATCACCGAGGAGTCGGCCCGGCTGGAGGGCGGACGGGCGCCCGATCCGCATCTGGCGTGGGTGGCGTGGCAGACGGCGCTCGGCTTCGGCTTCCCCTATGGCGAGCGGTTGCAGAACGCGCTGCTCAAGGGGGTGCGGGAGGCGGCGCTGCACACCACCTGGACGGAGCCGGACCCCTCGTACGAGAAGGCCGTGACCACCTTTGTGAACACCGGGCCCGCCGGGCCCCCGCTGTACTCGGTGGCCCGGTTCGCCCGGGAGCTGGCTCCCTACGCGCGGGCGAACGCGCTGGGCGCGGCGCTGCTCCAGCTGGCGATGCCGGGGGTGCCGGATCTGTACCAGGGCACGGAGCGGGAGTATCTGGCGCTGGTCGACCCGGACAACCGGGGGGTGTTCGAGGAGGGCGCCCCGGACGAGCGGACGGCGCTGACCCGGGCCGCGCTGCTGCTGCGGCGGGAGCGGCCGGAGGTGTTCGGCGCGTCGGGCACCTATGTGCCGCTGCGGGCGAGCGGCCCCGCCGGGGACCACTGTGTGGCCTTCTGCCGTACGGGCGAGGTGGTGGCGGCCGTCACCCGGCTGTCGCTGGGGCTCGAACGGTCGGGGGGCTGGGGGGAGACGGAGCTGACGCTGCCGGCGGGCCGGTGGGCGGATCTGCTGGCGGAGGGGCGGGAGTCCGGTCCGTACCGGGCCGGGGGGCCGGTGCGGCTGGCGGAGCTGTTCGCGGACCGGCCGGTGGCGCTGCTGGCCCGGGTGCGGGAGGGGGCACACGGGGCCGGGGGTCCGGAGGGGCCCGGCGGGGGGTGAGGGCCGGGGCGGTGCGGCCGGCGGGGCGGCGGCTCAGCGGGCGGTGAGGGCCGGGGCGGTGCGGCCGGCGGGGCGGCGGCTCAGCGGGCGGTGAGACGGAAGCTCATCCGGCCGAAGCCGACCATGTCACCGTCCCGCACCACCACCGCGCCGGTCACCCGCCGCCCGTTGACGGTGGTGCCGTTGGTGGAGCCGAGGTCGCGCAGGAGCCAGGCGCCCCGGTGCAGGCTCAGTTCGGCGTGCGTCCGGGAGACCGTGTCATGGCTCAGCCGCAGTCCGTTGCCCGGGTCGCGGCCTATCCGCAGCGGATGGGGGCCGGGCTCGGGCAGCAGCAGCGGCGGCAGCTTCTCGGCCTGCCAGGCCCTGCGCAGCCGTACGAAGAAGGCGGACGCGCCGCCCACGGCGCCCACCAGCCGCTGGCCGATGCCCTCCGGCGGTCCGCCGAGGTCGGCGGTGAGGGCTTTCAGCTCCTCCACCCGGACGGCGAGCAGGGCCAGTTCCATCCGCCGCAGAAAGGTGTCGTGGGACAGCCTGCCGTCGGCCGCGCCCTCCCTGAGCACACCGACCACCCGGTCCCGCTCGGCGTCGGAGAGCCGGGCGGGGGCGGAGTGAGTGGGGAACTCGAAGGACGATGTCACCCTGTGATTGTCGGGCCGAAGAGAGCGCGCTGTCCAGAAAACGGACCGTCCCGGTCGTCCGAGTACAGCGGCTGACCTGCACGGAAGCCTCGGTTCCGGGTTTAATTGTCCCCGCTCCGGGGGCTGTCGGATGGGTAGAGTGGGCTCCACGCCCCGGACCGAGGAGAGGAGGCGAGTGCCGTGTTCACCCCACCCATCCCGCGCTCCTGCCCCGTCCGCCCGGCGTCCGCTGTCTGAGACCGGGAGCGCACCACCGCTTTCTCCCGGAGGACACTCCCATGACCGGTCTGGTCATTCGCGCGCTCGACGAGCGCGACGCGGCACTCTTCGACACTCTGCCCGACCCGCTCGGCACCGGCCGTGCGCTGGCCCTCGCCACCCACCGGCCCGAGTGGAAGCGGGTCGCCCTGCGCGACGGCCGGGTGGTCGCCCGGGCCGCCTGGTGGGGCGGGCCCGATGATGAGAAGCCCCTGCACATCAACTGGTTCGACCTCGCCGAGGGCGAGGAGGAGGCGGGCGCCGAGCTGCTCCGCGCCGGGCCCCACCGCGTCCCCTATCTGCTGATCCTGCCGCGCGGCTGGCGCGAGGACCCGGTGCTGCGCGCGGCCGGCGAGGCACGGCTGCGGGCCGCGGAGGCGGCGGGGATGAGCGTGCTCGTGGAGCGCCACCAGTACCGCTGGACGCCCTCCTGCGGGCTGCCCGCCCGGCCGGGCCGGCTCGTCTTCCGGCCCGAGCCCGACGACGAGGTGATCCTCCGGGTGCTGCGCCGGATTCACTCCGCGACGCTCGACGTCCACGCGCTGCGGGACATCGCCGAGGGCGGCCCGGACCGGGCGGCCCGCTCGGAGCTGGAGTACTTCCACTGGTGCCCGTCACCGCGCGAGTGGCTCCGGCTCGCCCACACCCCGGACGGCGAGCTGGTCGGGCTGCACGCCCCGGTGCACAACCCGTCGGGGCCCTGCGTCGGCTTCATCGGGGTCGTACCGGAGCAGCGCGGCCACGGCTACGCGTACGACCTGCTCGCCGAGTGCACCCATGTGCTCGCCGGGCACGGCGCGCGGTTCATCGCCGGCGCCACCGACCGGACCAATCTGCCGATGGCGGCGCACTTCGCCCGGGCCGGGCACCCGGTGATCGAGGAGCGGGTCCATCTGGTCCCGGGCTCCGGCGGCGCCGCGCGCTGACGGGCGGGCGGAGGTGCCCGGTCTCCCCGGGCGCCCCCGTCGGCGCCGTGGTGTCAGGGGCGGACCATCACCTTGAGGCGGGCGCGGGTGTCCATCGCCCGGTAGGCGTCGGCGACCCGGTCGAGGGGGACTTCGGCGTCGAACACCCGGCCGGGCTCGATGCGGCCGTCCAGCACGTCCCGGAGGGCCTCGTCGAGGTAGGCGCGCACCGGTGCGGGGCCTCCGGTCAGGGTCGCGTTCTTCCCGAAGAGGGAGCCGAAGCCGACCGGGGCCTCCTCGTACTGCGGCACCCCGACCCGGGAGACCACCCCGCCGGCGCGCACGATGCCGTACGCCTGCTCGTAGGCGGGCAGCAGCCCCACGGCCTCCAGCACGACGTGGGACCCCTCGCCGCCGGTCAGCTCCCGCACCCGTGCGACGCCCTCGTCCCCGCGCTCGGCCACCACATCGTCCGCGCCCCACTCCCGGCCCAGGCCGGTGCGGTCCTCGTGGCGGCCCATGAGGATGATCCGGTCCGCGCCCATGCGCGCGGCGGCCAGCACCGCCGACAGGCCCACGGCGCCGTCGCCGATGACCGTGACCGTCTTCCCGGCGGACACCCTGCCCATGTGGGCGGCGTGGTAGCCGGTGAGATAGACATCGCTGAGGGCCAGCAGGGAGGGCAGCAGCGCCGCGTCGGCGTCCCCGGGGATCTTCACCAGGGTGCCCGCGGCCTGCGGCACCCGGACGGCCTCGGCCTGCGCGCCGCCCACCCCGCCCGCGCCGTACCAGCCGCCGCGCGGACAGGCGGTCTGGAAGCCCTCGCGGCAGATCGCGCAGGTGTTGTCCGCGAACGCGAACGGCGACACCACGAAGTCGCCCTCCGCCAGGCCGGTGACCTCGGCACCCGTCTCCTCGACGACCCCGAGGAACTCATGGCCCATCGGCGTGGGCTCCGGGCCGTCGGGCGAGGCACGGTAGGGGTGCAGATCGGAGCCGCAGACACAGGCCAGGGTCACCCGCACGACCGCGTCCGTGGGCTCCTCGATCCGCGGACGGGCCGTCTTCTCGACCCGTATGTCCCCGGCGCCGTGGAGGTAGGTGGCTCGCATCGGCTCTCACACCTTTCGCACCCGCTTCTCCTTCCACCATCCGCCCGATCCCCGCGACGCGCACGGCGGCGCCGGGGCCGCCGTGCGCCGGGCGCGACTCCCCCGCGTTTCGCGGGGTGGCTCGGTGTCCCCGGGGGCGGGGAGTTGCCAGGATGGGCCCCGGACCCGGGACACCGCCCGGGTGGAGCCGCGCCGGGCCCGGACGGGCCGGGGGCGGCCGAGCGACGAGGGGAGCGCCAGTGCTGTTCGAGGTGTGGGCGCCGGCGGCGGGTGAGCGGGTGGAGCTGTGGCTGGAGGGCACCGCGCATCCGATGGCGCCGGTGGCGGGGCGGCCCGGCTGGTGGGGCGCGGAGGTGCCGGCGGCCGACGGCGCCCGCTACGGCTTCGCCCTGGACGGTGGCCCGGTACTGCCCGACCCCCGGGCGCGGCGGCTGCCGGACGGACCGGGCGGGCCGGGCGCCGTGGTCCTCCCGGACTCCTTCGTCTGGCGCCACGACTGGCCCGGGCGGACCCTGCGCGGCGCGGTCCTCTACGAGCTGCACATCGGTACGTACACCCCCGAGGGGACCCTGGACGCGGCAGCCGGGTGCCTGGGGGACCTGGTGGACCTCGGGGTCTCGCACATCGAGCTGATGCCGGTCTGCCCCTTCCCCGGAGTGCACGGCTGGGGGTACGACGGGGTGGCGCCGTGGGCGGTGCACGAGCCCTACGGCGGGCCGGCGGCGCTGAGGCGCTTCGTCGACACGGCGCACGGTCACGGCCTGGGCGTGGTGCTGGACGTGGTCCACAACCACCTCGGGCCCTCGGGGAACCATCTCCCCGCCTTCGGCCCCTATCTGACCGGCACCCACCGGACCCCCTGGGGCGCCGCGGTCAATCTGGACGCGCCGGGCTCGGACGAGGTGCGGGCCTATCTGCTGGACAGCGCGCTGGCCTGGCTGCGCGACTACCGGCTCGACGGGCTGCGGCTCGACGCGGTGCACGCGCTCGCGGACACCCGGGCGCTGACCTTCCTGGAGGAGCTGGCGGCGGCGGTGGACGCGCTCTCCGGGGAGCTGGGCAGGCCGCTGTTCCTGATCGCCGAGTCGGACCGGTGCGATCCGCGCACCACGGCGCCGAGGGAGGCCGGGGGCACCGGGCTGCACGCCCAGTGGAACGACGACTTCCACCATGCCCTGCACACCGCGCTGACCGGCGAGTCCCAGGGGTACTACGAGGACTTCGCGCGGGCCCCGCTCGCCGCGCTCGCCAAGACCCTGACCCGGGGGTTCTTCCACGACGGCACGTACTCCTCCTTCCGGGGCCGCTCGCACGGGCGCCGGGTGGATGTGACGACCACCCCCGCCCACCGCTTCCTCGGCTATGCCCAGACCCATGACCAGATCGGCAACCGGGCGCTGGGCGACCGGCTGTCCGGGTCGCTGAGCCCCGGTCTGCTGGCGTGCGCGGCGGCGCTGGTGCTGACGGGACCGTTCACCCCGATGCTCTTCATGGGCGAGGAGTGGGGGGCGGGCACCCCCTGGCAGTACTTCACCGACCACACCGATCCGGGCCTGGCGGCTGCGGTGCGGGAGGGCAGGAGGCGGGAGTTCGCCGCGCACGGCTGGGCCGCCGGGGACGTCCCCGACCCCCAGGACCCGGCGACCCGCGACCGCTCCTGTCTGGACCGTGCCGAGCGCTCCCGGGAGCCGCACGCCCGGCTGCTGGCCTGGCACCGCGAGCTGATCGCGCTCCGCCGCACCCACGCGGACCTGGCCGACCCGGATCTGGCGTCGGTGCGGACGGCGTACGACGAGGAGGCCCGCTGGCTCGCGGTGCGGCGGGGGGATCTGCGGATCGCGGTCAACCTCTCCCCCGAGCCGGCGGGCATCGCCCTGGGCGGCGGCCCGGAGTCCCGGGTGCTGGCCTCCTGGGAGCCGGTGGAGGCGCCGGGGGCGGACGGGGTGCTGTGGCTGGGCGGGGAGTCGTGCGCGGTGCTGGCGGACGGGTGAGACGGGGGGCGGGCCGGGCGCGCGGGGTCAGTCCCGGCCGCCGCCGCCGAGCAGGCGCTCCAGCAGTTCCTGGAACTCCTCGCCGACCACGATCCGCAGCCCGTCCCCGTCCTCGTCGCGGTCGCTGAGCTGGGTGAGGGTGCCCTCGCGCCACCAGTAGACATAAGGGGTGATGGCGCCGGGGGTGTCGACGAACCCGGAGGCCGCGAAGCCGGCCATGGCGTTGAGGGCGGGGATCACCCCGGCGTCCCGGATGACATGGAAGGCGAGCTGGTGCCGGAAGGGCATCGCCACCAGGGCGCCGTCCGCGGTGAGCTGCTCGCCGGTGGTCTCCCGTACCGCGTGCTCCAGGGTCAGCACCCGGCTCGCGGTGTAGAAGGAGTCGCCGAGGAGCACCTCGAAGCGCATGCCGGCGTCGCCCTTGACGGTCTCGTGGCCCTCGATGGGCAGACCGCGCAGGTTGTAGAGGGCCTGCTGGCGCAGATAGTGGAGGTCGCCGAGGGGTTCGAGCGCGTCGTCGGTGAGCATCATGACGCTCTCGGGGAGGTCGAGCGCGAGGATCTCGTACAGTCCGGACGCGGGCGAGCGGGCGTAGTCGAAGTTCTCGGGGTCGAAGCCGTCGGCGCCGAGGACCCGGGGGAAGAGCTGGGAGCGGATCTGCTCGGTGGAGAGAGTGTCGAGCGCGGAGGGCGCGTCCATGGTCCGGAGCACCATCCCGACATGGCGGCGGACCAGATCCGGCCAGGCGCGCGGGCCCCGGTCGTCGTTGTGGAGGACGGCGGCGAGGTTGGCGAGGCCGAACTGGCGGCCGGCGTTGTCGGAGACCACATCGGGGTGGATCGAGACCTCCAGGCCCTGCTCGGCGAAGGCCTCGCGGACCAGGGCGCGGAACCGGGCGCCCTCGTCGGCCGAGAAGTAGCCGAATTCGGGGTCGCGGGGTCTGTCACGCCCGTCGCGCTTCGGCCTCCGCCGGAACAACCCCACGTCATCCGCCTCTCGTCCGCCCCCGGAGCCCGGCTCCCGTCAGGCCCTTCCCGCCTCGGTCCGCGCTTGTGAGGGTACCCACCCATGGTCGTTCCACCCGGCGCGGGGGAGGTTTACGACAGGGGTACGACGAGGTCGGCGCGGTGCTTGCCCAGGGCCACCAGACGGGCGTTGGGCTCGTCGGAGGCGCGCACCCACCCCTCCGCGTATGCCCGTTCCTTCCCGAATCGCACATGGCGGTCGATGAGCCGGTCCACCCGGGTGGCGGGGTCGAGTTCCAGAAACCAGGCCTCGTCGAGCAGGGGCCGGACCCGGGCCCAGGGGCCCTCGTCGTGGAGGAGGTAGTTCCCCTCGGTGATCACCAGCGGGATCTCCGGAGGGACGGCGATGCTGCCCGCGACGGGCTCCTCCAGGGCGCGGTCGAAGGCCGGGGCCCAGACCGTGACACCGGGGACGGGAGCGCGCAGCCGGGTGAGCAGGGCGCGGTAGCCGTCGGGGTCGAAGGTGTCGGGGGCGCCCTTGCGCCCGGCCCGGCCGAGCCGCTCCAGGGTCGCGCCGGCGAGGTGGAAGCCGTCCATGGGGACCAGGACGGCCCGCCCGCCGAGCGCCGCGCAGAGCTGTTCGGCGAGGGTCGACTTGCCCGCTCCGGGGGCTCCGGCGATGCCCAGGACACGGCGCAGGCCCGGGGCGGCGAGGGCCTCGGCGCGCTCCAGGAGGTCGGGCGGGGGCGTCCGCATGCGGTGCATCGGGACATTCTCGCAGGCGGGGGCCGGGGGCGCGGGCCCGCCGCCCCGCCCGGCACCCCCGCCCGCGCGGGCGTCAGCTCTCGCCGGGCGTCAGCTCTCGTCGGGCGTCAGCCGGAGCGAAATGGAGTTGATGCAGTACCGCTGGTCCGTCGGGGTCGGATACCCCTCACCCTCGAACACATGTCCGAGATGTGATCCGCAGCGGGAGCACCTGACCTCCGTGCGCGTCATTCCGTGCGAGCGGTCCTCGATCAGCTCGACCGCGTCGGTGTCCTTCGGGTCGTAGAAGGACGGCCAGCCGCAGTGCGAGGAGAACTTGGTGTCCGAGCGGAACAGCTCGGCCCCGCACGCCCGGCAGGAGTAGACGCCCTCCGTCGTGGTGTCCGTGTACTCGCCCCGGAAGGCGGGCTCGGTCCCGGCCCGGCGGAGTACCTGGTACTCCTCCGGGCTCAGCTCCGCGCGCCACTGCTCGTCCGGCTTCTCGATGTCGTACGCCATGAAAACCGCTTCCTCAGCTCGACAGGCGGGCCAGGATCTCCGGACCGAGGTCCGTCACATCGCCCGCGCCCATGGTGAGAACGAGATCACCGGGCTTCGCCATTCCCGCGACCGCGCCGGCGACCTCCGCCATGGTGCCCACGGCGGTGACGTCGGCGCCCGCCGCGCGGGCCGCGTCGATGATCAGCTCGCTGGTGACGCCGGGGATCGGGTCCTCGCGCGCCGGATAGATGTCCAGCACCAGGGAGGCATCGGCCAGGGCGAGGGCCCGGCCCATCTCGGTGCCCAGCTCCCGGGTGCGGGAGAAGAGGTGCGGCTGGAAGACGACCAGCAGCCGGGCTTCGGCCGCCGCCCCGCGCATGGCCTCCAGGTCGGCGGCCATCTCGGTGGGGTGGTGGGCGTAGGAGTCGATGACCTGGACGCCCGCCGCCTCGCCCTTGAGCTGGAGCCGGCGCTTGACCCCGGTGTAGGTGCCGAGCGCGGAGGCCAGATTGTGCGCCGGGATGCCGAGGGCGACGCCGGCGGCCAGCGCGGCGACCGCGTTGTGCGCGTAGTGCCGGCCGGGGACCGAGACCGTGAAGGTCAGCGGCCTGCCGTCGAGCACCACGGTGACCTCGCTGGTCAGCCCGCGAGGGGTGATCCGGTGGATACGGACGTCGGCGGCCCCGGACTCGCCGTAGGTGACGGTCCTCAGCTCGGGCCGCCGCTCGCGCACCCGCCCGGTCAGCTCGGCCGCGCCCGCCTGGTCGGCGGCGATCACCAGGGTGCCGCCGGGGACGATCCGGTCGGCGAAGATCTCGAAGGACTCGTGGATCTCGT
The DNA here is from genome assembly GCF_053594535.1 of Streptomyces sp. NPDC001889. Lineage (NCBI taxonomy): Bacteria > Bacillati > Actinomycetota > Actinomycetes > Kitasatosporales > Streptomycetaceae > Streptomyces > Streptomyces sp. NPDC001889. The sequence goes on from NZ_JBSFER010000001.1 coordinate 119,538, forward strand.
CCATCGAGGCGTAGTTCGCGTGGTGGTCCAGCTCCACGTTGAGGACGATCGCGACCTCGGGGGCGTACTTCTGGAAGGAGCGGTCGCTCTCGTCCGCCTCGGCGACGAAGATGTCGCCGTCGCCGTGCCGGGCGTTGGTGCCGGGGCCCTCCAGATCGCCGCCGATGGCGTAGGAGGGGTCGAGACCGAGAGCGGTCAGTGCCACCGCCAGCATGGAGGTGGTGGTGGTCTTGCCGTGGGTGCCCGCGACCGCGATCGAGCGCAGCCCGGTCATCAGGGAGGCCAGCGCGTCGGAGCGGTGGACCACGGGCACGGCCAGCTCGGCCGCCCGCACCAGCTCGGGGTTGTCCGCGCGGATCGCGCTGGAGACCACGACGGCGCTGGCGTCGTCGGCCAGGTGCCCGGCCGCGTGGCCGATGTGGACGGTGGCGCCCAGCTCGCGCAGGGCGTCCGCCGTCGGCGACTCCTTGGCGTCGCTGCCGGCGACCGCCGCGCCGCGCCGGGCGAGGATCTTGGCGATACCGGACATCCCGGCGCCGCCGATGCCGATGAAGTGCGGGCGTTCCATGGCGGTGGGGATGGCGGATGCCATGCGTGTGTCTCCCGGGGTGTACGACGATCGGTGCCGCCCGCCGGCCGACGGGCGAGCGGGTCCAGCCTATTCGCTGTGCGCGAAGAGTTTGAGCACCGGTACGCCGACCTTGTGCCGGGCGCGGGAGGCCCAGTCCCGGTGGAAGAACTCCTCCACGTAGTGAGGCGCGGTCAGCACGATCACCTCGTCGGCGCCCTTCTCCTCGACGACGCCCTTCAGCCGGTCGAGCGGATGGCTCTCCACGACCCGGCCCTCGGCCCGGCAGCCGGCCGCGCGCAGGGCGGCGAGGGAGTGCGCGAGACCGCGTTCCGCGGGGGCCTTGGCCTCGCCGCCCTCGGGCTCCTCGCCCTCGTGGACGGCTTCCCTCAGCTCGCCGAGCGCCACGTCGTCGATGGCCCGCAGCAGGACATCGGCCTGGTCCCCGCGCGGTTGCAGCAGCACGACGAAGGAGACGGTCTCGTCCCCGTGCAGCGAGGTGACGAAGTCCACGTCCTCGGGCGTCAGGGGCTTTTCGATCATCAGTACGCTTGTGAACACGTCGGGACCCTTCTGCGGAAACCATCCTTCCCCGTGGCCGCACGGGGTCTGAGATTAAGTGTGCCCAGCCGGAGCTAACCGGAACGACAAATTCCGCTGATTGTCAGATGCGACGGTAGCGAGTGAAGAGGAACCCCGCTTCCTCCAGCACGGAGGCGAGCGCGAACCGCTCGGGGACGGCCGCCGCCGGACCGCCCGCGATGCGCTGGGCCCCGCCGGCGGTCATCGCCGGGGAGAGGGTCAGACAGAGTTCGTCCAGCGTTCCCGAGGCCACGAACTGCCCCAGCAGCCTCGGCCCGCCCTCGGTGAGCAGCCGGCGCAGCCCGAGTCCGGCGAGGGCCGCCACGGCCCGGGACGGGTCCACTCCGGCGCCGTCCCCGGCGACCACCACCCGCGCGCCGGCCCGCTCGGCGGCGCGGACCCGGTCCGGCGGCGCCGCCGCGCCCGTCAGCACCAGGGTGGGCACCAGCGGCTCGGTGAAGAGCGGCAGCGAGAAGTCGAGCGCGAGCGAGGCGCTGACCACGGCGATCGCCGGCGCCCGGCCCTGGCGGGCGGCCCTGCGGCGCCCGGCGAAGGCCGCCCGCTCCCGCGCCGGGCGGTACCCCTCCAGGCGTACCGTTTCCGCACCCACCACGACCGCGTCCGCCAGCGCCCGCAGCGTGCCGAAGATCCGCATGTCGGCGTCGCCGGAGAGCTGCTGCGAGCGGCCGTCGTGCTGGGCCGCGCCGTCCAGGGAGGAGACCATGTTCGCCCGCAGCCACCCCTGGGCCCCCGAGGGGATCTCCGGGTAGGCGTAGGCATCGGCCAGCTCGTCGAGGGACCATGCGCGGTCGTCGGCGGCGGGTGTCTGGTCGGTCACAGGGAGCAGGCGTCGCATGGGGGCAGTCTGGCACGCCCCTTACAGTGGGGAATTGTGTCGACCCCCGCTGTCAGTGCCCTGTCCGAAGGCGTGCCGTTCTCGCTGTGCGCCCGCGAGCCCCATGTCCCCGCCGACCGGCTGGTCGCGGAGATGGTGCCGCCGCCCCGCTTCGACTCGGTGCGCTTCGACACCTATGTCCCCGACCCCGAGCAGCCGAGCCAGAGCGCCGCGGTCACCGCGCTCGGCGCCTTCGCGGCCGGCCTCGGCGCGGCGGTCCCGGCGGGCGGCGGCACGGGGCTGCGCCGCTGGTTCGGCCGGAGGCCCGCCGGACCGACCGGCCCCCGGGGCGTCTATCTCGACGGCGGCTACGGCGTCGGCAAGACGCATCTGCTCGCCTCGCTCTGGCACGCCACCCCCGCCGATCCCTCCCTCAAGGCCTTCGGCACCTTCGTCGAACTGACCCATCTGGTCGGCGCGCTGGGCTTCCAGCAGACGGTGCGGACGCTGAGCGGCCACCGGCTGCTCTGCATCGACGAGTTCGAGCTGGACGACCCCGGGGACACCGTCCTCGTCTCGTCCCTGCTGCGGAAGCTGGTCGAGGCGGGGGTGGCGCTGGCCGCCACCTCCAACACCCTGCCCGGCAAGCTCGGCGAGGGCCGGTTCGCCGCCGCCGACTTCCTCCGGGAGATCCAGGGGCTCTCCGCGCACTTCGCACCGCTGCGGATCGACGGCGAGGACTACCGGCACCGGGGGCTGCCGAAGGCCCCTCCCCCGTACTCGGAGGAGACGGTCACCAAGACCGCGTACGCCACCGACGGGGCCAGTCTGGACGTCTTCCCCGCACTCCTCGACCATCTGGCGAAGGTGCACCCCAGCAGGTACGGCGCGCTCACCGACGGCGTACGGGTGGTCTGTCTCACCGAGGTGGGGCCGGTTCCCGACCAGTCCACCGCCCTGCGGCTGGTCGTCCTCGCCGACCGCCTGTACGACCGCGAGGTGCCGGTGCTCGCCTCCGGCCTCCCCTTCGACCGCCTCTTCGGCGAGGAGATGCTCAACGGCGGCTACCGGAAGAAGTACTTCCGGGCCATCTCCCGTCTCACCGCCCTGGCCCGTGACGCACAGGGCCTCACGGGGCAGTAGGTTCGGGTCCGTAACCAGCTTTCCGTCTGAAGTTCCGTCTGAAGGGATTCACACCATGGCCACCACGCGCACGGCACACACGGTCTGGGAGGGCGAACTGCTCAAGGGGTCGGGCACCGTCACCTTCGACTCCTCCGGCATCGGTTCGCAGCCGGTCTCCTGGCCGTCCCGCGCCGAGCAGGCCAATGGCAAGACCAGCCCGGAGGAGCTGATCGCGGCGGCCCACTCCAGCTGCTTCTCGATGGCGCTCTCGCACGGTCTGACGGGCGCGGGCAACCCGCCGGCCCGCCTGGAGACCAAGGCCGATGTCACCTTCCAGCCGGGTGAGGGCATCACCGGTATCCACCTCTCCGTGCGCGGCGAGGTGCCCGGCCTGGACGCCGAGGCGTTCGCCGAGGCCGCCGAGAACGCCAAGAAGAACTGCCCGGTGAGCCAGGCGCTGACGGGTACGACGATCACCCTCACGGCCGAACTGGTCTGAGGCGGCGGCTCCGCGGGGCGGACGGGGTCCGTCCCGCGGAGCCGGCTCCGGCCGGGCGTCTGCCGCGCCCCGGCCCGCCACCGTCCGCTCGCGCGGCGGGAGTTCAGCCCTCGGCGCGGGTACGGGCCGCGAGCAGAGCGGCCAGGGCGCACGGCACGAGCAGCAGCCCGAAGGCGGCGGCGTAGCCGGCGGCCTCGGTGCGGCCGTCGCCCGGGAAGGCGTTCAGCACGGCGGACGCGAGGCCCAGGACCATGATCTGGCCCAGGTTCTGGCTGGTCTGCATGGCACCGCTGGCACAGCCCTGGCGGTCGGGCGGGCTGTGGGTGAGCGAGAGCACCGTCAGGGCCGGGGCGATCAGCCCCATGCCGACGGCCGCGACGACCATCGCGGAGGCCGCGACGGGGACCGGCGTCCCGGGCAGGGTCCCGACGGCGGCCACGGCGACCGCCACCACCATCACCAGCGCACCGGCCACGACCAGATGGTGGCGCGGAGCGCGTTCCAGCAGATGGCCCTGGACCCAGGAGGAGGCGGCCCAGGCCACGGCCGCCCCGGTGAAGGCGAGACCGATCACCGGCAGGGGCGCGTCCCGCTCGGTGACCAGCATCAGCGGGACGAGGGCCTCCAGGGTGAAGAACACCCCGGAGCCGAGGCCGCGCAGCAGCACCGTGGCCGGCAGTCCGCGCAGGGCGCGCCAGGTGCCCGGGGGCAGCAGCCGGGGCGCGAAGACCACGAGCAGGGCGAGCCCGCCGGCCGCGAAGAGCAGATGGCGCGCGTCCCACTCCGACACGCCGTACTGGCCGAGCGCCGCGCCCAGGCTGACGGCGGTCGCGGCGAGCAGGGCGGGCCCCTTGCCGGCCGACCCGGACTCCCCGCCGGACACGGGTTGCCAGGAGCGGGCCCGCAGCATGGCGACCACCACCAGCGCGGGCACCAGGGTGAGGGCGGCGAGGCCGAGGAAGACGGCGCGCCAGGACCACCACTGGGCCACCACTCCGGCCAGTGGTGGTCCGATCAGCGAGGGAACGATCCAGCAGGTGCTCATGAGGGCCAGCACCCTCGGCCGGAGATGACCGGGGTACGCCTGGCCGATGGCGGCGTTGACCGCCACCGCGACCATCCCCGCGGCCAGTCCGTCCAGGAAGCGTCCGGCGGCCAGTTGCCAGATGGAGGTGCTGGCACCCGACACCACCAGGGTGATCACGGCCAGCGCCATCCCGGCCGCCAGCGGACGGTGCGCCCCGGAGCGGTCCGCCCAGTGTCCGCCCAGCACTCCGCCGAGCAGGCTCGCGGCCACGAAGGAGCCCGCCACCAGCGGGAAGAGCGAGACCCCGTCCAGTTCGCGGGCGGCGGTCGGCAGGGTGGGGATGACGGCCAGCGCGGCGAATCCGGTCAGGAACATCACCGCCGCGAAGACGGTGGTGGTGGCCGCGTGGGGACCGGAGAAGAGCTTCTCGGCGGGGGCGGTGCGGGTCGTGGGGGTGGATATCGCGGGCGGGGCACCCGATGAGCTGTGCGGATCATCAGTCACGAGCGCGCAGGCTACGCGGGGCGGCGAACGCGCCGCCACCCGTTTTGCCCGCCGGCCGTGCCCCCGGGGGCCGCCGCTACTCGATGACCAGCTCGACCGGGATGTTGCCCCGGGTGGCCTTGGAGTACGGGCAGGTGGCGTGGGTCTTCTCCAGCAGCTCCCGGCCCGCTTCGCCCTCCAGGTGGCCGGGGAGCTCGACCCGCATCACGACCGAGAGGCCGAAACCGCCATCGGTGTCCTTGCCGATGCTCACCTCGGCGGTGACGGAGACATCCTTGACGTCGATCTTCTCCTGACGGCCGATCACCCCCATCGCGCTGGCGAAACAGGCGGCGTAGCCGGCGGCGAAGAGCTGCTCGGGGTTGGTGCCCTGGCCGTTGCCGCCGAGGGCCTGGGGGAAGGCGAGGGGGAGATCGAGGGTGCCGTCGGAGCTGACGGCGCGGCCCTCGCGTCCGTTGGCGGTGGCGGCGGCGGTGTAGAGCGCGTCCATGACTACCTCTTCGTCCTCGGGGGTCGGTCGTTCCTGAGTCGTTCCGGACTCCACTAGAGCACACAATTGAGTTGTGCACAACTGAATCGCCCGCACGAGGTGGTGGGTATGCTGGGGGCATGGCCGAGAACTCGCTCAGCGGTGCGCCGGAGGAGGATTTCCTGCGGCTGGACCAGCAGATCTGCTTTGCGCTGCACGCGGCGTCCCGGGCGCTCAACGGGGTCTACCGGAGCGCGCTGAAGGAGCTGGGGCTGACCTATCCGCAGTATCTGGTGATGCTGGTGCTCTGGGAGCACGGGGAGCTGCCGGTGAAGCGGATCGGGGAGCATCTGCGGCTGGACTCGGGGACGCTGTCGCCGCTGCTGAAGCGGCTGGAGGCGGCGGGGTATGTGGAGCGGAGGCGCGGCACGGAGGACGAGCGGTCGGTGACGGCGCGGGTGACGGAGGCGGGGGGTGCCCTGCGGGGGCGGGCGCGCGGGGTTCCTCGGCGGATCGCGGAGGCGACGGGGCTTCCGCCGGACCGCATCCGCGCGCTCCACGAGGAACTGGCCACCCTGACGGCCACCCTCGACGCGACCCACCTGAGGTAACCGGGCTCAGCCCGCCCGGCGATTGAGAACGGCCCCCGGGCCACAGGCAACCCGCACAACCCGGCCCACCCTGCCCCAGAGGCCGACCCCCGCACCCGCAGGCAACCCGCACCAGGCGCGCCACGGTCAAGAAGAGAAACCCTCCGCGGGGGCGTCGCGGATCGTCAGGCCCGGGCGGCGGCGGTGGGCCGTGACATAGACCAGCCCCCCGGGCCCCGCCTCCACCCCCCGCCGCGCCCCGCGCGGCAGCCACGCCACAGCCCCCGCCTCCAACCGCTGCCGCCCCGCCGCCGTCTCCAGCTCCCCGTCCCCGTCCACCACACACAGCAGCACATCGAGATCGGGCTCGACATGCTCCGCCACCCGCTCCCCCGCGGGCACCCGGACGATGTTCGCGTCGAGCTGGCGCGCGCTCGCGTCGAGCCGCCACAGCGCACCGCCGGCACCCTCCGGCACCCCCCGCACCTCCGCCATGCCCGCGAGAACCCCCACTGTCGCGCACCCCTCCATGCCATTCCTCCCGAGCACCTCAGCGACCTGTCCGATCACCACATCCTCGCAGACCCCGATCACCATCCCGACACAACCTCATATGTCCCTTTAAATAATCGAATGATCGTATATTTTCGGCCCGTGATGATCTCTGTGCGAAGACTTACCGTGACGGCCGCCCTGGGTGCGGTACTTGTCGGCTGCGGCGGCCAGGACGCCGACGACGAGCCCGCCCCCGGCCCCGCCGGCACCAGCGCGAGCGCCAAGGCGGCGGCCCCGGGCCCCGCCGCCGCCAAGAAACCCGCCGTGACCCCGGTCTTCAAGCGGGCCGAGATCCCCGAGGAGGAGGACACCGAGGAAGAGGAGGAGGAGTCCGAGGACGAAGAGGAGGAGGAGCCGGAGAAGACCGTCGCCCTCACCTTCGACGCCGATATGACCGCCGATCAGGGACGGCGCGCCCTCCGCGGCGAGCGCTTCGACAACCCCACCCTCATCGACACCCTCCGGAAGCTGAAGGTCCCCTCCACGATCTTCATGACCGGCCGCTGGGCGGAGGAGTACCCCGACCAGGCCAGGGAGATCGGCGCCGATCCGCTCTTCGAGATCGCCAACCACTCCTACAGCCACTACGGCTTCACCCCGAAGTGCCACGGGCTGCCGCAGGTCGCGCCGAACCGGATGCTGGCCGATGTGCAGCGGGGCTTCGCCGCGATCCGCAAAACCGGCGCGCGGCAGGTCGTGCCGTACTTCCGCTTCCCCGGCGGCTGCTACAACGACGCCGCGCTGCGGGCCATCGCCCCGGCCGGGGTGACCGCCGTCCAGTGGGACGTGGTCGGCGGGGACGCCTTCACGGGCAACACCGACGCGGTCGTGGAGCAGGTGCTCGAAGGCGTGGAGCCGGGGTCCGTGGTGGTGCTGCACTGCACCCGCAGCGCGGCACCCGTCACCGAGGAGGCGATCCGCCAGATCGTGCCGGCGCTGCGCGACGAGGGCTACCGGATGGTGAAGGTCTCCGACCTGATGAAGAAGAGCCCGGCGAAGACCCCGGGGAAGAGCTAACCGGAACAGGCCGTGCGCTGGCCCTCCTGCCACTCGCAGACCGGGCAGAGGGTGGCGTCCTTCACCGACTCGGGGTACTCGGTCGGCTCACGGCAGAGCACGCACTCGGCGAAGGGCGGCCCCCCGGCCGCCCTCTCCCGCGCACCGGGGCCCGGCGCCGCGCGGTACGTCCCGTCCACGGGAACGCCCCTGCCGCCGGGCCCCTGACCGGGCCGGGCCGGCAGCGCCCGGGCCGCCTCCGCCGAGGCCGTCGCGGCGGCCGATCCCTCGCGATCTCCGTCCACCCTCAGTTCGACGCCTTCTGCGGGACCAGCTCGCTGGGCCGGACGATGACGAAGCCCTCGCCCGACAGCACGAGCTGCACCGCCTCGCCGGAGCCGCCGCGCACCATCGAGCCGAAGGACTGCGAGCGGTTCAGCGAGGTCTCCAGGTGGGCGCTCCAGCCGACGACGGCGTCGGTGTCGACGCACACCGGCTGGTGGGCGGTGACCGGAATGACGATGGGATTGCCCTCGCAGATCACGGCGAGCTTGCCGTAGCCGCTGAAGACGCTGTTGAAGAGTCCGCCGCCGGCCGCGCCCACGCCCTTCACGGTCTTTATCTCGTAGGAGAGGGTGGAGTCGAAACAGAGCACGTTGCGGCCGTTGACGGTCAGCGCGTCACCGTGCTCGATGTCGATGATGAAGCAGTTGGCGGCCTCGTGCGCGAACCACGCCTCGCCCTGCCCGCGCACGGTCATCAGCGGCAGGCCCTCCCCGGTGACGGCGCGCTTGAGCATGCCGCCGATGCCCTGGCTCTTCCGCTCGAACTGGAGATTGCCCCGGAAGGCGATCATCGATCCCTGCCGCGCCTGCATCTCACCGTTGACGGCGTACTTGACCGACTTGGCGTTCTGCAGGGTCATCCCAGGGGCGGTGGCCTGCTGAGCCATGTTCTCCGAGGCAAAGAGATCGCTTTTCATGCATCGCATCCTCACCCGGAGGGAGCGATTCCGCCAACAATTTCCGTTCCGTGGCGTCGATCGTGCCGCCCGGCCGTGCGCCTGGACACACCCCCCGTGTGCACCAACGCGCCGTACCCGAACGGCCGAACGGCGCGCGGAACCCCGGACTCGCGGGGATAACGTCCACGGAACCGGTTCCGGCGGGAAGACGCAGACGACGGGGAGAGCGGGGAGGCCGACGGTGAGCGGACACGGAGACGGCAAGGGCGGCAAGGAGGGCGACAAGAAGCAGTCGCCCCGGGAGTCCGACGGCCAGTGGAAGAAGCCGGTGCCCCCGCCGCCCACCCCGCCCGCGACGGAATCGACCTCTGGGTGACCTCGCCCCGTGACCTGCTGGCCGTCCTCCGGGAGACGGGCGCGCTGCCCGCCGGGTCCCCCTGGGAGAGCGCGGTCGCCGGGGTCCGCCGGGAGCTGTTCCTGCCGGACACCGTGGAGACCGACGGCCGTCTGATCTCCCGCGCGGCGCAGCCGGAGTCCTGGCTGGCATGTGTGTACGCGGACCTTCCGCTGACCACCCAGTTCAACGACGGCTCGGGGCAGGACGACGGCTACCGGCTCCCCACCTCGTCGAGTTCGATGCCCTCGGTGATGCTCCAGATGCTCGGCCTCCTGCGGGTGGAGGACGGACACCGGGTGCTGGAGGCCGGCACGGGCACCGGGTACAACGCGGCGTGGCTCGCCCACCGGATCGGCTCGCACCGGGTGACCTCGGTGGACATCGACCCCGTCCTGGCGGACCGGGCCACCGCGAACACGGCCGCCGCCGGGTACACACCGCGGATCGTGTGCGCGGACGCGGACCTCGGCTGGCCCCCCGGCGCGCCGTACGACCGGCTCATCGCCACCTACACCGTCCCGGCCATCCCTCCCGCGTGGATCGAGCAGACGGAGGGCGGCCGGATCGTCGCCCCCTGGGGCGGCAGCTTCTTCCCGCACAGCTTCGCCGCCCTGGAGGTCGCCGGCGGCGTCGGGCGCGGCCGGTTCAGCGGTTTCCCGGCCTTTATGCGCACCCGCAACCACCGGCCGCACCGCGGCTACCTCGACGAGTTCGTCCGGCCCTCGGACAGCACGGCCACCACCCGGACCGCGGTGAACCCCTGGGACCTCGCGGCCGACAGCGACGCCCTGTTCTGCGTCGGCCTCCGTCTCCCGACCGTCTGGCACCTGCTGGACCGGACGGACGAGGCCAGCGGAGCGGCCACGCTGTGGATGCTGGCCGACGACCGCGACTCCTGGGCGTCCGTGACCTACCGGCCGGGCCGGGGAACCCACACCGTGGAGCAGCACGGCCCGCGGCGGCTGTGGGACGAGGCGGAGAGCGCCTACGAGGAGTGGCGGAGCCTCGGCCGCCCGGCCCGGGACCGCATGGGGCTGACGGTGACGGCGGAGGGCGAGCGGGTGTGGCTGGACACCGAGGACCACCTCCTGACCTGACCCGGCGGACGACCCGGCGGACCCGGACCGCCCGGACGACCGCCCGGACGACCGCCCGGACGACTGCCCGGCGGACCCGGCGGACCCCGTGGACCCTGCGGGATCAGGCGGACCCGGCGGGATCAGGCGCCCCGCACGCGTTCGCTGTATGGACCATCCCGATGCGCCCTTCTACTCTCTGGGCCGCGACCCGCGACGGGTGAAGCCTCCGCATCGACGACAGGAACCCCATGCGCATCAGGAAACCCCTGGCCTACACGGCCATGACCCTCGCACTGACGGCCACGACCGCGGTGGTCTCCGCCCCCGTGGCCACCGCCGCGCCCATCTGTTCCGTGAGCGACCTGGGTCCGAGACCGGAGGGCGCCCGCGCCTGGTGCTACTACGGGGACATCGGCCAGAGATTCCGGGGGGTCGTGACCTGCCGCTCCCTGGAGACCGGAGCGGACTACCAGGTCAGGGGCCGCTGGTCCTGGACCATCAACGGCGAGTCCAGCTCCGACGCGTACTGCGCGTGGGACGACCGCAGAATGGGCAAGGGGTACGAGCTGTCCCCCTGACCGGCCCCGGGGAGCACGGCGGCCACGGCCGGCGGGCTGGCAGACTGGCGGTGTGAGCAGCGATGTCCCCACCTCCGAGCACTCCGGCCCGCCCTCCGGGCACTCCGCGCGGCCCTCAGGGCCCTCGGGCGAACCCGATCGCGATCCGGCCCCCCAGTTCGTCCTCCCCCTGGTCGTACGGATCGAGAAGGCAGCGCCCCCGGCGCGCACCGACGCGCTGGAGACGGCCGCCCGTGCCGTGCTCACCGTCCTCGCCGACGAGCGCTCCCAGGGCGAGGGCGCGTGGGCACAGGCCGTCCGGGAGTGGCAGGACGCCCGTATCCGCAAGGTGGTGCGCCGGGCGCGCGGCGCGGAGTGGCGCAAGGCGTCGGCGCTGCCGGGGATCACGGTGACCGGCGATCGCGCGGAGGTGCGGGTCTTCCCGCCCGTACCGCTCGACGGCTGGCCCAAGGAGCTGGCCAGGCTCCAGGTCTCCGGCACGGAGCTGGACGACCCCGGAACCCCCGGGGCGCCCGCGCCCGGCACGCCGGTGCTGTGGCTGAGCCCGGAGCTGGAGATGTCGGCGGGCAAGGCGATGGCCCAGGCCGGCCACGGTGCCCAGCTGGCCTGGTGGGAGCTGTCGGACGCGGACCGGAAGACCTGGGCCGGGTCCGGCTTCCCCCTCGCGGTCCGCACGGCCCCGGCCGCGCGATGGGCGGAACTCACCACCCGTGGGCTGCCGGTCGTCAGGGACGCGGGCTTCACCGAGATCGCCCCCGGCAGCTGCACGGTCGTCGCCGACCACCCGGCGCTGCGCCGCTGAGACCCCGTCTCGTGCGCACCGGCGGCACCGGCAACGGCCGCCCCGGGCCCGCACCCGGCCGCCGCTCCGAACGGCCCTGTCCGGAGGGAACCTCAAATCCTCCTCTGAACGTCCCTCCTCATGGATTCATTACCGCCTGACGGGGCCATGACCCTGGCATGCCCGTCCCAGGGGGCAGCGGGCGGAGGAGGGGGACATGGAACTCGGCACAGGAATCGGGTGGCGGCCGGAGATCGCGGAGACGGTGGAGGCGCTGCCGGGCGTCGACTGGGTGGAGGTCGTGGCGGAGAACGTCTGCCCCGGGCATCTGCCCGAGTCACTGACCCGGCTGCGCTCGCGCGGCACCCGCGTCGTGCCGCACGGCGTCTCGCTGGGGCTCGGCGGCGCGGACCGGCCGTCCGAGCGGAAGCTGCGGGATCTGGCGGAACGGGCGCGGGCGCTGGACGCGCCGCTGGTCACCGAGCACATCGCCTTTGTCCGCGCCGGGGGCGCGCTGACCGCGTCGCCGCGGCTGGAGGCCGGTCATCTGCTGCCGGTGCCGCGCACCCGGGACGCGCTCGGGGTGCTCTGCGAGAACGTCCGCATCGCGCAGGACTCCCTCCCGGTGCCGCTGGCCCTGGAGAACATCGCCGCGCTGATCTCCTGGCCGGACGAGGAGCTGACGGAGGGGCAGTTCCTCGCGGAGCTGGTGGAGCGCACCGGCGTGGGGCTGCTGATCGATGTGGCCAACCTCCACACCAACCGGGTGAACCGGGGCGAGGACCCGTCGCGGGCCCTCGACGAGCTGCCCCTGGAGGCCGTCGCGTACGTCCATGTCGCGGGCGGGATCGAGCGTGACGGCGTCTGGCACGACACCCACGCCCACCCGGTCACCGAGCCGGTCCTCGACATCCTGCGGGATCTGCGCTCCCGGCTCCGGCCACCCGGGGTGCTGCTGGAGCGGGACGAGGACTTTCCGTCCGCCGACGAGCTGGCCGGGGAGCTGGAGACGATCCGCAAGACAGTGCGGGACGGAGCGGGCCGGGCCATGCCGCCGCGTACCGCCCCGGTCCGTCCCGCGGCGGACACCGCGCCCGCCGGGGCCGATTCCGCCCGCGAGCGGCTCGGGATCTCCCAGGCGGCGCTGCTCTCGTCGCTGGTCGCCGGGACGCCCGCGCCCGAGGGCTTCGACCTCCGGCGGCTGGGGGTGCAGAGCCGGGCCCTCGCCGCCAAGCGCGCCTCGGTGGTCGCGCGGGTGGCGCCCGAGCTGCCGGAGATCCTCGGCGACGGCTACCGGGCCGCCTTCCTCGCGTACGCCCGGTCCAGGCCGATGCGTTCCGGCTACCGCAGGGACGCCCTCGACTTCGCCGAGCACCTCCTCATCGCCGGGCAGCCCGCCGATGAGCGGGCCCGGCGCCGGCTGACCCGGTGGTGGGAGTACCGGGTCGCCCCACACCCGCCGCGGCGGGGCAGCCGGATCGTGCGGGCCGCCCGCGCCGCCCTCGTACGGAGGTAATCGATGGGCCCAGCGGTCGTCTATGTGTATCTCGTGATGGGGATCTGCTCCACAGCCCTGCTGGCCGGGCTGCTGGCCACCCGGCTCGGCCGGCCCGGTGTGCCCCCGGGCCGGAGGGTCGAGGACGTGTACGAGGCCGCCTTCCTCGGCGGCGGTCCCGGCCGGGTGGTCGATGTGGCGCTCACCGCCCTGCACCAGGACGGGCGGCTGCTGATCGGCGGTCCCGGGATCGTCTCCGAGCGGCGGCCGGTCGCCGGGGACGCGGTGGAGCGGGCGGTGCTCGACGCGCTGGCGGTGGCGCCCAACGGCTCCCTGGAGCGGCTGCGGCAGACGGTGATGCGCGACCCCGTGGTGCAGGCGATCGGCGACCGGCTGGCCGCCGACGGGCTGATGACGGCGCCGACCCCGGGCCGGCGGACGCTGTCCGGCTGTGGGCGGGCCCTCGGCCTGGTGACCGCGTGGAGCATTCCCGCGGCCGTGGCGCTGAACGTCGTGGCCTTCGTGCGGGAGTGGGAGCGGCCGGAGGTGCCGTTCGCCGTGCTGGTGCTGCCCGCCCTGGTCCTCGGCCAGGTCGCCGGCTTCACGGTCGCCTCCCGCGCGCGGGCCCGGATCACCCCCGCCGGGAAGGAGGCGCTCGCCGCGCACGGCGCGAAGCACCTCGCGACGGAGGCGCCGCCCCGGCTGGTGGCGATCAAGGGCGCGCGCGGGGTGCCGGACCCGGCGCTCAGGACGGTGCTGGTGGCCGCCGCCCTCGCCCCGGTGGTGTTCGTCGCGGCGGCCGGCGGGGCGTCGGGCGCCGTCGCCGCGCCGTGGTGCGGCTCGGGGGCGGGCGCGGGGTGCGGAAGCACCAGCGGCGACAGCGAGACCGCCGGGGACAGCGGCGGCGACGACAGCGGGGGCGGCTCGGACGGCGGGAGCGGGGACGGCGGTTCGGGCGGGGACGGCGGCGGTGGCAGTGGCTGCGGCGGATGCGGTGGCTGCGGCTGCGGCTGACCGCTCCGCAGCGGGACCGGCCCGGAGCGGGACCGGGCCGGAGCGGGACCGGCCCGGAGCGGGACGCGGGCCGGAGCGGGACCGGCCCGGAGCGGGACCGGCCCGGAGCGGGACCGGCCCGGAGCGGGACCGGCCCGGAGCGGGACCGGCCCGGAGCGGGACGCGGGCCGGAGCGGCCGGTGCGGCGATCCGGGCCGGGCCGCGCGCCGCCGTCGCCACCGCCGCCCGCCGGCGCGGCCGTTCAGCCCACGAGTTCCGCGAGCTGCCCGGGCCGGTGGGACCCGCCCGCGCTGTTCAGGGTCACGGCGATCCGGTTGGTGGCGTTGATCATGGCGATCAGCGCGACCAGCGCCACGATCTGGTCGTCGTCGTAGTGCTCGCGCACCCCGGCCCAGGTCCCGTCGGACACGCCCGGGGAGGCGTCGGCGATCCTGGTGCCCTCCTCGGCGAGGGCCAGCGCGGCCCGCTCGGCCTCCGTGAACACGGTCGCGTGGCGCCAGGCGGCGACCAGGGCGAGCCGCACCGGCGTCTCGCCGGCCGCCGCCGCCTCCGCCGCGTGCATGTCGAGACAGTGGCCGCAGCCGTTGATCTGGCTGACGCGCAGCAGCACCAGCTCCCGGGTCACCCCGGACAGTCCCGCTTCCTCGATGGTCCGGTGGATGCCGAAGATCCCCTTGCCGATCCTCGCGCCGATGTCGTGGGCGAACAGGTCCATACGGGGTTCCATGATGTCGTCCTCACAGATGGGCCGGTGGGCCGCGCGGATGGTGCGCGGCACCCTGACGACCACGGGACGCCGGCCCGCCGGGCCCTGTGACGGCCCGGCGGTGTGACACAGACCACCGGCCGCGGCTGTCACAGGGCGGCGGGGAGCGGCGTCCCGTGCGTGAGACGGCCGGGAGCGGAGAGTGGGAGCGGGCCATGAGCGAGCACAGTGAACGGACGGCGGCCGGGCCGGGCGGCGGCGACGGGCGGCCGGACCCGGCGACCGAGGCGTTCGTCGCCCACCGCAGTCTGCTCTTCACCGTCGCCTACGAGATGCTCGGCTCCGCCGCCGACGCCGAGGACGTCCTCCAGGAAACCTGGCTGCGCTGGGCGGGCGTCGATCTCGGCACGGTGCGGCATCCCCGTGCCTTCCTGGTCCGGATGACCACCCGTCAGGCGCTGACGCGGCTGCGCACGCTCCGCCGGCGGCGGGAGACCTATGTCGGCCCGTGGCTGCCCGAACCGCTGTTGACCGCGCCCGACGTGGCCGAGGACGCCGAGCTGGCGGAGAGCGTCTCGATGGCGATGCTGCTGGTGCTGGAAACGCTCGCGCCGACCGAGCGGGCGGTGTTCGTGCTGCGCGAGGTGTTCGCCCTGGAGTACGACGAGATCGCGGAGGCCGTCGGCAAGAGCCCGGCGGCGGTCCGTCAGATCGCGCACCGGGCACGGGCGCATGTCGCGGCGCGCAGGCCGCGCGGGGCAATCTCCCCGGCCGAGAACCGGGATGTGCTCGCGGCGTTCCAGCGGGCGGTCGAGACGGGCGACCTCCAGCGGCTGCTCGATCTGATCGCGCCGGATGTCGTGCTGCTCAGCGACGGCGGAGGGGTGGTACGGGCCGCGCTGGTGCCCGTCGTGGGCGCCGAGCGGGTGGCCCGGGTGCTGGGGAAGGCCGGGGCCAGGGTGTCGCTCAGGCCCGCCCAGGTCAACGGCCACCCGGCGCTGATCCTGCTGCTGGACGGAGAGGTCGACTCCGTCCTGGCGGTGCGCGTCGACCACGGTCTGATCACCGGGCTCTACGCGGTGCGCAACCCCGAGAAGCTGTCCCGCGTCGGCCGCGAGACAGCGGTGAGCCGCTGAGCCCGGAGAACACCGGGGCCCGTCCGCCGGGCCCGTGTCGCGGCCGGGGGGCAGTCCCTCCCCCGCGGGTCCGGCGGCTCCGCTGCTCCGGAGCACGGTGCGCGCGGGCCCTCCCCACGGCCCGCCCCCGCCCCCGCTCCCCTCACCCGAACACGGACACGGACACGGACAGCCGGACCGGGCGGGCGCGCACCGGCGGGCGCCGGGGCGCGACCGCACCAGGGGGGCGCATCGGGGGCATTGGCCGCGACACCGCCCGGCGGTGCTTTACACGGCCCCGGGCACCGCGAAAGATCCCCTGACTGCCATGGGCACGAGGGCACCAGAGGGGACCGGGATGAGAGCACGCGCGAAGTACGGGGTGGCGGCGGGGATCGCGGTCCTTCTCACCGGAACACTGGTCACCCCGGTGCGCGGTGCCGCCGCCACCGACGCCGAGTCCCTGGGCACGGTGCTCGCCGCCCGCCGCGCCGCCGCCACGGGCATCGCCTTCCGCGCCTGCCCCGAGGCGGAGGGCCTCCCCTCGTCCGTGAGCTGCGGCACCGTCTCGGTGCCGCTCGACTACGCGGAGCCCGCGGGGAAGCGGATCTCCCTGACCGTGAGCCGGGTGGCGGCGACCGGCGGCGCGGACCGGCGCCAGGGCGCGCTGGTCTACAACCCGGGCGGCCCCGGCGCGTCGAGCATGTGGTTCCCCCTGGCGGGCGGGCTCCCCGAGTGGAAGCGGATCGCCCGCGCCTACGACCTGGTGGGGTACTCCCCGCGCGGCGTCGGCCGTTCGGCTCCGCTCTCCTGCCGGGACCCCGAGGAGGTCCTCAAGGCCCCCACCGACTCCCCGTTCCACCCCTCGGAGGCGTACAAGAGGGA
Source organism: Streptomyces sp. NPDC001889 (assembly GCF_053594535.1). Lineage (NCBI taxonomy): Bacteria > Bacillati > Actinomycetota > Actinomycetes > Kitasatosporales > Streptomycetaceae > Streptomyces > Streptomyces sp. NPDC001889. The sequence goes on from NZ_JBSFER010000001.1 coordinate 136,302, forward strand.
ACGGATCGCCGAGGCGCGCGCCTATGCGGCGGGCTGCGCCGACAGGACCGGACCGGCGCTGCGGCACTACACCTCGCTCAACAACGCGCGCGATCTGGAGGTGCTGCGGGCGGCGCTCGGCGAGCCCCGGCTGACCTTCATGGGGGCCTCGTACGGCACCTACTTCGGCGCGCTGTACGCGACGCTCTTCCCGTCCCATGTGCGGCGGATGGTCTTCGACTCGGTGGTGGACCCGGCCCGCGAGAAGATCTGGTACCGCAGCAATCTCGAACAGTCCCTGGCGTTCGAGAGCCGCTGGGCCGACTTCCGCGCCTGGGTGGCCCGGCACGACGCGACCTACGGCCTCGGAGCCACTCCGGAGGCGGTGGCGGAGAGCTACGAGCGGGCGCGCGCCCGGCTGGCGGTGGAGCCGGCGGGCGGCAAGGTCGGTCCGGGGCAGCTCCAGGCGGCGTTCCTCGGAGCCGGTTACTACGACGACTACTGGGTGGAGCGGGCCACCGCGCTCTCGGAGTATCTGCGGGGCAACGCGAAGCCGCTGATCGCCCAGGCCGCTCCCCGGCCGGGGAGCGCGAGGGCCGCCGAGAACTCCAGCGCCGTCTACACGGCCATCGAGTGCAATGACGCGCCCTGGCCGACCGCGTGGGAGGTGTGGGACCGCGACAACACCGCGCTGGCCCGCAGGGCGCCCTTCGAGACCTGGGACAACGTCTGGACGAATCTGCCCTGTGCCTACTGGTCCGCGCCCCGGCAGCGTCCGCTGGAGGTGCGCACCAAGCGGGGCGCGCTGCCGCCGGTGCTGATCCTGGCGGCCGAGCGGGACGCGGCGACCCCGTACGCGGGGGCGAAGGAGCTGGCGCGGCGGCTGAAGGGGGCGGTGCTGATCACCGAGGAGGACGCCGGGACGCACGGCATCGGCGGCGGCGCCAACAGCTGTGTGAACGCGCATCTGGAGAACTATCTGCTGCGCGGGAGGACGCCGGTGCGGCGCGCTGCGTGCGCGCCGCACCCGGAGCCGGACCCGGTGTCGCTGGACCGGCGGGCGGCAGCTCCGAAGCTGCCGCACACCGTCTGATCTTCCGGGTCTGAGAGGCCGGGTCCGCTGGGTGCGCACCGGCCTGCGTTCTGCGGTGGTCCGGCTCAGGCGAGCTGGGCCACCAGGTCCGCGACCGACTTGCGGCGGCCCGTGTAGAACGGGACCTCCTCGCGGACGTGCATCCGGGCCTCGGAGGCACGCAGATGACGCATCAGGTCGACGATACGGTGCAGTTCGTCGGCCTCAAAGGCGAGAATCCACTCGTAGTCGCCGAGCGAGAACGACGCGACGGTGTTGGCGCGTACGTCCGGGTAGCCGCGGGCCATCTTGCCGTGGTCGGCGAGCATCCTCCGGCGGTCCTCGTCGGGCAGCAGATACCAGTCGTAGGAGCGTACGAAGGGGTAGACGCTGACGTAGTCGCGGGCGTTCTCGTCGGCGAGGAACGCCGGGATGTGCGACTTGTTGAACTCGGCGGGGCGGTGCAGCGCCATGTTCGACCAGACCGGCTCCAGCGCCCGGCCGAGGCGGGTGCGGCGGAAGAGGCTGTACGCCGACTGGAGCTCGTCCGCGGTCTCGGCGTGCCACCAGATCATGACATCGGCGTCCGCGCGCAGCCCGGAGAGATCGTAGGTACCGCGGATCTTGACATCCGCGGCGGCGAGCCGGTCGAACAGCTCCTGGACCTCCTCCGCGTAACCGGAACGGTCCTCGGGCAGCACATCGCGCAGCTTGAAGACGGACCACAGCGTGTACCGGATGACCTCGTTGAGGTCCTTGGCCTTCTTGCCTGCGTTCGGGATCTTTTCGGGCGCACTCATACGGCTATTGTCCCGCGCGCTGATCAGTGCCCTGCGCCAGGGTCGGCGTGGCGAGAATCTCGTCCGCGGCGCGCTGCCCGTCGGCGACGCAGGCGGGGATGCCGACACCGTCGTACACGGCCCCGCAGACCCGCAGTCCGGGGAGTTTCGCGATCTCCTCGCGGATGGCGGCGACCCGGGCGAGATGGCCGACGGGGTACTGCGGCAGCCCGTCGATCCAGCGGGTGACCCGGGTGGCGACGGGCCGGGCGGAGATTCCGGCGGCGGTCTCCAGATCGCGCAGCGAGGCGGCGGCCAGCTCGCTGTCGTCGCGGTGCAGCTGCTCCTCCTCGCCGTAGCGGCCGATGGAGGTGCGCAGCACGACGAGGTCGGGGGCGGCGTCGGCGACCCACTGCCACTTCTGGCTGGAGAAGGTGGCGGCCTTGATGGTGCGGCCGTCGGACGGCGGCACCAGAAAGCCGCTGCCGGCGGGGAGCGGGGCCAGGTCCCGGCGGGCGAAGGCGAGAGTGACCAGGGCCATGGAGGCGTACTCGACCCGGCCGAGTGCCGTCGCGGCGGCGGGGGCCTCGGCGGCGAGGAGGTCGGCGGTGGCCCAGGCGGGGGTGGCGATGACGACGGCGTCGGCGGTGATCAGCCTGCGGTCGGTGCGGATCTGCCAGCCGCGCGCGGTCCTGCCGATGCCGAGGACCGGGGTGCCGGTGCGGATCTCGCCGCCCAGCGCGCGCACCGCGTCGGCGACCGCGCCCGGCAGGGTGCCGACGCCGCCTTCGACACCGAGGAAGACGGGCCCGCCGGCCTGGGCGCGGCGGGCGCTCTCCTGGACCTCGCGGACCGCGTCGAGCAGCGAGGGGTGGCGCCGGGCCGCCTCGAAGAGCTGGGGTACGGCGGCGCGCATGGAGATGCGGTGGGCGTCCCCCGCGTACACCCCGCCGAGGAGCGGTTCGACCAGCCGGTCGACGACCTCGGGGCCGAGACGGGCGGCGACATGGGCGCCGATGGCGACATCGTCGCCGAGGTCGGCGGGGGGCAGCTCGGGCTCCCGGGCGATCCTGGCGATGCCCTCGGGGGAGAGCAGCCCGGCGAGCGCCCCGGCGGTGCCGGGGACGCCCATGACATGCCCCTTGGGCATGGGGCGCAGCGCGTCCCGGGTCCAGATGGAGGCGGTGGCGGTGGCGGGTGCCGTGAGCCGGTCGCCGAGCCCGGTGGCGCGGGCGAGGGCGATGGCCTCGGGGCGGCGCGCGAGCAGCGACTCGGCGCCCAGGTCGACGGGGGCGCCGGCGATCTCCCCCGGGGCGAGCTTGCCGCCGAGGCGCTCGGTGGACTCCAGGAGGGTCACCCGGGCCCCGGCGGTCGCGAGCCGGTGGGCTGCGGCGAGGCCGGAGATCCCGCCGCCGATGACGACGGCGTGGGCGGGAGCGCCGGTGCCCGGGGCGGTACCGGCCGCGATGTCCGTATGCGGGAGGGGCTGCATGTCCCCACTCTCTCAAACGCCGCTCCGGGGCCCGACCGTGACCTCTTCGCGGCCGCCGGCCGGAAACCGTTCCCGGCGGCGGGCCCCGGCCGGGTGCGAGGGGCCGCACGCCCGTAGCGTGTGCGGCATGACAGCTGAACGACTGGTCGTCGTCGGGGGCGACGCGGCGGGGATGTCCGCCGCGTCGCAGGCCCGCAGGCTCAAGGGTCCGGACGAGCTGGAGATCGTCGCGTTCGAGCGCGGCCACTTCAGTTCGTACTCGGCGTGCGGCATCCCGTACTGGGTGGGTGGTCAGGTCCGGGGGCGCGACGAGCTGATCGCGCGCACCCCCGCCGAGCACCGGGAGCGGGACATCGAGCTGCGCACGCGCACCGAGGTCACCGAGGTGGACGTGGCCGGCGGGCGGGTGCGCTCCCGCGATCTGGAGAGCGGCGCAGAGAGCTGGACCGGCTACGACAAGCTGGTGCTGGCGACCGGTGCCCGCCCGGTCCGCCCGGAGCTGCCGGGGATCGACGCCCCGGGGGTGCACGGCGTCCAGACGCTGGACGACGGGCAGGCGCTGCTGGACACCCTCGCCGCCACCGGGGGCCGCAGGGCGGTGGTGGTGGGCGCCGGCTACATCGGTGTGGAGATGGCGGAGGCGCTGCTGCACCGGGGTTTCGAGGTGACGGTCCTCAACCGGGGCGAGCAGCCGATGGCGACCCTCGACCCGGACATGGGCCGGCTGGTCCACGAGGCGATGGACGGTCTCGGCATCACCACCGTCAACGGCGCGGCGGTGACCGGGGTCCGCACCGGCTCCGACGGCCGGGTGCGCGCGGTGGCGACCGAGGACGCGGAGTACCCGGCGGATGTGGTGGTCCTCGGGATGGGGGTACGGCCGGAGACGGGGCTCGCCCGGGCCGCCGGGCTGCCGCTGGGGGTGTACGGCGGTCTGCTGACCGATCTGGCGCTGCGGGTGCGGGGCCAGGAGAACATCTGGGCGGGCGGGGACTGTGTGGAGGTGCTCGACCTGGTCTCGGGCCGGGAGCGCCATGTGCCGCTGGGCACGCACGCCAACAAGCACGGCCAGATCATCGGCGCCAACGCGGGCGGCGGCTACGCGACCTTCCCGGGCGTCGTGGGCACGGCGGTGAGCAAGGTGTGCGATCTGGAGATCGCCCGCACCGGGCTGCGGGAGAAGGACGCGACGGAGGTGGGGCTGCGGTACGTCACCGCCGCCATCGAGTCGACGAGCCGGGCGGGCTACTACCCGGACGCCGGCTCCATGACGGTGAAGATGCTCGCGGAGCGGCGCACGGGCCGGCTGCTGGGGGTGCAGATCGTGGGCGGGGAGGGCGCGGCGAAGCGGGTGGACATCGCGGCGGTGGCGCTGACCGCCGGGATGACGGTGGAGCAGATGACGATGCTGGACCTCGGCTACGCGCCCCCGTTCTCACCGGTGTGGGACCCGGTCCTGGTGGCGGCCCGCAAGGCGGTGACAGCGGTACGGTCAACAACCTGACCCCCCGCCCCGAGCCACCCCGTCCGGCGCTTGAGGACGAACCCCGCGCCCCAGGACCCCGCACCCCGCGGACAGCACCAACACCAGCCCGTCCGGCGCTTGAGGACGGACCCCGCGCCCCGGGACCCCGCACCCCGCGGGGCCCTGGGACCCCGGGACCCGCACCCCGCACCCCGCACCCCGCACCCCGCACCCCGCACCCCGCACCCAAGAATCCCCGGCAAAGCCGGAAATCCCACCCCGCCCGACATTCTCATGAGCACTCTCTCATTCGCTCTCATTCGTCTCTCACCAGCACATCCATTGACAGGGACAAGCGAATACTCCTAACTTCCAGTGAACGGAAAACGCGGACCCCACCGCAGACCGGATCACCGGAGGTCGGATATGGAACAGCTCATCAAGAAGATGGCCCAGGACGACATCTGGCGGGCCTGGAACTCCGCCAATTCATCGGAAGGCGCCACCAAGTCCGGCTGTATCAGCGCAACGGCCAAGGCCGGCTGCATCAGCGCCGCGCCGAAGGCCGGCTGCATTTCCTGAACGGGCACCGGACGGACACTGAACGGTCGCGTCACCGGTCACCGACCGGCCGATGACCGGAGAACGAGGGCCGGGCGAATGGTTCCGGCGGTCGCCCGGCCCGCCCGTTCTCACCCTCCGTACGGCCCCCTGGCACGGCCCCGCCGCCGCACCGCCGGTTCTCCGCAGCCGATTGAAGGTCACCCGTGGACGGTCAGCCCAGTTCCGGCATCATCGATCAGATCCGGGACATCCCCCTCTACCGGACATCGATCGAGCAAGGCTGGTTCCCCATTCTGGAGAAGCCGGAGATAGCCCGCGGTTTCCCGGACAACTGGATGTCACCGCGGCTGGCCCGGGCGCTGGAGTCGGGCGAGGCCGAGTTCGTGCTCTCCACCGGCACCAACCACGCCCGGATGCAGATCATCAGACCGCCGTACTTCCTGCTCACGTCGTACTACCGGCTGTGGAGCGAGCACCCGGACATCGCGGAGACCTGGCACCAGGAGTGCCGGCGCGTCTCGCTCACCACCCTGCTCGCGACCGAGCACGTCGCCCGCGTCAACGCGAAGCGGCGCGGCGAGCCCCCGGCGGCCGTGCCGGGCCTCGCGGACCGGCGGCTGGACGAGCGGACCGTCTATCTCAACCTCCGGCTCGACCCGGCGCTCTGGGACCGGGCGGACGTGGAGCGGATGCTCGGCGAGATCCGGGCCGAGCGGGACGCCCACCCGCTGGGCTGGTACCACCTGGACTGCTCCGGCCACCACCTGGCGCATCTGGTGCGCAGAGCCCTCGACCTGGATCTGTGGGACGGCTTCCCGACCCCGGCGAGCGTCATCACCGCCTATGAGTACACCCCGGCCAATGTCCGGGAGTATCTGGAGCGGTACCTCGGCTGTCCGGTGGTCGATCTCTTCGGCAGCACCGAGCTGGGCTATCTCTACTACAGCGACCGGGGCGGGCGGTACCACCCGTTCCTGGACCGGATGAGTCTGGAGCTGGAGCCCGTGGCCCCGGGCAGCTCGATCCACAGTCTGATCGTGACGAGCGTCCGCAATCCGTACATGCCGCTGATCCGCTACCGCTCCGGCGACTGCGTCCGCACCACGGACGGAACACCGGACCCGGCGAAGGTCTCCCGGTTCTGCGGCCGGGTCAAGGAGCTGCTGCCGACGCCGAACGGGCCGGTGGCGCACAGCGACATCGACAGCTGTGTGACGGCCGCGTCCTCGCATGTCTTCCTCTACCAGGTGCGGGCGGCGAGCGCGGGGGACGGCGCGGTACGGCTGCTGTACACCACCTTCGACGGAGGTCCGCTCGGGCCGGGCGAGCGGACCGCGCTGAGCAGGCTCGTCGGCGAGCTGACCGGGCTGGAGTGCGCGGTCGAACACCGTACCCATATCCCGATCGGGGCCTCGGGAAAGTACACCTGGCTGGTGACTGGAGCATCATGAGGACAGAGCGTCGAATATCGCGGAACGACCTCAGGGAACTTCTGGGCGAGGATCTCCACGCGGAGACCGTGAATTATTTCGTGGAACAGACCGGTGGTTCTCCGCAGGACATGGAACGCCAGATCACGGAATGCATGCGGTATCTCTATCTCATTTCGCGTCACCGCAACGAACTCAGCGGTCTCTTCCTCCCGGTCGAGCAGCACATCGATGAGATTTGGCACTATCTCATCCTCCAGACCCGGGAGTACCGGGAGCTGTGCGAGAAGCGGCTGCCGGGCGGTTTCTTCATCGAGCACCGCAGCATCGGTTACGCCGCTTATCAGCAGGAGCCGGGCCGTGAGCGCTCCCTGGAGGAGGCGCTGCGCTGGATTCCGCTGTACTGCCGGGAATTCGGGCCCTTCGACGAGGGTGCGCTGCCGCACTGGACCATCGTCCGCTTTCTGCACGAGCGGATGAGCATGTCGCTCGCGGACATCGCCGCCCTCGGGCCGGCCTGACCTCGGGGAGCGGGTGCCATGAGGCGGTCCCCGGCCCGGGAGACGGCGGCCGGCCCCGCGGCGAGGACGGCGGGCGCGCCGGGTGAGCACCCCGCGCAGCGTCGGATTCTCACCGTGCTGGCGGTGGCGCAGATGCTGAGCGGCGCGGCCCTCGCTGCCGGGATCAGTGTCGGGGCGCTGATCGCCGGGGAGATGCTCGGGTCGACCGGCCTCGCCGGGGTGTCCAGCGCGCTCTTCGCGGCCGGGGCCGCCGTCGGCGCGGTGGGCATCGGCCGGGTCTGCCAGCGCTGGGGCCGCCGGCCCGGACTGGCCCTGGGGTACGCCACCGGGGCGCTCGGCAGCCTCGGGGTGGTGTCGGCGACCGCGCTGGACAGCGTCGCCCTGCTCTTCGGCGCGCTGCTGGTCTACGGCGCCGGGACGGTGACCCTGCTGATGGCCCGGTACGCGGGCGCCGATCTGGCCTCGCCGGAGCGGCGGGGCCGCGCCGTCTCCACGGTGCTCTTCGCCATGGCCGCCGGGGCGGTCGCCGGGCCCGCGCTGGCCGGGGTCAGCGGACGGCTCGCGCTGAGCTGGGGCATCCCCCGGCTCGCGGGCCCGTTTCTGCTGGCGGCGGTGGCCTTCGGGGCGGCGGCGCTCTTTCTGGCGGTCTTTCTGCGCCCGGACCCGCTGCCGCTGGCCCGCGCGGCGGCGGCCGGTCCGGCGGACGGCTCCGGGGACCCGGGCCCGGACGGGGCCGTACGGGCCGACCGGCGCGGGGTGTTCACCGGCGCGGCGGTCATGGTCCTCAGCCAGTTGGTGATGATCGCGGTCATGACGATGACCCCGGTTCACATGGCCGCCCATGGCCATGGCACCGGGGCGGCGGGGCTGGTCATCGGGGTGCATCTGGGGGCGATGTATCTGTCGTCGCCGCTCTCCGGGGCGCTCGCCGACCGGGCCGGGCGCCTGGTCACGGCGGCTCTGGGCGCCGCCGCGCTGTTCGCGGCGGGGCTGCTGGCCTCGCTGGCACCGCCGGACTCCGTCCCGGTGCTGGCCCTGGCGCTGGTGCTGCTGGGCGTCGGCTGGAACCTCGGGTTCGTCGCCGGGACGGCTCTGATCACCGACGCCCTGCCGGCGGCGGGGAGGGCCGCCGCGCAGGGGCTCGTGGATGTGGGTGTCTCGGTCGCCGGCGCGGCCGGCGGGCTGGCCTCGGGCGTGGTGGTGGCCCTCGGCGGCTTTCCGCTGCTGGCGCTCGGCGGCGGGATTCTGGTGCTGGCCCTGCTGCCGCTCTGCGCCCTGGCCGCCGCCCTGCCGCGGCCCGCCGGGGAGCGGTGGGCCGGGCGGGGTTAGCGAGCGGTTTCGCGGTGGACGAAGTCCACCAGGCGGGTCAGCGCGTCCGGGTCGGTGGTCGGCAGCACTCCGTGGCCCAGGTTGAACACATGGCCCTCCAGGCCGGCCGCCGCTTCGAGCACCTCGGTGGCCTTGGCCTCCACGGCCTCCGGCCCGGCGAAGAGCACCGCCGGGTCCAGGTTCCCCTGGAGCGCCTTCCCGGGGCCCACCCGGCGGGCGGCCTCGTCCAGCGGCACCCGCCAGTCGACGCCCACGACATCGGCGCCCGCCTCGCCGAGGAGGCCGAGCAGCTCCCCCGTACCCACACCGAAGTGGATGCGCGGGACACCGTAGGAGGCGACCGAGTCGAAGACCTTGGCCGATGCGGGCAGCACCGAGCGCCGGTAGTCGGCGGGGGAGAGCGCGCCGACCCAGGAGTCGAAGAGCTGCACGGCGCTCGCGCCGGCCTCGATCTGGACCTTCAGGAACGCGGAGGTGATCCCCGCGAGCCGGTCCAGCAGCTCCGCCCACAGTCCGGGGTCGCCGTACATCAGGGCCTTGGTGTGCTCGTGGTTGCGGGACGGGCCGCCCTCCACGAGATAGCTGGCGAGGGTGAAGGGCGCGCCCGCGAACCCGATCAGCGGGGTGGTGCCCAGCTCGTCGGTGAGCAGCCCGATCGCCTCGGTGACATAGCGGACGTCGTCGGGGGTCAGCTCGCGCAGCCGCGCCAGGTCGGCGCGGGTGCGGATCGGCTCCGCGACGACCGGGCCGACGCCCGGCTTGATGTCGAGGTCGATGCCGATGGCCTTCAGGGGCACCACGATGTCGCTGAAGTAGATCGCCGCGTCGACGTCGTGGCGGCGCACGGGCTGGAGGGTGATCTCCTTGACCAGCTCGGGCCGCATGCACGACTCCAGCATGGGGATGCCCTCGCGCGCCTTGAGGTACTCGGGCAGCGAGCGGCCCGCCTGCCGCATGAACCAGACCGGGGTGTGCGGCACGGGCTCACGCCTGCACGCCTTGAGGAAGGCGGAGTCGTACGGCTTCGGCTGCTGGCCCGTGGGGCGGTCGTTGGCGCTCACGCCCCAAATCTTCGCATGGACCGAGGAAGTGTCCGCCGCCCCGGGTGTCCTTCCCTGCGTGAGGCGCCCATTCCGCCTACTCTTCCCCGCATGGCTGCCGCTCAGGGACATTTTTCCGATCATTTCAACGGCGCTGACGATCAGGACGGCGGGGAGGGCGATTCGGTTCCGCGCGCATTCAGAGCCGCGGTCGAGGCACTGCGGTCCGCCCGGCTGCGCCCGGGGATCGAGGTGGACCCCGCGCGCCCGCCGAAGCGGCTCGCGCCGCACGCGTACGCCCTGGAGGCGGCGGTCGTCGACGGCGAGGAGGATCTCGCCGACGGCCGTCTGGTGCTGCTGCACGACCCGGCGGGCCATGACGCCTGGCAGGGCGCGTTCCGGCTGGTGACCCTGGTCCGCGCGGAGCTGGAGCCGGAGATGGCGGCCGATCCGCTGCTGCCCGATGTGTCCTGGTCGTGGCTGACGGGGGCGCTGGAGGCGCGGGGTCTCGCGTACGGGGAACCGAGCGGGACCGTCACCCGCGCGGGGTCTCACTATTTCGGTGGACTTGCCGACCGGCGGCCCGCGACCCAGATCGAGATCCGGGCGTCCTGGACCCCCGAGGAGGGGCCGGGCGGGGTGCCGGACACCGCGGGGCACCTTGTGGCCTGGTGCGATCTCCTCTGCCAGATCGCGGGGCTGCCGCCGGTCGCGGGCGGTACGGGGGACCAGGCGGCGGGGGTGGTGTCGCTTCCGCAGCGGCGGGGGCCGCAGCACCGGTGAGGAGCGCGGGCGGCGGGGGGCGGCGCGCCCGGGGAGACTGTGCGGACCCGCCCCCGCCCCTCGCCGCCCCCGCCCGGTCGGCTCCATGGACCACCTCGACGTAACGCTCTGTCAGTTCAGAGACCGAATGATCGCTCATCCGTCCGAATTGCACCAAATATCACTCACTAAATCGTGATCTTTCTCTAAAGCCGGTCACGTTTGGTGCCGAAGAGGTCAGTGACCCTAACTGATCGGTTCGCCCGGCCTCATTCCCCGAGCCCGGCCCGTCCCGCACCTTCCCCCAGGAGGCCTGGTGTCCGTTCTTCTCGAGCAGCCCGCAAGCCTGGTCGCCTACCGCCCGAACAAGCCGACGGCCATGGTGGTCGTGGCCGACCCACGCGTCCGCTCCACCGTCACCCGCCATCTGTGGGCCCTCGGAGTGCGAGACGTGATCGAGGCGTCGTCGATCGCGGAGGCCCGTCCCCGCGTCGGCAACCCGCGCGACATCTGCGTTGCCGACGTCCACCTGCCCGACGGTTCCGGGCTGACCCTCCTGTCCGAAACCCGTGCCGCGGGGTGGCCCAACGGCCTCGCCCTCTCCGCGGCCGATGACATCGGCGCCGTGCGCAACGCCCTCGCGGGCGGCGTCAAGGGCTATGTCGTGACCGGTACGCGCACCAACATCGGGCACCCCACCCGCCCCGGCGCCGCCCCCATCGGCGCCGCGGCCGCACGTCTGGGCCACCGCCGCCCCCCGGGTGCCCCGAGCCACCCGGGCGGCTACCGCGAGCTGTCCGGCCGTGAGGTGGAGGTGCTGCGGCTGGTGGCGGAGGGCCAGTCGAACAAGGCGATCGGTGTCTCCATGGGGCTCTCCGCCCTCACCGTGAAGAGCCACCTCGCCCGGATCGCCCGCAAGCTCGGCACGGGCGACCGGGCCGGAATGGTCGCGGTAGCGCTGCGTACCGGCATCATCCACTGACCGTCCCCGACCCCCGCGCGCCTGCCGACGGAACGTTTCCGTCGACAGGCGCGCTCCGTTCACGGATACCCTTGACACGTGACCGACGCCCAAGACACCGCAGCAGAGACCGCACTGCGAACCGCCGGGGGCGCTCCCCCGGACGACGGCGTCGCAGCCGAAGAGGCTCCCACTCCCCTGCTGGAGCCGCGCGAGGGCATCCCCCCGGTGGTCGCCGACGCGGCAGGACTGGCCGGAGTGATCGCCGCTTTCGCGGCGGGCACCGGCCCCGTCGCCGTGGACGCCGAGCGCGCCTCCGGCTACCGCTACGGCCAGCGCGCCTATCTCGTGCAGCTGCGCCGCGAGGGCGCGGGCAGCGCCCTGATCGACCCGGTGGGCTGCCCCGATCTCTCGGAGCTGGGCGCGGCGCTCGCCGGGACCGAGTGGATTCTGCACGCGGCGACCCAGGACCTGCCGTGCCTGCGGGACATAGGCATGGTGCCGACCAGCCTCTTCGACACCGAGCTGGCCGGCCGGCTCGCCGGGTTCCCCCGGGTCGGGCTCGGCGCGATGGTGGAGTCGGTGCTCGGGTACGCCCTGGAGAAGGGGCACTCCGCCGTCGACTGGTCCACCCGGCCGCTGCCCGAGCCGTGGCTGCGCTATGCCGCGCTCGACGTGGAGCTGCTGGTGGACCTGCGGGACGCGCTGGAGAAGGAGCTGGACCGGCAGGGGAAGCTGGAGTGGGCGCACCAGGAGTTCGAGGCCATCGTCTCGGCGCCGCCCGCGCCGCCCCGGAAGGACCCGTGGCGGCGGACCTCCGGGATGCACAAGGTGCGGCGGCGCCGGCAGATGGCGGTGGTGCGGGAGCTGTGGACCGCCCGGGACAAGGTCGCGCAGCGGCGCGATGTGTCGCCCGGGAAGGTGCTGAGCGACGCGGCGATCGTCGAGGCGGCGCTCGCGGTGCCGGTGAATGTGCACGCGCTGACCGCGCTGCCGGGGTTCGGTCACCGGGCGGGGCGGCGGCAGCTGGAGCAGTGGCAGGCGGCGGTCGACCGGGCGAGGGCGCTGCCCGACGCGGAGCTGCCCCAGCCCGGGCAGCCGCTGAACGGGCCGCCGCCGCCGCGGGCCTGGGCGGACAAGGACCCGGTCGCGGCGGCGAGGCTGTCGGCGGCGCGGGCGGGGGTGTCGGCGCTGGCGGAGGAGTTGAATCTGCCGCAGGAGAATCTGATCACGCCGGATACGGTGCGGCGGGTGTGCTGGGAGCCTCCGGCGGAGCACACGGAGGAGGCGGTGGCGGAGGCGCTCGCGGCGCTGGGGGCGCGCCCCTGGCAGATCGCCCTGGTGACCCCGCTCCTCACCCGGTCCCTCACCCCCTGACCCTCGCGCCTCAATCGCCGGCGGGGCTGATTTCGCTCAGCCCGGCCGGGGGCACCTCCCAGAGGCAGCTCTGGGGGAGATCGAGGACGGCCCCGGGCCACAGGACACCCGCACAGTGCGGGCCCGGGTCGGGGACCAGCCCCCGAACCCCCGCGCCTCAAACGCCGGCGGGGCTGGATTGCGTCTCACCTCGCCGGCGGGGCTGGATTCGCCCAGCCCGTCCGCGCCCCACGCCGGCCCCAGGCGGCACAGGCAGCCCGAGCAAACCAAGCCCGTCCGGGGGCACCTCCCAGAGGCAGCTCTGGAACGCCGGCGGGGCTGGATTCGCCCAGCCCGTCCGCGCCTCACGCCGGCCCCAGGGGGCACAAGCAGTCCGAGCAAACCAAGCCCGTCCGGCGCTTGAGGACGGACCCTGTGCCACAGGAAACCCGCACAGTGCGGGCCCGGGTCGGGGACCAGCCCCCGAACCCCCGCGCCTCAAACGCCGGCGGGGCTGGATTGCGTCTCACCTCGCCGACGAGGCTGGATTCGCCCAGCCCGTCCGCGCCCCACGCCGGACCCAGGCGGCACAAGCAGCCCGAGCAAACCAAGCCCGTCCGGCGCTTGAGGACGGACCCCGGGCCGCAGGACCCCGCACCCCGCACCCCCGCACCCCACGGGCAAACCGCGGGGTGTGACGTTCGACGCTCCGCGGCGCGGGGGTGTGCACGATGGTTACCCGTAAGTAGCATGGGAGGCGGCGAGCAAGCGCTCAGCGCCTGCCCGCCGCCCAGCAGCAGTGCCATCCCGCACCCTGGAGGAGAGCCATCGTGCCTCGTACCGTCAGGGATGTCGTCTTCGTCGACGGCGTCCGCACCCCCTTCGGCAAGGCGGGCCCGAAGGGCATCTACCACGAGACCCGGGCCGACGACCTCGTCGTCAAGGCCATCCGGGAGCTGCTGCGCCGCAACCCCGGCCTCGACCCCGCGCGGATCGACGAGGTCGCCATCGCCGCCACCACCCAGATCGGCGACCAGGGCCTGACCCTCGGCCGGACGGCGGGCATCCTCGCGGGGCTGCCGCAGTCCGTCCCCGGCTACTCCATCGACCGGATGTGCGCCGGCGCGATGACCGCCGTCACCACCACCGCCGGGTCGATCGCCTTCGGCGCGTACGACGTGGTGCTGGCCGGCGGCGTCGAGCACATGGGCCGCCACCCCATGGGCGAGGGCGTCGACCCCCACCCGCGCTTCGTCAGCGAGAAGCTCGTGGACGAGTCCGCCCTCTTCATGGGCATGACGGCGGAGAACCTCCACGACCGCTACCCCTCCATCACCAAGGAGCGCGCCGACGAGTACGCCGTCCGCTCCCAGGAGAAGGCCGCCAAGGCCTACGCCGACGGAAAGATCCAGCAGGACCTGGTCCCGATCTCGGTCCGCCGCACCACCCCCGAGGCCGGGGAGACGGGCTGGGGCCTCGCCACCCGGGACGAGCCGATGCGCCCCGGCACCACGCGGGAGAACCTCGCCGCCCTGAAGACCCCCTTCCGCCCGCACGGCCGGGTCACCGCCGGCAACGCCGCCGGTCTCAACGACGGCGCCACCGCCTCCCTCATCGCCTCCGAGGAGTTCGCCCGCGAGGCGGGCCTCCCGGTGCGGATGCGGCTCGTCTCCTTCGCGTACGCGGGTGTCGAGCCCGAGGTCATGGGGTACGGCCCGATCCCCGCCACCGAGAAGGCCCTCGCCAAGGCGGGCCTGGCCATCGGTGACATCGGCCTCTTCGAGATCAACGAGGCCTTCGCCGTCCAGGTGCTGGCCTTCCTGGAGCACTACGGCATCGCCGACGACGACGCGCGCGTCAACCAGTACGGCGGCGCCATCGCGTTCGGCCACCCGCTGGCCTCCTCCGGCGTACGGCTGATGACCCAGCTCGCCCGCCAGTTCGAGGAGCAGCCCCAGGTCCGCTACGGCCTGACCACGATGTGCGTCGGCTTCGGCATGGGCGCGTCGGTCATCTGGGAGAACCCGCACTTCGACGGAGGCACCAAGTGAGCAACACCGCCGAACTCCTCAAGGGGGCCGCCGAGCTGTTCCCCGCCGAGGTCGTGACCCAGGCGCACGTGCGCCATCTCGACCTCCCCGCCGGGGCGGGCAGGTTCGCCCTGATCACCCTGGACAACGGCCTGGACCACACCAAGCCCACCACCTTCGGCCCGCAGTCGCTCGCCAACCTCTCCGCCGCGATCGACCAGGTCGAGCGGGAGGCGGCCGAGGGCGCGATCGTCGGCGCCGGTCTCACCGGGAAGCCGTTCATCTTCGCGGTCGGCGCCGACCTCAAGGGTGTGGAGCTGCTGCGCACCCACGACGAGGCCCTCGCCATCGGCAGGGGCGGGCACGAGGTCTTCAAGCGCCTCTCCGGCCTGGCCGTGCCGACGTTCGCGTACTACAACGGCGCGGCGATGGGCGGCGGCGTGGAGGCCGGGCTGCACTGCTCGTACCGCACCGTCTCCCGGGCCGTCCCGGCCTTCTCGCTGCCCGAGGTCTTCCTCGGTCTGGTCCCCGGCTGGGGCGGCTGCGCCCTGCTGCCGAACCTGATCGGCGCGGACCGGGCGGTCACGGTCATCATCGAGAACTCGCTCAACCAGAACCGCCAGCTCAAGGGCGCCCAGGTGTTCGAGCTGGGCATCGCCGACGCGCTCTTCGACGGCGCGGACTTCCTGGAGCGGTCCCTGGCGTGGACCGCTTCGGTGCTCAGCGGCGAGACCGCCGTCGAGCGCGACACGGTCGACCGGGGCGAGGCGTGGGACGCCGCCGTGGCGCGGGGCCGGTCCATCGCGGACTCCAAGGTGCACGGCGCGGCCCCCGCCGCCTACCGGGCGCTGGAGATCATCGAGGCCGCCAAGGACGGCGACCTCCAGGCCGGTTTCGACGCCGAGGACGCGGCGCTCGCCGATCTGATCATGGGTGGTGAGCTGCGCAGCGGTATCTACGCCTTCCATCTGGTGCAGAAGCGCGGCAAGCGCCCGGCCGGCGCGCCGGACCGGAATCTGGCCCGCCCGGTCACCAAGGTCGGTGTGGTGGGCGCGGGTCTGATGGCCTCTCAGCTGGCGCTGCTCTTCGTGCGCCGTCTGGAGGTGCCGGTGGTGCTGACCGACATCGACCAGGAGCGCATCGACAAGGGCGTGGGCTATGTCCACTCCGAGATCGACAAGCTGCTCGGCAAGGGCCGGATCAACCAGGACAAGGCCAACCGCCTCAAGGGCCTGGTGACCGGCGTCCTGGACAAGGCGGAGGGCTTCTCAGACGCCGACTTCGTGATCGAGGCCGTCTTCGAGGAGATGGGCGTCAAGCAGAAGGTGTTCGCCGAGGTGGAGGCCGTCGCCCCGGCGCACGCGATCCTCGCCACCAACACCTCCTCGCTCTCGGTGAGCGAGATGGCGTCGCGGCTGCGGCACCCCGAGCGGGTCGTCGGCTTCCACTTCTTCAACCCGGTCGCGGTGCTTCCGCTGCTGGAGATCGTCCGGGGCGAGCGGACCGACGACGCCTCGCTGGCGACCGCGTTCGGCGTGGCGAAGAAGCTGCGGAAGACCGCCGTACTGGTCAAGGACGCCCCGGCGTTCGTGGTCAACCGCATCCTGACCCGCTTCATGGGCGAGATCCAGAACGTCATCGACGAGGGCACCCCGGTGGAGGTGGCCGAGCGCGCGGTGGAGCCGCTGGGCCTGCCGATGTCCCCGCTGGTCCTGCTGGAGCTGGTGGGCCCCGCGATCGGGCTGCATGTCTCCGAGACCCTCAACCGGGCCTTCCCGGACCGTTTCACGGTCTCGGCGAACCTGGCCGCGGTGGTGAAGGCCGGCAAGCGCGGCTTCTATGTGTACGACTCCGGCAGGCCGGAGCTGGACCCGGAGGTCGCGGCCCTGCTCCGGCAGGGCGATGTGGTGCTCACCGAGGAGCAGACCCGGGCGCGCGTCCTGGACGCGGTGGCGCGGGAGATCGGCCTGATGCTGGACGAGGGTGTCGTGGCCGAGGCCCAGGACATCGACCTCTGTCTGATCACGGGCGCGGGCTGGCCCTTCCACCTCGGCGGCATCACCCCGTATCTGGACCGTGAGGGTGTCTCGGAGCGGGTGAACGGCAAGCCGTTCCTGGCGCCGGGCACGGCGAGCGTCCCGGCGTAGCGGCCGGTGGTGGACAGGGGCCGTGCGGGAGCATCCGTACGGCCCCTGTCGCGTTCCCCGCGTAGGCTCACCCCGATGACGGACGAACCCCTGACCCCGCTGCTGGTCGTCGACGGCGCCAATGTCGTCGGCTCCGTGCCCGACGGCTGGTGGCGCGACCGGCGCGGCGCCGCCGAGCGGCTGCGGGACGCGCTGGTGCGGTACGCCGCCGAGGGCGTCGGGGACCTCCCCGGGCCGCTGGAGGTCGTCCTGGTGGTGGAGGGCGCGGCGCGCGGGGTCGGATCGGTCCCCGGGGTGCGGGTGGAGTCCGCCGGGGGCAGCGGGGACGACCACATCGCGGCGCTGGCGGCCGGCGCGGGCGGGCGGCCCTGTCTGGTGGTCACGGCCGACCGCGAGCTGCGCCGCCGGGTCACCGCCGCGGGCGCCCGGACCACCGGACCGCGCGCGGTGTACGGGCCGCGCTGACCGGACGGCTCAGTGGGGCACCTTCGACCCCGGCTCCAGCCTGCTGTGGCGGCGGCCGTAGACCGCGTACACCACCACGCCGATGAGCATCCACGCCCCGAACCGCAGCCAGGTCTCGGCGGGCAGATTGAGCATCAGCCAGAGCGAGGCGGCCACCGAGAGGGCCGGCAGCAGCGGCACCAGCGGGGTGCGGAAGGCGCGGGGCAGATCGGGGCGGGTGCGGCGGAGGATGACCACACCGATCGCGACGACGACAAAGGCGAAGAGGGTGCCGATGTTCACCAGTGTCGCCAGCTCCTCGATGCTGGTGAAGCCGGCGATGACGGCGATCGTGCCCCCGAGGAGGACGGTCGCGCGGTACGGGGTGCGGAAGCGCGGGTGGACGCGGGAGAAGAAGCGGGGCAGCAGCCCGTCCCGGCTCATCGCGAAGAACACCCGGGTCTGGCCGAGCAGCAGGATCAGACAGACGGTGGTGAGGCCGATGGCCGCGCCGAAGCTGATCACCCCGGCGTACCAGGGGTGTCCGGTGGACTTGAAGGCGTCGGCGAGCGGGGCGTCGATCGTCAGTTCGGTGTAGTGCTGCATCCCGGTGACGACGAGCGAGACCGCGACGTACAGCACCGTGCAGATGAACAGGGACCCGAGGATGCCCCGGGGCATGTCCCGCTGCGGGAGCCTGGTCTCCTCGGCGGCGGTGGCCACCACGTCGAAGCCGATGAAGGCGAAGAAGACCACGGAGGCGGCGGTGAAGATGCCCATGACACCGAAGTTCGTGGGCGCGTAGCCGAACATCAGCTGGATCAGGGGTTCCTTGATGCCCGATCCGCCCTCGGTCTCCACGGCGGGCGGGATGAAGGGGCTGTAGTTCGCGGCCTTGACGAAGAACGCCCCGGCGATGATGACCAGCAGCACGACGCCGACCTTGATCGCGACGACCGCGGTGGTGACCCGGGCGGAGAGCTTCATCCCGAGGACGAGGACGACGGTGAGCGCCAGGATCAGCAGAAACGCCAGCAGATCGAAGGCGAAGCCATGGCTCTCGTTGGTGCCGGACAGCGCCTCCGGCAGATGCCAGCCGGCGTTGTCCAGCAGGGAGCGCACATAGCCGGACCAGCCGACGGCGACCACCGCCGTGCCGAGGGCGAACTCCAGGACCAGGTCCCAGCCGATGAGCCAGGCGGGCAGCTCGCCCAGTGAGGCGTACGAGAAGGTGTAGGCGGAGCCCGCGACCGGGACGGTGGAGGCGAACTCGGCGTAGCACAGGGCCGCGAGTCCGCAGACGAATCCGGCGATGGCGAACGCGATGGCGGTGGCGGGGCCCGCGTTCTGTTTGGCGACGGCGCCCGTGAGGACGAAGATGCCGGTGCCGATGACGACACCGACGCCGAAGACGGTGAGGTCGAGCGCGGAGAGCGAGCGTTTGAGCGCGTGCTCCGGTTCCTCGGTGTCGCGGATGGACTGCTCGACGGTCTTGGTCCGGAAGACGCCCGCTCTGCTCGCGGGGTCCTTGTCTCTGCTCACCGTGCACCTCCACGCAGTGTCGTCCCCGCCATGATCGGGACGGCTGATGGTCCCCGGGCGGCCGTACGGGTGGGTTTCACGCGAATGGCCGGGAGGGTCACCCATCCAGGGTGACCCTCCCGGCCCATTCCCTGCGCGATCCGCGCGGTGCGCGGTGGTGCGGGTGCCCGGCCGGTGCCGGGCGGGCGGCGGCTCAGTCGCGCACGGGCTCGGCCGCCTCGCCGGTGACGGCGTCCGACCGGGCGTCCAGCCGGGAGACCAGACCCGTGACCTGCCGGGCGATGTCCGGGGCCGTCAGCCCGATCTCGGCCATGATCTCCTTGCGGGAGGCGTGGTCGAGGAAGCGCGGCGGGATGCCGAAGTCGCGCAGCGGCACATCGACGCCCGCGTCGCGCAGCGCCTGGGCGACGGCGGAGCCGACCCCGCCGACGCGGCTGTTGTCCTCGACGGTGACGACGACCCGGTGCCGCTCGGCGAGCGGCGCGAGCGCCTCGTCCACGGGCTTGACCCAGCGGGGGTCGACCACGGTGGTGGAGATGCCCTGCCGGTCCAGGAGATCCGCGATCTCCAGGCACATCGGGGCGAGCGCGCCCACGGAGACCAGGAGCACATCCGGGCGCTCGGCGTCCGGGTGGCGCAGCACGTCCATGCCGCCGACCCGGCCCACGGCCTGGACGGAGGGTCCGACGGCGCCCTTGGAGAAGCGGACGACGGTGGGCGCGTCGTCGACCTCGACGGCCTCGCGGAGCTGGGCGCGCACCTGGTCGGCGTCGCGCGGGGCGGCGATCCGCAGGCCGGGGACGACCTGGAGGATCGACATGTCCCACATGCCGTTGTGGGAGGCGCCGTCCGTGCCGGTGATACCGGCACGGTCCAGCACAAACGTCACTCCGCAGCGGTGCAGGGCGACATCCATGAGGACCTGGTCGAAGGCGCGGTTGAGGAAGGTGGCGTACACGGCGAAGACCGGGTGCACCCCGCCGGTCGCGAGACCGGCGGCGGAGACGGCCGCGTGCTGTTCGGCGATGCCGACGTCGTAGACCCGGTCGGGGTAGGCCCTGGCGAACCGGTCGAGGCCGACGGGCTGGAGCATGGCGGCGGTGATCGCCACGATGTCCTCGCGCTCGGCGCCGAGCTTGACCATCTCCTCGCCGAAGACGGAGGTCCAGTCGAGACCGGAGCTGGCGATCGGCAGACCGGTGTCGGGGTGGATCTTGCCGACGGCGTGGAAGCGGTCGGCCTCGTCCTGGAGGGCGGGCTGGTAGCCGCGGCCCTTCTCGGTGAGGCAGTGCACGATCACCGGACCGCCGAACCGCTTGGCGCGGGCGAGGGCGGACTCCAGCGCCTCGATGTCGTGGCCGTCGATCGGGCCGACGTACTTCAGGCCGAGGTCCTCGAACATGCCCTGGGGGGCGATGAAGTCCTTGAGGCCCTTCTTGGCGCCGTGCAGGGTGCCGTAGAGCGGCTTCCCGACGACGGGGGTGCGGCCCAGGATGTCCTTGCCGCGGGCGAGGAAGCGCTCGTACCCGTCGGTGGTGCGCAGGGTCGCGAGGTGGTTGGCGAGGCCGCCGATCGTCGGCGCGTAGGAGCGCTCGTTGTCGTTGACCACGATCACCAGCGGCCGGTCCTTGGCGGCGGCGATGTTGTTCAGCGCCTCCCAGGCCATGCCGCCGGTGAGGGCGCCGTCGCCGATGACCGCCACGACGTGGTCGTCCTTGCGGAGGACCTCGTTGGCCTTGGCGAGGCCGTCCGCCCAGCCGAGCACGGTGGAGGCGTGCGAGTTCTCGATGCAGTCGTGGTCGGACTCGGCGCGCGCCGGGTAGCCGGAGAGGCCGCCCTTCATCTTCAGCCGCGAGAAGTCCTGCCGGCCGGTGAGCAGCTTGTGCACATAGCTCTGGTGCCCGGTGTCCCAGAGGACCTTGTCCTTCGGGGAGTCGAAGACCCGGTGAAGGGCGATGGTGAGCTCGACCACACCGAGATTCGGCCCGAGGTGCCCGCCGGTCTTGGAGACGGCGTCCACGAGAAAGGTCCGGATCTCCGCGGCCAGCTGATCCAGCTGCTCCGGGCTGAGCCGGTCCAGATCGCGCGGTCCCCTGATACGGGTAAGCAGTGCCACCCGTGCCTCCTTGCGTATGTGAGCTGGGTGTATGGAGCTGGGTCGAGACATGCCGATTTGGTTGAGTCTAATGTTCCGGTCGGGAGCGCCGCCCTCGGGCGGTGCGATCCGGCTCATATGATCGCTCGATTCGGCGGCTGCGGGGGGACGGGGGTGCCGGTGCGGCGCCGGAAGGGCCTGATCCGGGAGAGCCGGAGGAGCCGGAGGAGCCGGAGGAGCCTGAGGAGCCTGAGGAGCCTGAGGAGCCTGAGGAGCCGGCGGCGAGAGATTAGGCCCGGCCCGCGCTGCGCTGGGTTCTGCGGGTGATCGAGTCGATCACGACCGTGGCGAGCAGCACACCACCGGTGATCATGAACTGGACCGGGGAGGAGATGCCCTCCAGGGCCAGTCCGTACTGGATGGAGACGATCACCATCACGCCGAGCAGCGCGTTCCAGGTCCGCCCCCGCCCGCCGAAGAGGCTGGTCCCGCCGATCACGGCCGCCGCGATGACGTTCATCAGCAGCTCGCCGCCCCCGGCGCCCTGGTTGGCGGCGGCGATCTTGGAGGCCATGAAGAGCCCTCCGACGGCCGCGAAGGTGCCCGCGACCGCGAAGGCGGAGATCCGGATCGCCGTGACATGAATCCCGGCGCGCCGGGCGGCCTCCACGCTGCCGCCGAGGGCGAGAATCCCCCGCCCGTAGGCGGTGCGGCGCAGCACCAGGTCCGTGACCACCAGGGCCGCGAGGAAGAGGACGAACCCCAGGGGCAGCCCCTTGTACTGGTTGAACAGGTACGCGGCCCCGTAGGCGACCACCGCGAGCCCGGCCGTGCGCAGGGCGAGGTCGGCGAAGGGGCGGGAGGGAATCCCGGCCGCCGCGCGGCGCCGGCTGTCGAGGGCGCCGCCGGTGAGGAAGGCGGCCACGGCGACCGTGGCCAGCCCGTAGGCGGCGGCGACCTCGCTGAAGTAGTACGTGTTCAGCCTGCCGACCACCCCGTCGCCGTCCAGGTTGACGGTGCCGCTGGAGCCGAGCAGCTGGAGCATGCAGCCCTGCCAGAAGAGCAGCCCGGCGAGGGTGACGGCGAAGGCGGGCGCCCCGATCCGGGCGAAGAAGAAGCCGTGGAGGGCGCCGATGGCCGTGCCCGAGGCGATGGCGGCGAGCACCGCCAGCCACTCGTTCACCCCGTGGGTGACGTTCAGCACGGCGACGATCGCCCCGGCGACCCCGCTGACCGCGCCGACGGAGAGGTCGATCTCGCCGAGGAGGAGCACGAAGATGATGCCGATGGCCATCATCCCGGTGCCGGTCATGGCGACCGCGATATTGCTGAGGTTCTCGGCGGAGAGGAAGTTGGGGTTCATCCGCTGGAAGGCCGACCAGATCAGCACGAGCCCGAGAAGCACCGGGAGGCTCCCCAGGTCCCCGGCGGTGAGCCGGCGGCGGAATTCGGCGAGATAGCCGGCGAACCCCTGCTGCCGGACGATCAGCCGGGGGTCGACCGCGGTCACGGCGGCCCGGGCGGCCTCCGGATTGACCAGCGCCCCGGCCTCCGGGTCCGCCGCGTTCTTCTTGTGGAGACTGACTCTGGGCTTCACTGCCGGCCCTCCGCGGTCCGTGCCGCCCGTCGGGTCACGGCGTTCTCCGTGGCCCCGGTGATGGCGGAGATGATCTCTTCCTGTGAGGTGGAGCGGACCTCGAAGACGCCGTTGTTGCGGCCGAGGCGCAGCACCGCCACCCGGTCGGCCACGGCTCGGACGTCCGCCATGTTGTGGCTGATCAGGATGGTGGCGTGGCCGCGCTCGCGCAGCCGCTCGACCAGGTCGAGCACCTGGGCGGTCTGTTCGACGCCGAGGGCGGCGGTGGGTTCGTCGAGGATGACGAGCCGGGGCTCGCCGAGCAGGGAGCGGGCGATGGCGACCGTCTGGCGCTGGCCGCCGGAGAGTGAGGCGACGGGGATACGGACGCTGGGGATGCGGATGGCGAGGGTCCGCAGGAGTTCGCGGGCCCGGCGCTCCATCGCGACCTCGTCCAGGAGGCCGTAGCGGCGGATCTCCCGGCCGAGGTGGAGATTGCCGACGACATCGAGGTTGTCGCAGAGCGCGAGGTCCTGGTAGACGGTGGCGATGCCCAGGTTCTGGGCGTCGTGCGGCCGGTCGAGCGAGACGGGCACCCCGTCCCACTCGATGACGCCGCCGTCGACGGGGTGGACTCCGGCGATCGTCTTGACCAGGGTGGACTTTCCCGCTCCGTTGTCGCCGACGAGGGCGAGCACTTCCGCGGCGTGGACCTCCAGTTCGACATCGGTCAGGGCCTGGACGGCGCCGAACCGTTTGGAGACCCCGCGCAGCGCCAGGACGGGCGGCGGGGGCGGGGCGGGGGCGGCGGGGACAGCGGGCACGGGAACCAACTCCTTCACCGCCCGGCGGGTGGCGCGCCGGGACGGGGGTGCGGTCGGCAGCGGGGCGGGGGGCAGGGGTGCGTGCGGTCGGCAGCGGGCGGGGGCGCGGTCCGGCCGGGGCGGGGCCGCGGCCGGGCGGGGCGGGGCCGCCCCGGGTGCCCCGCCGGGGGTCGGCGGGGCACGGGGACGGGGGCGTACGCGCGTACGGAACCGGAGGGAGGGGAGGCGCGCGGGACACGGGCCGCGCGCGCCGGCGCGGTCCGGCTAGGGGGTCAGACCGAGCTTCTCGCAGTCGGCCCGGTACTTGTCGGCACAGATCTCCTGGACGGTGTAGACCCCGTCCTTGACGACCGTGTCCCGGATGTTCTCCCGGGTGAGGGGCACCACCGGCACGAGCACCGCGGGCACGTTCTTCGCCGTCCCGCTGTCCACCGTGTCCCCGGCCAGCTCGCCGGGCTTCTCGCCCCGGGCGAGCGCGACGGCCATCTCGGCGGCGGCGTCCGCCTCGCCCGCGTAGGGCTTGTAGACGCTGGAGTGCTGCTCACCGGAGACGATGCGCTGCACGGCGGCGAGTTCGGCGTCCTGGCCGGTGACGGGGGGCAGGGGGTCGAGCCCGGCGGCCTTGAGGGCGGTGATGATGCCGCCGGCCATCCCGTCGTTGGCGGAGTAGACCCCGATGATCTCGTTCTTGCCGAGGGCGGAGATCGCCGCCTCCATGTTGGCGTTGGCGTTCTCCGGCTTCCACTCCTTGGTGTCGTACTCCTTGCCGATGTTCACCTTGCCGTGGAGTACGGAGTGCGCGCCCTTCTTGTAGTCGGCGGCGTTGGGGTCGGTGACCGAGCCGTTCATCATCACGATCTGCCCGTCCCGGGCCTTCTTCCCCAGCGCGGTGAGCAGCGCCTTGCCCTGGACCCGGCCGACCTCCTCGTTGTCGAAGGAGGTGTAGGCGTCGATGGGTCCCTCGGCGAGCCGGTCGAAGGCGACGACCGGGATGCCGGCGCCCTTGGCCTTGGTCACGGCGCCCGCGATGGCCCGGGCGTCCACCGCGTCCAGGATGATCACATCGACCTTGTTGGTGATCATCGTGTCGACCTGCTGGGTCTGGAGCGCCGCGTCCTGTTTGGCGTTGACGTAGACGACCTCGCCCTTCCCGTCCGTCAGCTCGCTGATCTTCTTCTCTATGAGGGGTCTGTCGAACTTCTCATAGCGCGCGGTCTGGTTCTCCGGGAGCAGCAGACCGACCGTGAGCCGGTCGCCCTTGGCGGCGGTGTCCGTCTCCTTCGCCTTGTCTCCGGACTCCTTGGCACTGCCGCAGGCGGCGAGTAAGCCGGCCGTGACGGTGGCGGCGGTGGCAACGGCTGCACGACGCAGATGTGCGTTCATCCGTGGAACCTCCTGACGGGGCCGCGTCATCGCGGCCGAGGTGGCAGGCAGTCAACTCGGCGCCGGAGCCGGGGTCAAGGAGTAAATCCTTAACGAGATGACAACGGTGCCATGTGTTCTTTAAGTGAAGATGCTTACGTGAAGACGGCACCGCCGCCCGGTGGCATGCCGTCGAACAGGCCGGTGTCGCCCATCTCGCTGAGCACCAGGGCGACCGCGCCCAGCACCTCGGCCCGGGGGCCCAGGGAGCCGGCGGCCACGGTCAGCTGCCGGGCGGCGCTGGGGATGGCGTAGCGCGAGACGGCGTCCCGGATGGGTCCGAGCACCAGCTCACCCGCCTCGGCGAGGTCGCCGCCGAGCAGCACCCGGCTGGGGTTGAGCAGATTGCACAGGGCGGCCACCCCGCTGCCGATGTGCCGGCCCGCGTCGGCGATCACCCGGCGGCAGCCGAGGTCTCCCCCGCGGGCCAGACCCACCACCCGTTCCATTGTCAGCCCGGGACCGTGGGCGGGGCTCAGCAGCGGCAGCAGATAGCGGGCGGCGGCGAAGGTCTCCAGACAGCCCCGGTTGCCGCAGCGGCAGACCGGGCCCGACTCGTCCAGGGTGAGATGCCCGATCTCGCCGGCCGTGCCGCCGGGCCCCCGGAAGATCCGGCCGCCGATGACCAGACCGGCGCCGACACCGCCCGCGACCTTGAGATAGGCGAGGTTGCGCACACCCCGGCCGCCGCCCCAGACCAGTTCGCCCAGGGCCCCGAGGTTGGCATCGTTGTCCACCCGGACGGGGACGCCGAGCCGTTCGGCCATCTCCTTGCTGGGGTTGGTGCCGATCCATCCCGGCAGCATCGAGGTGGAGCCGAGGGTGCCGGACTCCGCGTCGATCGGGCCCGGGACGCCGAGGCCGACGCCGATCACCTTGTCCCGGCCGATCCCGGAGGCCGAGATCAGCCGGCCCACCAGCTCCTCGGCCCGGTCGAAGCCGTCCTGCGCCGAGGCGTCCACATCGAGCGGCTCGGACTCCTCGGCCAGCACCCGGTGGGCCAGGTCGGCGACGGCCACCCGCAGATGCGTGTGGCCGAAGTCGACCCCGATCACCGCGCCCGCGTCCCCGCTCAGCGAGATGCTGCGGGCGCGGCGGCCCCCGGCGGAGGTCGGGGTGACCTCGACGGTCCCGCTCTCCTTCAGCTCGCGGACGATATTGGAGACGGTGGCCGCCGACAGGCCGGTGGTGCGCGCGATCTCGGCCTGGGTCAGCGAGCCGGCCAGCCGGACGGCCCGCACGACCCGTCCGAGATTGGCCCGGTGCAGCGAGGTCTGCGATCCCGGAGTCTCCATCAGCCCATCCACTCCTGCCCGGGAGGGCGGCACGACGGCCGTCCTCCGATCGGGGACCCCGATGAGGAATCCCCGCCCTTTCTCCAACTTGTGAAGCACAAGGTCCCTGCCGATGGGTTCGTCCGTCAAGACCTCGATCGGGCGGCGGACGGAGCGCGGCCCCCGGTGGAAGGGTTCCACCGGGGGCCGCCGGGCATGCCGGACCGTACGGACCGTGCGGGGCGCTACTTGATCGCGCCCGCCGTCAGACCCGCCTGCACCTGGCGCTGGAAGATCGCGTAGACGATCAGCACCGGGAGCATGGCGATCATCATGCCGGCCATGAGCGCTCCCCAGTCGTTCTCATAGCCCTGCTGGAGCGCGATCATCGCGAGCCCCTGGGTGAGGACGTACTTCTCCTCCTGCTGGTTGAGGACCATCGGCAGCAGATACTGGTTCCACTGGCCCAGGAAGTTGAAGATGCCGATGCTGATCAGGCCGGGCTTGGCCATCGGCAGCATCACCTGGAAGAACGTCCGGGTGTGCGAGGCCCCGTCGATCATCGCCGCTTCCGCCACCGAGCTGGGCAGGGTGCGGAAGAACGACGTCATGAAGAAGACGGTGAAGGGCAGCGAATAGGCGATGTAGACCAGGATCAGTCCGTGGTACGTCGCCAGCAGCGAGCTGCCCGGGAAGTCCCTCAGCACGAAGAAGAGGGGAATCACCAGCATGAAGACGGGGAAGGACATGCCCGCCACGAACAGGTAGTAGATAAACCTGTTCCCCGGGAAGGTGAAGCGCGCCAGGACATAGGCGGCCATGGAACCCAGCACCATGGTGCCGACGACCGAGCCGCCCACCACAATGGCGGTGTTGACGAAGTACTGGCCCATGTTCGCGTCGTTCCACGCGTTGGACCAGTTCTCCCAGTGGAGGGTGGTGGGCAGTCCCCAGGGGTCGGTCAGAATGCCATTGCTGTCCTTGAAGGCGCTCCAGAGCACCCACAGCAGCGGAACACCGACCATGAGCGCCCAGACGACGAGTATGCCGTGGGAGAAGACATTGAGCACCCCGCCCTCCTTGCGGGGGGTCTTCCTCCCCGCCGCCGGGCCGGTCGTTCCGGTGGCCCCGGCGGGTGTTTCCCGCTTGGCCACATCGATCTCTTCGGTCGTCATCCGCCGTACCCCTAGAACTCGATCCGCTCACGCCGCGCGAAGCGCATGGTGAGCAGTGCGAACGTCATCGTGACAATGAGCATCGCGATTCCCATCGCGGAGGCGTAGCCGAATTGGCTGTCCCGGAAGGCCGTCAGATACAGCCGCAGCGGCATGACGTCGGTCGCGCCATCGGGTCCGCCCATGTTCACCGACATGATCTGGACCAGGGCGAAGGCGTCCAGGGCGATGATGCCCATGTACACCCAGCCGGTCTGCACCGCGTCCCACAGCAGCGGGAGGGTGATCCTGAAGAAGGTGTGGAAGCGGTTGGCACCGTCCAGCAGTGCCGCTTCGTAGATCTCCCGGGGGATGGAGGCCATCGCCGCCGAGAACAGCACCACATAGAAGCCGACATGGCCCCAGACCATGACCGCGCTGATGCACCAGAGGGCGATGCTCTTCTCGCCGAGCCAGGAGTTCTGGAGGCTGTCGAGACCGACCGCCCCGAGCAGCGAGTTGAGCATGCCGTCGTTGGGGTCGGGGTTGTAGATGTTGAACCAGATGACCGCGACGATGGTGATGGAGATGACCTGCGGGAAGAAGAAGACGAACTTGTAGAACTTCGACCCGGTCACACCCGTGACCACTTCGTTCTTCTTGCGCTTGCCGCCCACATTGAGCATGAAGGCGAAGAACAGGCCCATGCCGAGGGTGACCACCGGGACGAGCGCCAGCATGTAGACGTTGTGGCGCAGCGCGTTCCAGAAGTCGTCGCTCTCCCAGAGCCGCTGGAAGTTCTCCATGCCGACGAACTTGGCGGTGCCGACCAGACCGGACCAGTCGGTCATGGATATCTGGAAGGCCTGGACGAACGGCGACAGTACGAAGATGCCGTAGATGATCAAAGGTAGGGCCAGGAAGCCCACGATGAATCGGTATTTGCCGTGTTGCATGTGCTTCCCGGCCCTTCCCCTCTTCCTTCGGACTGATGCCGTGTCAGATTCAGCTGCTGCGCTTGAACTTGGTGACGGAACTGTCCTTGGCCACCTTGTCGGCCTCCGCCTGGGTCTTCTTGATCCACTCGGATGCCTTGAGGTCACCGGTGAGCAGCTGGCCGGTCAGGCCGCCGATCTTCTCGTCGGTGAGCGCCGGGTACCACTCCTGGAGCTGGAGGCTGATGAGGTTGTCACCGGCCGCCTTGACCGCCGCGCTCGCGGAGGCGAGGCCCGGGGAGAGCGTCATGCCCTCGGTGGCGCCCACCACACAGGTCAGCGACTTCACCTTGGTGGCGAAGTTCTGCGCGTGCTTCTTCGACAGCATGATGCGGAGCAGCTCCATGCCTCCGACCGGGTTCTTGCCCTTGGCCGAGACGATGTACGGCTCGCTGGGCTCACCGCGCAGGGTGCCCTGCGGCAGCTTGTCGCCGGTGCCGTCGAGGAGGGCGCCCACCGCCATCCCGAAGTCCTTCGGGGTGGTCGGCGCGGCCTCGTTCTCCACCCAGGAGCCATTGGGGATGAAGACGGCGTTGTTCTTGGTCCAGGCGGTCTGGGACTGGATGTGGGTCAGACCCTGGCTGCCCTCCAGGAAGTACTTCTTGGCGGCCAGCTCCTCGTAGTGCTCGATGACCTGCTTGACGGCGTCGTTGCCCGTCCAGGCGTTGGGCTCCAGGTTGTCGATCGCGGTCCAGGCCTGCATGCCGCCGATCTTGGCGATCTGGGCGAAGAGGTTGAAGTGGACGTAGTACGGGTACTTGCCCGCGTACGTCCAGGGCGCGATCTTCTCCTTCTTGATCTCCCCGCAGAGCTCGACCATCTCGTCGAGGGTCTTGGGGTAGGTCCAGCCCTTCTCGTCCAGCAGCTTCTGGGAGTACCAGGTGCCGTAGATGGTGAAGGCGTAGTAGAGCACGTCGAACTTGTCGCCGTGCCGGCCCTTCTCCAGGGTGCTGGGGTGGATGATGTCGCGGACCTTCTTGGCCGGGTCGTCCAGCGACGCCGCGTCCAGCAGCACGCCCAGGTCCTGGAGTTGCCCCTGGCTGGAGAGCTTGTTCATGTCCAGGTGGTTGGCGCCGGAGTTGTCGATGACGTCCGGCGGGTTGCCGCCCGCGAACCGGGGGGTGAGCTTGGGGCCGACCTCCTGCGTACCGGTGTGCTTGACGTCGGCCTTGTAGGTGGTCTTGTAGTCGGCCTCGGCGTCCTTGGCGTACTGGTCGCCCAGGCCGCCCTTGAAGATGAACGCCTCCAGCGCGGCACCGTTCTTCACCCCGAGCGGGTTCTTCGCCGACGTCTCACCCTTGGGGGCCTCGGTCTTCTTCCCGTCGCCGCCGTCGCCGCCGGTGGCGCAGGCGGAGAGAAAGCCCATGGTGGGAACGGCGATCAGGCCGAGCGCCGCGGAGCGCTTGATCAGATTGCGCCGGCCGAGACCCTCATTGTTGTGCGCGGAGGTCGATCCCATGCTCAAGTCCTCGCCTTCATCAGGACTCAGGCGGTGAACAAGTCGCCCGTGTGTATCGCCTCAGGCGAAGGGCCCCGCCACCGCAGTCAGTTGCTGTGTTTCCCAGGGGGAAATTCAGTGAAGCTTGGGTTATACACGGTCTACAGTGAGAACAGATCGCGGGCAGCAGTGAATGGACGCACGCCTGCCCGTCTCCCCCGTTCCCCCCGGCCCGCAGAGTGTGTGCAACAGCCCTGGCGGGTGCCGACAGGTATAGTCCACTTCACATCAACGGAGCAAGATCGAAAGCATGGTTGAGCGGGAGTCTTTCCCTAGTTGAGACCTCCCGGATATATGAGCACTGTGCGTACGCATTCGACCACATCGCCCGGTCCGGAACGGAAGCTTCCGGCCGCTTCGCGCTGCCCAAACCCTTGACACCGTCGGGCACTTGGCTCCCTACTGGAACCCGCGCACCGTATTGACAACGTTGTCCGGACGCATCTTCCGCTGGAGGAAAGGCCCGTGATGGCCAGAGCCAGACATCGGCAGAGTCCAAGAAGAGCACCTCGCGGCCGAACTCGCCCCGCCCTCCTGGCGGTCGGCATCGCGCTGACCCTGCTGACGGGTGGTCCCGCCACCGCCGCGCAACCCGCGCCGGCGGCCGGAAAGGACGCCGCGGCAGCGAAATTCAGCTCCTCCTTCGAAACGGATGAACCACCACTCGACTGGCGCAATACCGTTGACATCGGACCAGACAGTCAGAAAAAGGCTTCCGGTGTCGATGGCGGCTTCTCCAGCGGTATACCGGGCAATATCACCGACACGGTCCGGGAGTTGCGCGCGAGCGGTGAGAACACCGAGGCGGGCGAGGTCAAAGAGAACCTGATAGATCTTCAGCCGAACACCAAATGGCTGGAATTCGCGCCAACCTCGTGGATAGAGTTCGACACCGGCACCCCGGTCAAGGTCGCCTCCTACGCTCTGACCTCGGCCAATGACGCCCAGACGCGCGACCCCAGGGACTGGACCCTCAAGGGCTCCCCCGACGGCAGCCGGTGGACGGTCCTCGACGTCCAGCGGGACCGGGGCTTCGAGCGGCGCTTCCAGACCCTGACCCAGGACATCGGCGATCCGGCCGGGATCACCGCCTACGCCCACTACCGGCTGGAGATCACCCGCAACAGCGGCGCCGGACTGACCCAGCTCGCCGATGTGCAGTTCTCCGACGGCTCCGCCACCGCGCCCGCGCCGGGCGACATGCGCACCCATGTCGACCAGGGCCCGCCCGGCTCCCCCACCGCCAAGGCCCGCGCGGGCTTCACCGGTCTGCGGGCGCTGCGCTACGCCGGCAGCCACCGGCCGGCCGGCCGGGCCCACTCGTACAACAGGGTCTTCGACGTCCACCTGCCCGTGCGGCGCGACACCGCGCTGTCGTACCGGATCTTCCCCGCGCTGCCGGAGGGGCCGGAGACCGACCTCACCTATCCGGCCACCCATGCCTCGGTGGACCTGGTCTTCACGGACGGCACCTCCCTGAGCGGGCTGCGGGCCACCGACGCGCACGGCGGGGCGCTGACCCCGCAGGGCCAGGGGGACGCCAAGCGGCTCTACGTCAACCAGTGGAACCAGGTGACCTCGGCCATCGGCACGGTCGCGGCCGGCCGGACCGTGGACCGGATTCTCCTCGCGTACGACTCCGCGAAGGGCCCTTCGGTCTTCCAGGGCTGGATCGACGACCTCGCGCTGCGGCCCGCGGCTCCCGAGCCCCGGCACGACAGCTGGGCCGAGTACGCCTCGACCACCCGGGGCACCCACTCCAGCGGGCAGTTCTCCCGGGGCAACACCTTCCCGGCGACGGCCGTGCCGCACGGGTTCAACTTCTGGACCCCGGTGACCAACTCGGCGTCCAGAAGCTGGATCTACGAGTACGCCCGGGGCAACAACGCGGACAATCTGCCCGCCCTCCAGGCTCTCGCGGCGAGCCATCAGCCCAGCCCCTGGATGGGCGACCGGCAGACCTTCCAGATCATGCCGTCGGCGGCGGCCGGCACCCCGCCGACCGGCCGGGCCGGCCGCGCGCTGCCGTTCCGCCACGAGAACGAGAGGGCACGGCCGCACCACTACGGCGTCACCTTCGAGAACGGTCTGCGGGCCGAGGTCACCCCCACCGACCACGCGGCGATGATGCGGTTCACCTACCCCGGCGACGACGCCTCCCTCGTCCTCGACAATGTCACCGGGGACGGCGGCCTCACCCTCGACCCGGCGGCCGGCTCCTTCACCGGCTACTCCGATGTGCGCAGCGGACTGTCCACCGGGGCCACCCGGCTCTTCGTGTACGGAGTGGTGGACGCGCCCGTCACCGGCTCGGGCGCGGACGGCGTCACCGGCCATCTGCGGCTGGACGCGGGCCGGGACCGCACGGTCACCCTGCGGATCGCCACCTCGCTCATCGGGACCGAGCAGGCGCGGAAGAACCTCGCGGACGAGATCCCGCCGGGCACCTCCTTCGAGCGGGTGCGGGAGCGGGCCCGGAGCGCCTGGGACCGTCTGCTGGGCCGGGTGGAGGTCGAGGGGGCCACCCACGACCAGCTGGTGACGCTCTACTCCGGTCTCTACCGGCTCTATCTCTATCCGAACTCCGGCCATGAGAACACCGGCACCCGCGCCCGCCCGAAGTACCGGTACGCGAGCCCGTTCTCCCCGGCCGCCGGCCCCGACACCCCCGACCGCACCGGCGCGAGACTCGTCGACGGCAGGGTGTATGTGAACAACGGCTTCTGGGACACCTACCGGACCACCTGGCCCGCGTACTCCCTCCTCACCCCGGAGAAGGCCGGTGACCTGGTGGACGGCTTCGTCCAGCACTACCGGGACGGCGGCTGGATCTCGCGCTGGTCCTCCCCCGGCTACGCCGATCTGATGACCGGCACCAGCTCCGATGTGGCCTTCGCCGACGCCCATGTGAAGGGCGTCGACTTCGACGCCGAGGCGGCGTACGAGGCCGCGCTGAAGAACGCGACCGTGGTGCCGCCCTCCTCCGGCGTCGGCCGCAAGGGCATGGCCACCTCGCCCTTCACCGGCTATGCCTCCACCCGGACCCACGAGGGCCTGTCCTGGTCGCTGGAGGGCCATATCAACGACTACGGCCTGGCGCGGATGGCCGCCTCGCTCCACCGGCGGACCGGGGAGGAGCGCTACCGCGAGGAGTCGGAGTACTTCCTCGACCGGGCCCGCGACTATGTCGCGCTCTTCGACCCGGGGGCCGGCTTCTTCCAGGGCCGGGACGAGCGGGGCGGATGGCGGGTCCCGAGCGAGCGGTACGACCCCCGGGTGTGGGGCTACGACTACACCGAGACCAACGGCTGGGGCTATGCCTTCACCGCCCCCCAGGACAGCCGGGGCCTGGCCAATCTGTACGGCGGCCGGGCGAAGCTGGGCGAGAAGCTGGACACCTACTTCGCCACCCCCGAGACGGCCTCCCCCGGCTTCGCGGGCTCCTACGGCTCGGTCATCCACGAGATGACGGAGGCGAGGGATGTGCGGATGGGGATGTACGGGCACTCCAACCAGGTCGCCCACCACGTCCCGTACATGTACAACGCGGCCGGGCGGCCCTGGCGGACCCAGGAGAAGGTGCGGGAGGTGCTCTCCCGGCTCTACACCGGCAGCGAGATCGGCCAGGGCTACCACGGCGACGAGGACAACGGGGAGCAGTCGGCCTGGTGGCTGTTCTCCGCGCTCGGCTTCTATCCGCTGGTCATGGGCAGCGGGGAGTACACGGTGGGTTCGCCGCTCTTCACCAGGGCGACGGTACGGATGGACAACGGCCGGACGCTGGTGGTGAAGGCGCCCCGCAACAGCGCCCGGAACATCTACGTCCAGGGGCTGCGGGTCGACGGCCGGGCGTGGGACTCGACCGCGCTGCCGCACGGGCTCCTCGCGCGCGGCGGGACCCTGGAGTTCGCGATGGGCCCGGAGCCGTCCGCGTGGGGGACGGGACAGGACGCGGCCCCGGTCTCCATCACCCGGGACGACCGGGTGCCCCGGCCGCGCCGGGACGCCCTCACGGGCGGGGGCCCGCTCTTCGACGACACCTCGGCCACCGCCGGGGAGACGGCGGGGGCGGTGGAGCTGGCGGTGGCCGGGCCGAGCAGGGCCGTGCAGTACACGCTGACATCGGCGGACCGGGCGCGGGCCCCGTCGGGCTGGGTGCTCCAGGGCTCGCGCGACGGCGAGCGGTGGCGGGAGCTGGACCGGCGGTCCGGGGAGGAGTTCGCCTGGGACCGGCAGACCCGGGTGTTCTCGGTCGCCCGCCCCGGCACGTACACCGCCTACCGGCTGGTGCCCCGGGGCCCGGCGACGCTGGCGGAGATCGAACTGCTCGCCTGAGCCGCCGTGGGGACGGCAGGCCGTGAGGGCCGTACCCCCGCTCGCGCGGGGGTACGGCCCTCACCGGTGTCCTTCAGCGGGTGTCAGCCGCGGATCAGGTTCCGCAGGACGTACTGCATGATGCCACCGTTGCGGTAGTAGTCGGCCTCGCCGGGGGTGTCGATGCGGACGATCGCGTCGAACTCCACCCCGGTGTCGGTGGTGACCTTGACCGTGCGCGGGGTGGTGCCCTCGTTCAGCTCGGTGACACCGGAGATCGCGAAGGTCTCCTCACCGGTCAGGCCGAGCGCCTCGGCGGAGGCGCCCTCCGGGAACTGGAGCGGGAGGACGCCCATGCCGATGAGGTTCGAGCGGTGGATGCGCTCGTAGGACTCGGCGACGACGGCCTTCACGCCCAGCAGCGCGGTGCCCTTGGCGGCCCAGTCGCGGGACGAGCCGGAGCCGTACTCCTTGCCCGCGAGGATCACCAGCGGGACGCCCTGCTCGATGTAGTTGCGCGAGGCGTCGTAGATGAACGACACCGGCGCGTCGGGCTGGGTGAAGTCGCGGGTGAAGCCGCCCTCGGTGCCCGGCGCGATCTGGTTCCGCAGCCGGATGTTGGCGAAGGTGCCGCGGATCATGACCTCGTGGTTGCCGCGGCGCGAGCCGTAGGAGTTGAAGTCGCGGCGCTCGACGCCGTGCTCCGTGAGGTACTTGCCGGCCGGGGTGTCGGCCTTGATCGCGCCGGCCGGGGAGATGTGGTCGGTGGTGACCGAGTCGCCCAGCTTGGCCAGCACCCGGGCGCCGGAGAAGTCGGTGACCGGGGTGGTCTCCATCTGCATGCCCTCGAAGTAGGGGGGCTTGCGGACGTAGGTGGACTCGGTGTCCCACTCGAAGGTGTTGCCGGTGGGGATCGACAGCGCCTGCCACTGGGCGTCACCCGCGAAGACGTCCTGGTAGGACTTGTTGAACATGTCCTCGCCGATGGAGTTGGCGACGACGTCGTTCACCTCGGCCTCGGTGGGCCAGATGTCCTGGAGGAAGACGGGCTTGCCCTCCTGGTCGATGCCGAGGGCGTCGCGGGTGATGTCCACCTTCATGGAGCCCGCGAGGGCGTAGGCGACGACCAGCGGCGGGGAGGCCAGGTAGTTCATCTTGACGTCGGGGTTGATCCGGCCCTCGAAGTTGCGGTTGCCGGAGAGGACCGAGGTCACGGCGAGGTCGTTGTCGTTGACCGCCTTGGAGACCTCCTCCGGCAGCGGGCCGGAGTTGCCGATGCAGGTGGTGCAGCCGTAGCCGACGAGGTTGAAGCCGACCTTGTCCAGGTAGGGGGTGAGCCCCGCCTTGTCGAAGTAGTCGGTGACGACCTTGGAGCCGGGGGCCAGGGTGGTCTTGACCCACGGCTTGCGGGTCAGGCCCTTCTCGACCGCCTTCTTGGCCACCAGCGCGGCGGCGACCATGACGTACGGGTTCGAGGTGTTGGTGCAGGAGGTGATCGCGGCGACGGTGACGGCGCCGTGGTCGATCTCGTAGGTGGAGCCGTCGGGGGCGGTGACGGTGGTCGGACGCGTCGGCACACCGTTGGCCGAGGCCGGGGCGTCGGAGGCCGGGAAGGACTCCTTGCCCGCCTCCTCGTCGTCGTCCACGTAGTTCCGCACGTCGACGGCGAACTGCTCGGCGGCGTTCGCGAGGACGATCCGGTCCTGCGGGCGCTTCGGTCCGGCGATGGAGGGGACGACCGTGGAGAGGTCCAGCTCCAGCTTCTCGGAGAAGTCGGGCTCGGCGGCCGGGTCGAGCCAGAGGCCCTGCTCCTTGGCGTACGCCTCGACCAGCGCGACCTGCTGCTCGTCGCGGCCGGTGAGCCGCAGGTACTTCAGGGTCTCGCCGTCGATCGGGAAGATCGCGGCGGTGGAGCCGAACTCCGGCGACATGTTGCCGATGGTGGCGCGGTTGGCGAGCGAGGTGGCGGCGACGCCCTCGCCGTAGAACTCCACGAACTTGCCGACGACGCCGTGCTTGCGCAGCATCTCGGTGATGGTGAGCACCAGGTCGGTGGCGGTGGTGCCAGGGGTCAGCTCACCGGTCAGCTTGAAGCCGACGACGCGCGGGATGAGCATGGAGACCGGCTGGCCGAGCATCGCGGCCTCGGCCTCGATGCCGCCGACGCCCCAGCCGAGCACACCGAGGCCGTTGACCATGGTGGTGTGCGAGTCGGTGCCGACGAGGGTGTCGGGGTACGCCTGACCGCCCCGGACCATGACCGTACGGGCCAGGTGCTCGATGTTCACCTGGTGGACGATGCCGGTGCCGGGCGGGACGACCTTGAACTCGTCGAAGGCGGTCTGGCCCCAGCGCAGGAACTGGTAGCGCTCGCGGTTGCGGCCGTACTCCAGCTCGACGTTCTGCGCGAACGCGGCGTTGGTGCCGAACTTGTCGGCGATGACGGAGTGGTCGATGACCAGCTCGGCCGGGGCGAGCGGGTTGATCTTCGCCGGGTCGCCGCCCAGCTCCTTCACGGCCTCACGCATGGTGGCGAGGTCCACGACGCACGGGACACCGGTGAAGTCCTGCATGATCACACGGGCCGGTGTGAACTGGATCTCCTGGCTGGGCTGCGCCTGCGAGTCCCAGCCGCCGAGGGCCCGGATGTGGTCGGCGGTGATGTTCGCGCCGTCCTCGGTGCGGAGCAGGTTCTCCAGCAGCACCTTCAGGCTGTACGGGAGGCGTGCGGAGCCCTCGACCTTGTCCAGCTTGAAGATCTCGTACGACTCGTCACCCACGCGCAGCGTGCTGCGGGCGTCGAAGCTGTTCGCCGACACGACAGTCTCCTTCATCAATGTGCACGTACTACGTCCATGCTGCCGCCACGGCTCCACGCTCATCCGCTAAGGTAGGGCTTAGTTAGGTAACCCTTACCGAGTGGCGGCTGCGGCACGTCTTCGGCAGATATCTCGATGTCGAGATAACTCTAGTACATCGGTGCGTCCCGGTCATGCCCGGGCGCCCGATGTTCCCGTACGGACAATCCCTGCGTTTCTCGGCCGGAATCGGACATACGGTCGAGCAAGGGCTCAGTGAACCGAGAACCCGCCATCGACACAGAGGGACTGTCCGGTCACATAGGCGGAGGCCCCGCCCGCCAGAAAGACGGCCGCGCCCGCGAAGTCCTCGGCCAGGCCGTTGCGCCCCACCATGGTGCGGGCGGCGAGCGCCGCGACCCTCTCCGGGTCGGAGGAGAGCCGGGTGTTGAGCGGGGTCATCACAAAGCCCGGCACCAGGGTGTTGCAGGTGACGCCGTACGGCGACCAGGCCTCGGCCTGTGAACGGGCCAGCGACTCCAGCGCCCCCTTGGAGACTCCATAGGCACCGCTGCGGACGAACGCCCGGTGCGCCTGCTGCGAGGTGATGTGGATGATCCGGCCGAAACCCCGCTCGGCCATGCCGGGTCCGAAGCGCTGCCCCAGCAGATGGGGTGCCTCCAGGTTCACCGCCATGGTGGTGTCCCACACATCCTCGCCCAGCTCCCCCAGGGGCGGGCGCAGATTGACCCCGGCGCAGTTGACGAGGATGTCGGGCTCCCCGAAGACCCCGGCCGCCGCGTCGGCCCCGGCGCGCACCCCGGCGCGGCTCCCCAGATCGGCGCTCACCCAGGCGGCCCGGCAGCCGTCCGCCACCAGCTCCCCCGCCGCCGCCGCGAGCTCCGCCTCCCGGCGGGCCACGATCACCACACCGGCGCCGGCCCGGGCCAGGGCACCGGCGATGGCCCGCCCGATCCCGGAGCTGCCGCCGGTCACCACGGCGACACGCCCGTCGAGCGAGAACAACTGGGAGAGATAGTTCCGCGAGGTCATCCCCGCACCCTAAGAGTCCGCGCGCGCCGCCCCGGCCCCGGGGGCGGTCGCTCAGCGCGGCGTATGTCCGGCGGGGGGGGCGCGGCTCGGCGCGGCGCGTGCCCGGCGGGGGGCGCGGCTCGGCGCGGCGCGTGCCCGGCGGGGATGCGGCCCGGCGCGGCGCGTGCCCGGCGGATGCGGCCCGGCGCGGCTCGTGTCCGGCGGGGATGCGGCCCGGCGCGGCTCGTGTCCGGCGGGGGCGGTCGCTCAGCGCGGCCCCAGCAGAAACAGCACGAGCAGCACCATGAGCAGCAGCGCCCAGCCCAGCACCCCGACCTTCCGCCGGTGCGGATTGCGCCCCTGGGGCCATGCGCCGGCGCCGCGCGGATCGTTCTCCATGGGCGCCGAGCATACGGCCCGCACCGGCGGCCCGGGGGGGCCGAGGCCCATACGGCCCCGGTCGACTTGACGGCCCACCACCTCCGACGGATCGTCAGAGAGCGGGCCCCGGGGCGCGAGGAGCGCGGGATGTCACCCGGACGCCACCCCCAGCGAGCGCTTCATCTCATATCTGAGATAACGTGATCCGCATGGCAGACGACTACCTCGTACGCATCGGCAAGCTCATCCGTGACGCGCGTCAGCATCGCGGCTGGACCCAGACGCAGCTCGCGGAAGCTCTCGGCACCAGCCAAAGCGCGGTCAACCGCATTGAACGCGGCAACCAGAACATCAGCCTTGAGATGATCGCACGCATCGGCGAGGCGCTCGACAGCGAGATCGTGTCCCTGGGATACGCCGGCCCCATGCATCTGCGGGTGGTCGGCGGACGCCGGCTCTCCGGGGCGATCGACGTCAAGACGAGCAAGAACGCCTGTGTCGCGCTGCTCTGCGGCTCGCTGCTGAACAAGGGGCGCACCGTGCTGCGCCGGGTCGCGCGGATCGAGGAGGTCTTCCGGCTGCTGGAGGTCCTCAACTCCATCGGGGTGCGCACCCGCTGGATCAACGAGGGCGTCGACCTGGAGATCGTGCCCCCCGCCGAGCTGGACATGGACGCCATCGACGCGGAGGCCGCCCGCCGCACCCGCTCGATCATCATGTTCCTCGGGCCGCTGCTGCACCGCCTCGACACCTTCAAGCTGCCCTACGCCGGCGGCTGCGACCTGGGCACCCGCACCATCGAGCCCCATATGATCGCGCTGCGCCGCTTCGGCCTGGACATCACCGCCACCGAGGGGCTCTACCACGCCGAGGTCGAGCGGGCGACGGTGCCGGACCGGCCGATCGTACTGACCGAGCGCGGCGACACCGTGACCGAGAACGCGCTGCTGGCGGCGGCCCGCCACGACGGCGTCACCGTGATCCGCAACGCCTCCTCCAACTACATGGTCCAGGACCTCTGCTTCTTCCTGGAGGCCCTGGGCGTACGGGTGGAGGGCGTCGGCACCACCACCCTGACCGTGCACGGTGTGCCCACGATCGACGTGGACGTCGACTACTCCCCCTCCGAGGACCCGGTCGAGGCGATGAGCCTGCTGGCCGCCGCCGTGGTGACCGAGTCGGAGCTGACGATCCGCCGGGTGCCGATCGAGTTCCTGGAGATCGAGCTGGCCGTCCTGGAGGAGATGGGTCTCGACCACGACCGCTCCACCGAGTACACGGCGGACAACGGCCGCACCCGGCTGGTCGACCTGACGGTGCGCCCCTCCAAGCTGGAGGCGCCCATCGACAAGATCCACCCCATGCCCTTCCCCGGGCTGAACATCGACAACGTCCCCTTCTTCGCGGCCATCGCCGCCGTGGCCCAGGGCCAGACCCTGATCCACGACTGGGTCTACGACAACCGGGCGATCTACCTCACCGACCTGAACCGCCTGGGCGGCCGCCTCCAGCTCCTCGACCCCCACCGCGTCCTCGTCGAGGGCCCCACCCGCTGGCGCGCGGCGGAGATGATGTGCCCGCCGGCCCTGCGCCCGGCGGTGGTGGTGCTGCTGGCGATGATGGCGGCCGAGGGCACCTCCGTACTGCGCAATGTGTATGTCATCAACCGGGGGTACGAGGAGCTGGCGGAGCGGCTCAACTCGGTGGGGGCGCAGATCGAGATCTTCCGCGACATTTGACATACGAGTGCCGCCGCACCTCGTCTGACCTGCCAAAACACAGGTCTGATGGGGGTGCGGCGGCGTCTGTGGGACTTCTCTGGGACTTTGGGCCCGCGAGCGTTCCCGGGCTGCCTTCCCGGCTAGCCGAACAGGGCGTCGATGGCAGCGGTGCCGCGGGCGCCCGCGCGGGGCAGGAAGTGCGCGTACTTCCTCAGGGTGAACCCGGGGTCGGAGTGCCCCAGCCACTGGGCGACTGAGACAACCGACTCGCCGGCTTCCAACTGCTCCGAGGCGTAGAAGTGGCGCAGCGCGTGGAAGCCGTGTTCGCGGGAGGGTTCCCAGACGCGCTGTCCGTCCGCGCGCTGCTCCAGGCCGCCGATCACGCCAGCCTTGGTCAGTGCGGGCTTCCAGATGTAGGAGTTGAAGTAGTTCCGGTTGATCGCCTTGCGCTCGCGGCCGGTCACGAGCAGGTTGTACGTCCTGGGTCTGCGGTGCTTGACCTCCACCGGTGTCTCCGGTGGGCGGGGGTCGTCCCAGGCCATGGTGACCGGCACGGGTGGGAACACGTCTGCGTACTTTCGTGCCGCTTCCGCCACGCTGGAGGACAGTGCCACGTCGCGGACCTTGCGGCCTTTGGGGAGCGCGAAGCACAGGCTCGCCCGGACCATCTTGACCTGACGCCGGATGTGGACGACCCCCTCGTCGAAGTCGAAGTCGTCCAGGCTGAGCCCGAACGCCTCGCCCTGGCGCAGGCCGAGACCGGCCCCGATCTCGACGAGGACCCGGTAGCGGTCCGGCAGGGCTGCGCGGACTGCCAGCACGCGTTCCTGCGGCCATGCCTCCAGCCTGCCCGGAGCAGCGGCGGGCGGCCGGACGGTCTTCGCGCGGCACGGGTTGCGTGCGAGCCTGCGGTCCTCGACAGCGGCCTGGAGCACGCTGGACAGCGTGGCCCAGACGAGGCGGATGGAGGTGGGGCCGAGGTCCTGCTCCAGCCGCTTCTTCCAGTTCCGGAGAACGTCAGTCCCCACCGCGTTCAGGGGGAGCACTCCGATGTGCGGGACAATGTGGCGTCGCACCCGCTGCTCAATGCTCTGGAGCGTGGACGGGTCCCCGCTCTGGGAGGGCCACCAGTGCACTCTGATGTAGTCCTTGAGTGGCAGGTCGCCGTCTCGCGGGTCGACGAATTCCTGGCGCCGCACGTCGGTCTGGGCTGTCGCGAGCCAGGTCTTGGCATCGTTCAGCGCGTCGAACGAACGGTCTTTGACGCCCGGGATCCCCTTCACCCGGTAGCGGGTGCACTTTCCGTACATGGCGGTGCGCTCACGCCTGCCGGTTTCCCGGCTGGGGCGCTTCTTCAACCAGCGATCTTCGATGTAGCCGGGCAAATCTCTCCTTCGAACGGAAAGGGGGCGACCGATCAGGTCAGGCGACCGCTGAGCTGCCGGATCGGTAGTGACGCCGGGCGTTGAGGGGGCTCAGTTCCGTATTGCAGCGGGAGTCGGCCTGTTCTTGTTCATGGATCCAGGCGTCCAGGGTTTCCCGGCGGTACATGACGCGGCCTCGTGGGCCCATACGGAAGCTCGGTGGCCCCTGCCTCCGGTGCCGCCAGACGTAGAGGGTGTGAGGCGAGAGGCCGAGGTACTCGGCCGCGTCTTTGACATTCAGGAATGCCGCACCGACAGCGACGGAGGGCGCGGGAAGTGGATATGCGGGCATGGAAAGTCCTGTGTGAGTGAAGCGAGTGGCCGCGGGCGGTGAACGGCGAGGTCCCCCGCCCGCGGCATTTGTTGACAACGGGCTGGGATCTGCGACCCGGCCGCCGATCGGACCGCGTTGCGGCTACCGTGCGGCGCGCGCCGGTTCGCAATACGGGTCCGCTATGGCGAAGGCGGCTTCGATGAGAGCGTTGGAGGCTTCGGCCGAGGCGGGCGGCTGGAAGCAGTGCGGGAAGCGCCGGGCGAGTGAAGACGCGCTGACGCCGGTCCGATCAGCCACCGTGATGATCTCCCAAGCGGTGCGGTGACCGCTCAGCCAGGTTGCGATGCAGGTGTCCCGGAGGTCGGAGACGCTCCTGCCCAGTTGCGAGCTGAACTCGCTTGGCTCCAGGACGGATTCCCGAGCCTGGCGCCATGCCCTGCGGTAGACGGCTCCGGTCAACGGCCGACCGTCATCGCGGGTGAACATCAGGTCCTCGGGACCAAGGTCGCGCCGGACGACCTCCGCCTTCAGAATCTCCACGAGTTCCGGGCTCGCCTGAACGACCCGCACAACACCCGCCCCCTCCACCGCCTCGTCCCCATCCTTGAGACGGCGAGGAAGAATCACCAGCTCGCCCGGGCCCTGATCAGGCAGATCCACGTCACGCACCCGCAGGGCCAATGCCTCCTGCGGCCTCAGTGCCGCCAGGGCTATGGACGACAGGAAAGCACGCAGTGCACGGCCATTCTGCGGACATTGGCCGACCTGATCCAGCAGGTCGTCTCGCTGGCGGTCCGACAGCAGGAACGTTTCATCAACAACGGCAGTCACAGGGGAGACTCCTCGAACTAGGGGTGCGCTTGCAGCGGAACAAGGTGCCCTTCCGGCTTCACCGCCGAAGGACATCTACAAGGCTCCGGAAAATCCCCGGTTTCGCGAACCGGGGACTGCATGGTAGGAGTGGGCAACGAAGCCCAACTTGCCTTTCATGGACGAGTCACGAAGCTGGCGCTTCACGCGAGAGAAGAGTTCGGGTACGCCAAAAGCCTTGGCAGGCAGCCGAACGGAGGAGGCGACCTGCCTCCCCACGACCCTTCAACAGGACCATCACGCCGACATGATCAAGGTTGACATGTCTCCGGCGAGAATATCCAGTCAAATCAGGCCCGGACTAGTCTGCCGCCGGCGAACTGCCCTCAAAGGGAATCGCACGCCCGGCGCTTCGCCAACATGAAGGCGATACTCGAGGAGCAGAGTTCGGCCAGGATTGCAGCTACGCTGGTCGAATACGACGCCAGACCCCTTCGCGACCCCAAAGCCACTGGCGGATTCCGGCACGGCCCGTCCCATCGCACGGGAAAACCCAAACGGCCTCCGGAGCCGTGTGCGCAGGTTCGAATCCTGCCGGGGGCACCGCAGGTCAGAGGTCGAAAAAGGCTTCTGACCAGACAACATGAGGGATCGTCGGTTCCGCAGCTGTGTGCAGCTGTAGGCCAGCGAAAGCAGC
The DNA here is from genome assembly GCF_053594535.1 of Streptomyces sp. NPDC001889. Lineage (NCBI taxonomy): Bacteria > Bacillati > Actinomycetota > Actinomycetes > Kitasatosporales > Streptomycetaceae > Streptomyces > Streptomyces sp. NPDC001889. The sequence goes on from NZ_JBSFER010000001.1 coordinate 179,504, forward strand.
CGTATGACAGGTCTCGCGGGATATACGCGGGATCGGACATATCAACCTCTGCGGTGCCATTCATTACATAGCGAACGCCCCAAGGGTTTACCCTTGGGGCGCTCCATGTGATCTATGTCACTCGTATTCGCCGAGCAGTTTCTCGATTCTTTGGTTGGCCACCGCGTGCCGTCCGTGCAGGCATTTGGCGTACCGGGCAAGCAGGACCTCGACGGTGTTGCCCGCCCGCTCGGCGACTTCCGTCGGATCCACACCCGCGTTCAGCCAGGTGGACAGCACCGAGTGGCGGAGATCGTACGGAGCGTCCGCCAGCGGACTGCTGACCAGCTCCGGCGCCAGGCCGAACTCACGTGCCTCCGACCAAACCCGGGAGTATGTGGAAGAGCCGACCAGTCCTCCCCGCTCGTTGAAGAAGAGCCGGCCGTCATCGGCGGTGCCGAAGGTCTCAATGCTCTGCCGCCAGATGGCCACGAGCAGAGGCGGCAGGGGTGTGGGGCGGACCTCCTCGGGCTCGCGGTTCTTCAGGCCGCAATCGTCATGAACCTCCCCCGTCCTCGTCCACTTCTTGCCTACGGTCGGGCGGGTGCGGTGGAGATTGGCCATCCCCCACCCCTCGTCCGGCAGGTGGCAGTCTTGGATCGCCACCCCGACAGCCTCCGCCGGGCGCATACCGGCGTAGTACATCCCAGCGAACATGCCCACCAGCCGACGCCCCCGGGCCCGGTCGTAGCCGCCGACGTACGAGACCGCATCGATCAGGTTCGCCGCCTGCTTAGGATTGGCGACGACGCGCGGATCGACCGGTATGACCTTGGCAGGCTTCTGCCAGGCAACGGCATTGACCGGATTATCGGTGAAATTGCCCAGTTCCGTTGCGTAGTTGCAAGCGTTCACGAGAATTTTGCGCTTGCGCCGGACCGTTTCTCCCGCAGCCGCCTTCCCGTCGATTTTCAGCTTGAGGGAGTCGAGCAGCTTGCGCATTACCTCGCTGTTGGTGAGGGAATCGAGCGGAGGGGAATTCTCGGCAACCCAGACGAGCACGGCCTTGTGCATCTCGGGAACCTCGCGTTCCTCGGGTCCAGGCAGCACGAAGGCCCAGTCCCGCAGAGCCCTCTGGAGGGCCTCCTCCTTGGGCCGCCCGGGGGTGCTCGGCAGGAGGGACTTCGTGACCGCGGTGAGCGCCTCATTGATCTCGTCGCGGTAGTTCGGCGAGGCATGGGGCCACTTCATGCGTAGATACCGAAGTGCGAAGGCATACCACGTGAGGACCGGCTCCTTCTTCTCCATGGAAGGAGGGAGACCGGTCTCCGTGTCGAACTGCTCCCCTGCGTCCTGAGCCATGGTCAGCTTCGCCAGCAGCTTGGTCGCAAGCCCCGAGGTACGCCGCGAGCGAGAAAATTCTCGCCCCGCGACAGTCCACCGGATCTCGTAACTGGTTTTGCCCCGCTGCTGCTTCTCTCTGGTCTTCCAGATGTGGACGTCGGTCGTTCTCAAGCTGCGTCAATCTCCCTTTCGTACAGCCACTGATTCAGCGCGCTGCGTCGTATGCGTAGTTCCCCATTGGGGAGTTTCAGGGCCGTGGGAGCGGTGCCCAGTTCGCGCCAGCGGTAGAAAGTGCGGCGCGAGACTCCCCGCAGTTCGGCAAGGACTTCCGGCACCGTCAGCAGCTCGTCCCGACCCGTTGGCGATGTGGCTCTCACAGGCGGAACTCCCTGCCGACTTCCAAGCCGGATGTGCCGACGGGAGTCCGAAGTCCCCGAGAGACGAGACGATTGTTCGCGGTCGCGCTAAGCGTGGTCATTCATGGTCCCGGTCAAGATGGTGGAGCAATCGGCAGGTTTCCAATGCAGGCTTGAGACGGACTCCTTCTGCAAGTTGGAGGGCTGACTGCTGGCCGTCACGACAGCAGGCAGCACACATGGGTGTCCGCTGCGGGTCCACCGCCAAGCAGCCCTGCGAACAAGATCAAGGATCCGAACGATCCCCGATTTCGCGAACCGGGGATCGTCGGCTATAGATCCGTTCCATCAGGGTCAGCAGAAGGGACGGAGGTCGCCCGCCTGCTGGTGCCGTCGGCAGGAAGGGTTTGGCTCGGGCTAGTGATCAGTGGCTCTGCCGGGGGTGTTGTACGTTGACATAGCAACGCCGCTACTTCCACTCTTTCGGGCCGTATTCCTGTCTGCCGTCAGCGGATTCCACCCGGTCAATGAACCCTCCGAGAACGCACCGGGACGGACTCGCCACTCAGCCCGAGCTGTGTAAGGGCACAGGTGGAGGATCACGACCTGTACCAACAGTGGGAATCGATCCAAATCCAACTCCCCTGTTCGAGTTGGGACACCAGACCGCCGGCGGACAACCTCACCCGGAGAGCCGTGCCCTGTGAAGCGACCGGATGCCCGGCACTCAATCACCGGGGCATGCGTCCTTGGGTGACGGCAAGGCCGCCACCACGGCCCTGCACGCGGCGACCAACGCCCTCGACCAAAGCAGTGGCGCGTCCCAGGAATCCGTATGGGTTCGTTTTCTCGACGCCCACTATCTGGAGGCCGAGGCCGCGCTCTGCCACCGGGACCTCGGAGAGGCGGCGCCGGCGGAACGGCTCGCCGAGGCATCCGTGGACGCCAACGCGGAACGCCGCCGACGGCAGGCGATCAGCAGATCCGTACTCGCCACAGCCCGCCTCCAGCAGGGCCGCCTGGACAAGGCGCCCGGAACCGCCACCCGTGCCCTGGACGGGCTCGAAGGGGTGCACTCGGAGCGCTCCGTGCAGGCCCTGCGGGACTTCCGGCTGCGGCTCGTCCCGCACCGGCAGGAGCCCTCGGTGCGCGAGTTCGAGCGCAGGGCGAAGCCGGTGCTCGAGGTAAGTGCCTGAAGCCTCAATAGCCCTCGGGAGTAGGGGCGTTCTGTGCCCGGTCAACCGGGATGTTCGCCCCCGAGATACCGCGAGAACGCTCGGACAGCAGGAAGGCGACCACCTCCGCGACCTCCTCCGGGGCGACGAGGGAACGAGCGGGGAACTCGTCCAGGAACCCCTCGTAGGCCGGGGGGTCCTCCCGCAGCATTCGATCCCAGCGTTTGCCCGGGATGAGCATCGAGCCGGGCGACACCGCGTTCACCCGGATGCCGTCCGGCCCCAGCTCCCGCGCCAGCGAGGCGACCATATGGATCTGCGCCGCCTTGGCGGAGCCGTACTGGGCCTGGGGACCGGGCTTCCAGCCGGAGATCGACGAGATCATCATGGGCGCCGGAGGCGCGCCTCCCCGCGCTGGGCCGGCACGGTGGGCAGGACATGGTGGCGTCGTCGGCCGGGTCTTCCAGAAGCCGTGGTGTTGGTCGCGGTGGGTTCCGCGAGCAGGGCCCTGGCCTGAGTTAGGGCCTCGTCGTGTCCCAGGTCCCGGGGCGCGTGACCTTCGGGAGTGTTCTTCCCTGTCTACCCGCCGGTGAGGAGGGACGCGAGGATGGTCGCGGACGCGAAGGCGGTCATCGCGCGGTGGACAGCGGCGGGAAGGCGCCGGGCCGCGGGACCGGTTGCGGGCCGGACGGGCGAGGGCGGGAGCAGGGGCGGGGGGTGGAGGGGGCCGAGGGGTGTGCCGGTGAGGTCGAGGAGGCGCTGGACCAGTGGCGGCGGGTAGCCCGCGAGAACGACCCCGACCCCGCTGGCGCCGGCCTGGGCGGCTGCGGTCTTCAGGGCGCGCAGTCCTGCGCTGTCCAGGAGTGCGAGGCGCGTAAGGTCGATGATGATCTTGTGGGGGTGGAGGGTGAGGCACAGGCCGATCAGTTGGTGGAGCTGGGGTTCTGCGGCTAAGTCGGCCTCGCCTTCGAGTTCGACGAGGGCTGTCTCGGTGCCGGTGGCGGGGTCGGTGACGAGGGCGGTGCGGTGCCGCAGGGGAGGCGGTACGGTCATGGGCACTCCATGGTCGTCGCCGTGGGCTGTTGGGCGGACGCGGTAGTCAGGTGCCGGACGCCTGCCCCGTCGTGGGGGAAGGCAAACCGCTGACGGTCCGGCGCGCAGGCCGCTGCCGGCAGCGCGCAACAGGCGGGCTCGCAGGTGTTCGAGGCTCCCGGCTCCTATGTGTTCCTGGCCCCGGAGGGGGTCCGGGAGGTGACGGTGTCGCTGTGGGGAGCGGGCGGGCCGGGCGGTGGCCGCGCAGGAGGGGGAGGAGGTGCCGGCGGAGGCAGAGGAGAGGCAGGGGCGGGCGGCTCCGGCGGCGGCAGTGGATGGGGCAGCGGCGGCGAAGGAGGCATCGGCAACGACGGCACCATCAACGCCGGCCGACGGTGACGACTCCGTCACCGTCACCGGCGGACACCGCTACGACGGCGACGTCCAGCAGTTCGAGAAAGGAGGGCCCGGCGGGGAGGGCAACAACCGGACCATCGACGGCGGCGGCGAGAACAACACCGTCCGCGCCATCGGCGGGCGGGGCGGGACGGGAGGGCTCAACGGCGACGGCGGCGCGGGCGGCAAGGGCAACGATGCCCGCATCAGGACCCGTCTGCTGTCGGGCCTCACCAACGAGATCAGCGTGACCGGCGGCACCGGGCGGTCCAACGGCGAAGGCGGCAACGGCGGCAACGGCGGCAACGGCGGCAACGCCAACAACGACAGCATCGACGTCACCGGACGGGTCACCCTGCGGGGCGGCAACGGCGCGGACACCACCCAGACCGGATCGGAAGGCGGCACGGCGGCCACGGCAACAACGGCCCCCTCACCGTCGTCGGCCTCGGCAGCACCTCCACCGGAGGAAACGGCGGCGCCGGACGCCTCGGAGGAAACGGCGGACTCGCCAACAACTCCACCATCGTCGGCGTCGTCGCCCTCACCAACGGCACCAACGGGCCCACCCACCCCTGACACCTCCCCCCAGGGGCCTACCGGCGCTGGAGAGCTGCATGAACCGTCAACCGCACGAACTGCTGCACCACCCCGTGCGACGTACGGATGCGTCCGGACGGGGCGGCTGCGCCTGGGTGCCGCGGCAGGAGAGTGACCGGGGCGGACCCGCGCCGGCGCACGGCCCCGCGAGGAGATGACCGTTGCGCTCATTCCACCGGTCATGGGCGCCCGGTCCCCGGGTGCGGCGCGGCGGGCACCGGCTCGGCCTGTCGCAGGCACAGCCCTGCGCAACAGGGCGCCGACGGGTCGGGGCCCGGTCTCTGCGTGGCCGACCGGGCCCCGGCCCCGGTCGGCAGTATGACGTGAGCCGGGCCGGACCATGCGCTGCCGGTCCGGAGCATGCTCCGAAAGGCCGGCCGGACCCCGCCCGCGCGGGTCTTCTTCGCGGGAGTACCGGCGGGCCGTCCGGTGCGGCCGGGGGACATGCCCAGCGGCCGTGTCCGGGGAGGGCGGGTAGTCGTTGGGCAGGGTGAGGGGGCAGCAGCCGGGCTGGGCCGGGGACGGAGCCCGGCCGGATGGCGCCCCCGTCGTACGGTCCCGCATCCGCACACAGGACCTGGCCCGTGGATGCGGGACCCGCACATGTGGTGGCCGCCGCGGAATCTTCGGCTGCCGGCCGGGCCCTCCCCGTACCCCAGGCCGGCCTGGGACTCTGTCCCCTGGACCCGGCGCTCGCGGTGACGTGCGGCTCCGGCGGCGGGGCGTTCGGGTGTCATCGGACCCGAACGGAGCGGGAGTGCACGCCCGGCGGGCCGGGGCGGAGTAGAAGTGAGGTGGCCAGCTCCGGCCGGGGCAGAGGATCAGCTGGGGGAACGCGCCCGGGCTCGGGCCGCCCTCAACGACGGTACAAGGACACCTCATGACCAGTGGCGTGGTGAAATGGTTCAGCCCGGACAAGGGATTCGGCTTCATCGCCCAGGACGATGGGCCGGACCTGTTCGCCCACTACTCCGCGATCACCGGCAGCGGATTCCGCGAACTGACGGAGGGCGAGCGGGGGACTCACCGTCGTCCAGGGCGACAGGGGCCTGGAGGCCCACGAAATCACCCGCAGCGTCTGACACACAGCTTCCGCCGCGCACGGCTCGACGGCCGGGGCACCCTGTCACGACAAAGGGGCTCGGCCCCTGCCGGGGCCGAGCCCCAACCTCATGAGCCGCCGGCGCCCGCCCCACCCAGAGGGTCCTGGTTCCGGGAAGGCCGCCGACGGCATCACGACGACCTGCTCGTATGCCGCGTCGGCCGCGGCATACCCGGTCGGCGGTAAGTGGACGGCGGCGTGCGCCCGGGCGTTCCGGGCTGCGGAGAGGCGCCCGGGGGCCGGGCGGGGAGGTGGTCCCCACTGCGGCGACGTGACCCCCGCCGACGGCGGCTGCGCCCCTCCCCCGGCCGACCCGCGAACCGCAATACCCGGCGGCGGCCGTCGGCCGTCCTCGCAGCGGGAACCGCGGCCCCGCCCCTCCCCCGGGCGGCTCTCGTCGCGCGTCCTGGCAGGCCGGCCCCACGCTGCTCCCGCCAGTCCGCAGGGGCAGGGCCGTGGCCCCTGACCGGGCTCCCTGCGCTGAACCGGCGCTCCGCGCGGCACGGTCGAAGTCTGTGCCTTCCCTCGCCCGGGAGCGCTGTCCGAAAGTGTTCAGCCCTCGTGGGGATGACGGCCGGGTGGCCGCGGACGGGGACGCTGGAGGGCCGGACAGGAGCAGCCGGGCGCGGTGACCGGGCAGTCGCAGGGCACAGCGAGTCGGGTCCGGTCGGGTGCGCGGGCGTGTTCACCAGGCCGTCCGCGCAGTGCGGGCGGCGGGCTGAGCCAGTAGGCGCCCACCCGCGCGGCGGGATGATGGTCCTCATATACGTTCGGCGTCACGCAGGGCCAACGACACCCTTGCGCTCCGGACACGGTCAAGGCCGGCGGGCTCGTCATGGCGGGCGCCCTGCACCGTATGGGTTGTTGCACGCGGCGGCCCGCGGGCACCGTCCGGCGGGTGGTGGGGTGCGGCTGACGAGCCGCGGCACCGGCGGCGCCCGGCAGCGCGGGGAACGGATACCCGCGTGAGCCTGTCCTCCCGCGACAGCACGGGCCCGGCCGCCTTCCTGACAACCGGTGCCGCTGCTCGGTTCCGGGACGGCTTCGGGAGCTCCTTCGGGTGAAGTTCTCCGGCGTGAGCTGTGTACGGGGGCGGGGCATCCCACGGGCAGAGGCGATGCCGAGCACGCCGCACACGGTCGTGTTCCGCGATTTCGCCCTGAGGGAGAGGGGACTTCATCATGCCGATGAATCACAGGCCGGGCGGGCATCCGGCGGCTGTGGCCGTGTCCGGCCCGGGTGATCGTTTCCGGTGGAGGGCCGGATGGCGTTCGGTGGCGGTCCCCGGCGCGCTGACGCTCGCCGGGGTCACGCTGCCCGTGCCGGCACCGGACGCGGGAGAGCAGAGTTTCACCCAGTCCGGAAGGTTCAACGAGCCTGCGGGAGTGACCCGCCTCAACGCGTACGCGTGGGGTCCGGGCGGTGCGGGCGGTAGCGGGTGCGGGGACGCGGGCTGTCCCTTTCGCCGCCAGCGCCACTGCCGGCCGCGGTGAAGCGTGATGGGGACAGAGAACCGAAAACTCCGCCCACGCTGCGGGACAACGGCTCGTCACCCAGGGCGACGACCTCCTGCCAGGCCAAGTCGGCGAGTTCCTCGCCCGCCAAGCGCAGCACGGCGGCGGTGCAGGGGCTCAACAGGTCGTTGTCCTCCACATCCACCCAGTCCTCGCCGTCACCATCGAGAGGCTCTGTAGCACCGCGCCGACAGCGTAATGCAGGCGCGCCCGGGCGTCGGCAGCGGCCTCTTCCGGGGCGGCGCGAGCAGTGTCGATGAGCTGTACCCCGCCGGAGAGGACGGTTGCGGCGAGCACGACTCCGGCCTGGGCCAGGAGTTCGTCCCCCGAGTCCACAGCCGAGTCTTGACCGGGCAGCGCGATGGTGAAGCCATTCACCGTGAGGCGGTCGATGATGCCGACGACGACCGTGATAGCCAGCTCACCCGCCGCTCGGCCGCCATCGACGATCGAGGCTCTGTACCTTGTCGCCCAAAGTCTTGACCTGCGATTCGGACGCTACCGATCCGCGCAGTACCGAAGCACGGCCCATCCTCCTTCCCCGGCGCACCCTTCGCCCTGGCGGCCCGGAAGGGGAGACCCCACCGCTGTGAGATACGGGTTCGTCACACCTGGTGACCTTTAGAGACAAGCGCTCACCGGACAGATTCCACGACGGCAACACTGCGGCAACCTAACCCTTGCCGCACCCTGCCGCCTAGGTTGCCACCTACCTGCCGCGCAGGGTACCGTTCGGGTCGATGCTCGGGATCGAGCAGCAGCCGCCTGAGAGAGAGGAGAGCCGCATGACCTCGACTTCCGCACCCCCCGACTGGCGGGATGCCGACTCGGGCGGCGCCAGGGTCCGCCTGGCCGCATGGCTCGTTACGGAGGCCGGGGAAGGGAACTCCTTCACCCCGGACGACCTCCACAAGGCATTTCCGGACAGCACGGACATTCTGCGGCGCCTGCGGGACCTGCGCAGCCAGGGCTGGAAGATCGCCCTCGACCGCACTGCTGCCGGCGGTGCCCTGTACCGCCTGGAAGGCGTGGGCGAACCCGTGTGGGACCCGGCGCACAGGCGGGCCCGGCTCGCTGTCTCCACCGTGCTTCGCGGTGAGGTGATGAAGCGAGACGATTTCCGCTGCTCACACTGCGGCATCGCGGCCGGCGAAGGCTACTTCGACGGACCTGACGGTCCTGCCGTGCTGGAGGTTGCCCACATCCAGCCGCTTTCCCAGGGCGGCACGAGCGGCCCGGAGAACCTCGTCGCCCTGTGTTCCCGGTGCCACGCCGCGCTGACCCGGGGCGTCTCCTCCGTCGCCCCGGAAGATGTCTCCCGGTCCATCCGCGAACTGTCCCCCCAGGAACGGACTGTCCTCCTGGCGTGGATGGCGCGGGACGAGCGCTCGCCATCGCCTGTGGAGCGCGCCTGGTCCCTGTACCGGCATCTCGCTCCCCAGGAGCGGAAGGCCGTGCTGCGGGAACTTGCCGACGCTGTGGAGGAGGCCGCGGGCGGCGCAGATCCCGTGCAGTGACCCCTGATACTCCGCCGGCCCCGCGCACCTACCACAGCAACACGGGGCCGACGGTGCCAATCCGCCGCTCACGCAGAGGGGAGGTGACACACCTCCATGATGACCCATTCCGCCGCGCATGACGGGATTCCGTTCTCCTTCACACAGCTCCACAGGCTCGTTTTCCTGCTCCTGCCGGTGCTGTGCATGTTGGTCCTGACGGGAGCCATCACGCCGCAGCAGCTCGCTGAACTGCTCTCCGAGATGACGGCAGCCCTGATCAGCGCACTGGCGCCGCCGCTCATCGTCTACGTCCTGGCCGTGCCGCGAAGCGCCTAGCGACGGGGTGGGTGGCGCCCCGGGAAGGCGCCACCCGCCCCCACTTCCTGTCCGTCCACCATGCCGGCGGCCACCGGCAGCCTCTTAGTGGATGACGGTGAAGCCGTGGTCCTGGGCCAGGCGGGTGGCCAAGGTGGTCTTGCCGACTCCGTCGCAGCCTTCGACGACGAGGGTGCGGCGGCCGGTCAAGGCGAGGTCTCCGCTCATTGGCGCAGCCAGGCCACGAGGGATTCCGGGTTGGCGAAGCGGGCCTCGGCGGCGTACTGGATCATGAGGTTGCGCCAGTTGGGCTCTCGGCCCGAGGCGTGGGGCAGGACCGTACGGGGGTAGTAGGCGACGATGCGGGCCCCTCGGGCAGCCGCCGCGCCGATCAGCAGCGCGGTACCGGGAGGGGTCTCCAGCCCGGAGACGTCGGCGACGAGGAGCCCGGCTGCCCGGGAGCGGTCGAGGTCCGTCCGGGCCGCCTCCAGCGGGTCGTGGGTGATGAAGCGGCTCGACTCCTCGGTTGCCCAGCCGGCCTTCTGGACCAGAGCGGTCAGTGCGCCCACGACCGGCGTGTACGGGGACTGTTCCACGAAGGCGAGGGAAGCGTCCCCCGGAGGGAGTGCGGAAGCCGGAGGGCGAGCAGCGTCGTGGACCAGCACGCGGTCAACCGCAGCCTCCAGCGCCTGATGGAGCTGCCGGTCGTGCGGTTGGCGAATGCCGAGGTGGGACTTCCGCTCCCATAACGGCTCCACCACATCGTCACCCGGCATGGGGCGGTGACTAACCGCGGGCGCTTCGCAAAAGCCACTGCGCGTGGTTCTTGAGCGGTTCGGCGAGGTGAGGGTGGTCGCCGAGGGTAATCCGGTGAAGCAATCGGGCGGCAACGTAGAGCTGGGCGCGGTATCCGTCGAGGGTGCGGAGGACGGGGAAGCGGTCCTGGACCGTTTGGGCGAGGCCGGGTTCGGTGAGGCTGTAGCAGTAGAGGGTGGCCGGGTCGGTACCGACGGGCCCCCGGCCCCAGAGTTCCCAGTCCAGGATGGTCAGGGGATTCATGAGGTTGCCCCAGTGGAGATCGCCGTGGACCGTCTCCCACCGCTGGATTCGGACATCGGTGTCGTCGCCGAACGCAGCACGCACCCGGCGGTCGACCTTGGCCTGGTCGGTGCTGATCCGCTCAGTTGGTGTGCTTGCCAGATTCCGCAGGGTCTGCTGAAGATCTTCCCACCAGATAGTGGGTGGAGCGAGTCCTGGCGGTGGCGTGTCAGTGGTCGACCAAGCTGTCCCGGGCATGAAGGTCATGACTTCGGCGCGCTGTCGCCGCCATCCCGCCTCGTCCCACTCGTGAACGTCGAGCACGCGGGGCTTGGGCAGGCCCGCCAGTTCATTGGCATCGACGTTCCCCGTCCAGCCGTTCCCGTGCGCCCACTCCGATTGCTCGGAGACGACCCGGAGCCATCGCGGTCCCTCCATGCTGTCGGCAGGAGCACTGATCGAGCGGTAGCGCCAGCCGAAAACGGGTTCGCCGGTCACGGTGAGGCTGAAATGGCCGGCGGCACGGTCCAGGTTCCGGCGCATCCAGATACGGAAGCGGCGGTCGGCCTCGGCGGTCTCATCGGGGCCCGGGGCGGCGGTCACGGGACGATGTGGCGCAAGTAGGCGGTCGGGTTGCTCAAGTAACGGCGCCAGTGGTCGACCAGCTCCAGGTCCTCCCACTTGGTTCGGTGGAAGCCGTCGTCGCCGATCTCGATGATGTCCGCGCCGGGTGTGCTGGCCAGGATGGGTGAGTGGGTGGCGCAGACGACCTGGGCCCCGCTCTCACCGAGCTGGTGCATGAGGCCGACGAGCTGGAGGCAGGAGGTGAAGGACAGGGCGGCCTCCGGTTCGTCCATGACGTAGAAGCCGGGCACGGCGAACATGGCCCGGAACATGGTGAGAAAGCCTTCGCCGTGGCTCATGGCGCTGGTGTCCTCGTCCCAGTAGCCCGGCACTCCCCCGAGGTTCTCGGTCATGTCGAACGCGGTCTCGGCCCGCAGGAAGAAGCCCTTCTTGTTCTTCCGGGGGCCGGCGAGCATCCGGGCCCCCGCCCGGGTGGTGTCCGCGCGCAGGACTTCACCCAGCGGAGTCTTGGTCGGGTCGGGACGGCCGTGGACCCGGGCCAGGCGACCACCGTAGGCATCCAGTTTGAAGCTCTCCGCGATGGCCTCGACGAGGGTGGACTTCCCCGAGCCGTTGTCCCCGACCAGGAACGTCACAGGCCGGACGAAGGCTAGATCCTCGTCAAGGAGCTGGGCGACGGCGGGCACAGTGAAAGGCCACTCGCCTCGCCCGGTGCGCTCAGGGGCCAGCCCCTCCGGTACATGGACCCGGTCGACGAACACGCTGCTCCTAGTCGTAATTCGGCTGGCAGCCCCCATTCGGCGTGCAGGGACCCGCGCCCGTCGGCCAGCATGAGGGGTTACAGGCCGGTCCGCAGGCCGGCCCGCACTTCGGGTCGCACAGCGGAGGGGGCTTCGGCTTGTCTCCCTCCATGGCGACCTCGCGGGCAGCGAAGTCAGCCGTCAGCTCGTCCCGCACCCGTTGGGCCTCGGGGCTGGCCAGGATATCGGCCAGTGCCGCGTCCAGGACGTTTCCGACAGGCAGCCACCGGGAGAAGACGCAGGGCCACACCGAACCGTCCGGAGAGATGGCGATCACCCCCGAGGTGCAGTGGCCACAGAGCTGGGAGGTGTCCGGAGCGCTCTCCCGTACTCCCCGGCCGACCTGCCGCAGCCGGTCGGTACCGATCTGCTGGACCCCGAGCATCTCCAGCTCCCGCTGGGCGGCGAAGACCCGCTGGCCCTCCCGAACATCGATCACCCCGGTGCGGAGAGGTACTCCGCGGCGAACAGCCTCCGCGACGTTCGCCCGGGTACGGGCGTGGCTCGGCCGTCCGGTGACGGCCGCGTGCTCAGCCGGATCGTCCGAGTAGTAGCTTGTCGCCAGCGATACCCCCTGTCTCGCCAGCACAGGCCAGAGACTGGCCGGGACGTGCACCAGGTTGGAGAACACCTCCACCCGCAGGCCCCGGTCCAGGGCAAACCCGATCAGTGCCGATAAGTCGGGATGGAGCATCGGCTCACCGCCAATGAACTGAACCATCGTGACTCCCCTGGCAGCGAGCTGTTCGATCACGCGCCGCCAGTCGTCCGACTCCATCGGCCCGTGGGAGCCCCGGGGACCGGAATCCGCGTAGCAGTGCTCACAGAGCAGCTGACACTTGCCGGTTATCTCTAGCCAGGCGAAGGTGAGTTCGAGCACTCCGACCTCCTGTGCGAGCAAACCGAGCGATTCATTCGAAGCGATACCCCCGGCCCATCCTCGCCACTCCCGCCCAACTGTCAAACATGCGCTCGATAGTCAGGCTCCGTCGCAACCTGCCCTGCGGTCTCACCAGCACAAAGATCCCTAACAGGTCCAGAACCCCGCAAGTGACACCGTGACCCTCATCAGCGACGGCGTCGTGGGCCGGCCGCCGCCTCCACTCCAGACACAGTGGATCTTTGCCGTCGCGGTCGCGGTGACGAAGTCTTTCTGCAGTATCCCGTGCTGTGCGGTCTGCTGTCGGTCGAGTGCTTGGCTTGGTGTTCGGAGAGGGGCCACCTTCCGCAGGTGGCCCCTCGCAGTGTGGCAAAGGCGAGGCGGATCGAGCTGTCAGGAATGCTGCTGGGGGGAGTGCGACTCGACGAACCTGAGGAAGTCGGTGAAAGCGGCTCGGCCGACGAGGAGGTGCGGCCCGGAGGGGCGCTTGCTGTCGCGTACAGGTATGCGTTCGGGTTGGCCGGTGGCCACTTCGACGCAATTGCCCGCGCCGGCGCTGTAGGAGGAGGCGCGCCAGATGAGATGGGTCCGGTCCGGTGGGCCGGGGGTGGTGGTGCTGGTGGTCACGCGGTGAGCTCCTTGAGCTTGTTGATCAGGTAGGTGCGGGTGCTGGGGGTGGGGGTGGCCTGTTCCCAGAGAGTGGCGAAGGCCCCTCGGTACTGGGCGATGTCCTCTTCGTTCTCGATGTAGAGGGAGCGGCGCATGATCTCGACGCAGACGACGTCGTGGGCCGGGGGCGGGAGGGTCATGACGACGAAGGCCCCGGTGAGGCCGGGGTGGAATGCGGCGGAGCGGGGGTTGATCCGGAGGGATACCCGGGGGTGGTCGCAGGAGTCGATCAGGTGCTCGATCTGTCTTCGGGTCGTGGCCTCGTCGGCGAAGGGGAGGTCTAGGACGGCTTCGTCGATGAGGGCCCGGAGGTGGAAATCATTCTCCGCAACCCGGCTGGCGAGGAGTTTGCGCTGGCGGGCCAGACGGACTTCTGTAAGCCGGGTGGTCTGGGTGTCGGTGAGATCGGGCCGGGTGGCGGCGATGACCGTCCGGGCGTACTCCTTGGTCTGGAGGAGTCCGGGGATGAGGCGCGGTTCGTAATTGCTGATCATGGTCGCGGTGGCTTCGAGTGCGAGGTAGCCGTCGAGACCGGTGGGGCTGAGGACTTCGTGGTGGCGCTTCCACCAGGCGGGGCGCCGACGCTGGCCGGCGTCGAGGCGCATCAGGTCGAGGACTTCGGTGCGGACGGTCTCGTCTGTGACGCCATAGCAGTCGAGGATGCGCTGGGCGGTCGGTGCGGCCAGTCCTCGCAGTCCTGATTCGATCTTGCTAAGGGTGCCGGGGTCGATGCCCGCTTGGCTTGCGGCCTGATGTTGCTTCAGTTCAGCGTCTTCCCGCAGGCGGGTAAGGAGCGCGCCGAGTTGGGCCCTCACGACGGAGGGCTGGGCGCTGGACGTCTGCGGCATGGCAGCAGTGTGGCGGGTTGTCACGCATCCGAGCAACCAACCAGGGAGGCAATATTGCCTGCTGTCTTGCCAGTTGGGCGCGCGCGGAGCATCCTGTGATCACCAAACGTACTGTGTCGGTCGCCTTACGCAGCGATCTTCATCGTGCCGCCGGACGCGCCGCCCTCACTGGGCGGACGCCGGTATCCGGCAGCGGCGATCGGCAGGGAAGGCCCGCGGGCCGCCGAGTGCGCGGACGAGGAGAGACGGTCATGCGGAAGACCCTGTTCAGGCAGCTCGTCGAGGAGAAGCGCTGGACGCAGCACGAGGTCTTCAATGCTCAGTACCAGCAGGCCGCTCAGGAACTCAGCGCACAACCGGGCCTCAAGAGCCTCAAGTACGCGTTCATTCTCCAGCGGACGTTCGAGCGGTGGATGCGCGGAGATGTCAGGCGCCTGCCCCAGCACGAGGCACGGGCCATTCTGGAGCACCTCCTGGGGAGGCCCGCCCAGGAGCTGTTCGCCTCCGTCACCGACATCGGTGGGAGTGAGGTGGTCGTACCGGCCGTACCCGTGTCATCGCCCGGGGGCTTACCGGAGGCGGCGCCGGGTCTGGTTCCTCTGCCCGGGTTCCTGGCGCCGGACTCGATGGCGGTGGCCGGCAGCGCCGCGCCCGGGTTTCCGTGGCCAGCCGAGGGCTCGCGGCTGGCGGTCGCGGACGGCGATGTGCAGGTGATCCGGTCGATGCTGACGGCGCTGACCGCGTCCGATCATCAGTTCGGCGGCGGTCATGCGCGCGCGTACGCCACCGACTACCTGCGGCGCGTGGTGCAGCCGCGGCTGCACACGCATATGAGCGATCCGGTCCGGGGCGAGATGTTCCAGACCGCGACCGAGTTCGCCGTCCGGGTCGCCTGGATGCACTTCGACGTCGGTCATCACGAGCTGGCCGGCCGGTTCCTGGCACTGGCACTCTCAGCGGCGCAGGAGGCCGACGATCCGACGCTGATGGGGTGGGTACTGGCGATGCGCGGGCTCACGAGCGTCTGGGCCCTGGACGCGGAGAAGGCGCTGAGCTACACGGAGGGCGCCGTGGGGATGACCGGCAGATCTCCGTGGAAGGCTCGCGCCTTCGTCACAGGAAAGGCGGCGCTGGCGATGTCGCTCACCGGGGACCGGGACAGCACCCACTGGCTGTTGTGGCAGGTGCGCGGATATCTGGAGCGGGCCGACGGAGCGGGCGAGCCCGCCTGGTCCGACATCTACGATCTCGCCTACCTGAGGGACGAGGAGGGGAACTGCTTCCGCAACCTCGGCCTGGGGCGGGAAGCAGTCGAGGCCGAGGAGGAGGCGATGCGTCTGCGCGGCTCCGGCCGGAACAGCTACGCCCGGCTGCGGGCGTTCTCCCTGGCCGTCCAGGCCGTAGGACACATGCAGGCCGGGGAGGTGGAGCAGGGTGCCGTCGTGGGGACGGAGCTCGTTGGCCTGCTGCCCGCGTTCTCCTCCCAGCGGGTCCAGCGCCGGCTGCAGGACGTCCTCAATGCCGCGCAGCCCTACCGCCAGATGCCCGCTGTCCGCGACTTCTTCGAGGTCGCCCGCAGCGCGCTCCCCAATCCGTCACCGGACTTCTTGGAATCCTGACGCCTCGGTTCGCCCCCCCTTTGCCGTGTGATCGGGCGGGGCTGGTTTCGGCCAGCGCTTCAGTTCGTCGCTCCCGTCGGTGACACTCGTGCCGTGTCTACTCATCGATTGGCCGATGCCCGCACCGAGACCATCGTCGCCGAGGTCGGCGACCGCCTGGCCGTCGATGTCCGGGAGGCGGAGGTGCTGCACCAGCACGCCAACGCCGTGATCGCCCTGCCCGCCTCCGGCTGGGTGATCCGGATCGCGACCGCGCCCGATGCCCTGGAGCGGGTCGCCGCCTCCGTCCGGGTCACCCGCTGGCTCGCCGGCCGGGGCTTCCCCTGCGTCGTCCCTGCGGACGGAGTCGATCAGCCTCTCGTGGTCCGCGGATGTGTGGTCTCCCTGTGGCAGCGGATCGATACGGCCACCGCCCCCGGGCCCGATGCCGCCGGGCTGGCCCGCGTCCTCAAGCAGCTCCACGACCAGCCGGAGCTCCCGTTCCCGCTGCACCGGTTCGAGGACCCCTTCGACGACGTCGCCTCCGCGATCGCCCAATGCCCCGGCGCGCTGTCCAGCCCGGCACGGACCTGGCTGGTCGCCCGGATCGACGAGCTGCGCGCGCTGTGGCCACACCTGCCATTCACCCGCCCCTGGGCTCTCATGCACGGCGACGCCCACCCCAACAACCTGATGCACACCACCGACGGCCGGATCGTGCTCGGCGACTGGGACCACACCGCCATCGGCCCCCGCGAGTGGGACCTCGCCCAAGTCCACTACACCCGGCGCCGCTTCCACCGCCCCTCCGACGCCGACACCGACGCGCTGGCCGCAGCCTACGGCTGGGACATCCGGGAATGGGAGGGCCTGGACACCGTGATCTCGTCACGAGAGCTCACCGGCCTCAGCCCCTACATCCGCACCGCTGCCGACCGCGCCTTCGCCCGGGACGAACTCGCCCGCCGCGTGCACATGCTCCAGGGAGGGGACACGACAACCAGATGGACCTCTCCAGCCGATTCATGACCAAGCGCCCGCCAGGAATTCCGCCGGCAGGGGAACGCTGGCGCGCACCATCGCTTCGGCGGTGCCCTGCCCGGCGGCCGTCAGGGGCGTGGAGAGAAGTCGGCGCACCTCGGTGAAGGGGCTGCGCCAGTCTGCGACGACGACGCAGTTCGCCCGGTGCAGGGCGTGGCGCAGAGCCAGCAGCCCCAGCGCACCCGCATCCCCACAGGTCCGTTGAGGCAACCGCTCACCGGGTGCCGACGCTGAACCGTCCCGGGACGGGCGCGGAAGGGACGCGGCCACCACCACGCCGACGCCCTCCCGGGCCGCGAAGGAGAAGAGATCCCCCGTCTCCGGCACCATCGTGGTCGCCGACGTCGAACCGTCGAACCGCGTCCACAGCACATCCGGTCTGATGGCCTCGAACACGTACCGCAACCTTCGTATCTGAGTCGTCCGCCGCGCGGCCGTTGCGGCACTCAGCTCGGGCACCCGCACGCCGATCGCCCTGATATAGCCGAGGTCGCGCAGCGCGTGGACCTGTTCCACCAGCGGACCCAAGTAACGGTCCTCGGGGCCGAAGTCCAGTGACTCCAGCGTGTAGAGGTCCAGTTCCTCCACACCGAGGTTCTCCAGGGTCTGCTGAAGCTGCAACGACAACCGGCGTCCCGCGTACGGATGTGCGGCCGAACCCCGCAGACTCCCCGTCTTGCTGCTCAGCCGCACCGGAGCCCCCGGGCAGGCTCGCAGGAACTCACCGATGATCCGCTCGGAACGCCCCTTGCCGTAGGCATCCGAGGTGTCGATGAACGCGGCTCCGTTCTCCACGGCGGCGGCGAGGGCGTCCAACAGACGCCCGTCCACGGGAGCGGTGTGCCGGCGCTCCTTCAGCGCACAGTGGAGCCCGACCCGGAAGCCCGTTCCCTTTCCCGTCGGGGTTGCTGCGACCGGGTCAGAACGGCTCACCGGCGGCACTCGCCCGGCGGCGCCCCGGTGGACGGCGCAGAGATCCCGCCCTCCCCGGCCGCCGCGATCACGCGGCATGCCCGCGCAGGTGTCGGTGCCACTGCGTCTCCTCGCCTCCCGACCGTCTCGTCAGACATCCCTTCAACGGTCCCCGAGAAATGACGTCATCACCACGTCATGCCGCGACGAATCCATCTCCTCGTGTGTGGCAGCCCCAACTGCGCGGGTCCAGGGCCCCGGTGCCAAGGGTCAGAAGCCGGTCTCCGCCGTCCGAAGATGTCGTTGTTCGTCGCGGCATGACGTGTTGATGACGCGAGCGTTCCGCAACGCTGGTCACCAACCCTCAGCGGCACGGCTGAGGCTCAGCGTCTCCCCCGGGCACCCGGAATCTCCTGCGAAGGATGTGTGATGTGCATGATCTCGCCTTCACAGCCCGGCATGCCGGGGCGAGGCAGGGCGAACGAGGAGCCCGGGAGCGCTCACGCCATCCGTGGCGCCAAAGCCCTTCGGGGCTCAGGCGGAGACCAGCCGGCTGGTGAATTCGGCATTGACCAGCTCGGTGTACTCGGCCTGGACATCGTCGGGGACATCCTGCGGGGCGGCGAAGGTGAAGTCCTGCCGGGACAGCGCCACTGTGGTGCGGTCGAGGGCGTCCGCCCAGGCTTCCAGGTCCGCGCCGGACGCCCGGTCGACCGTCACCCGACGGCCGCCGTCCCGCCTCTGCCCGGTCTCGTCGGTGAGGAAGATCTCGAACCGCTCGTGGACGGCGGCATCCGCGCGGGAGAGCGCGGTGTCCAGGATCGCCTGAGTGTCCGGCCTCGGCCGGGTGCGGGCGAGCAGCTGCTCCCACTTGGACACCGTCCGGATGCCGACGCCGAGGTGCTCGGCGTAGACGCGGACGCTCATCCGCAGTGCGAGCCGCAACGCGCGGGCTTCCAGCCCGCTCCAGTGGTGCACGGTCGCCACAGGCCACTCCCCACGTGGTCGTTCCGTGGTCATCGAACCACGCGGCTGGGCCCTGGGGGTGCGCAAGTGCCACGGAAGTGCCACACCGGTTCCTTGGACGGCGCACCCGCGCGGGACAGGCTGAGCCTCCCGATCCGCTTCCGACACTGTGGGGTCGCCGTCGTGGAACCGCTCACCGAACAGCGTCCGGTCAGCCGGCCAGCCGTCTACGGATTCCTCCGCCCCGGCGGGGCCTCGGCGGCTCGGCGCACCGCCCTGCGGCAGGCGCTCGCGGTGTATTGCTCCGCCCGGGAGCTGGCCCTCGTGGACGTCTTCACCGAACACGACAACGACCCCGGCGCGGACGGCACGTTCGCCAGGCCGCTCAAAGCCCTGGCCACCGGAGCGTACGGAGTCGTACTCCCCTCGCCCGCCCACCTGAGACCCCGCGTACAGGCCACAGTCCGGCGCATCCAGGTCACCGTGACCGGTGCCCGCATACTCACCCTCCGCGACCACGACCACTTGCGCCCCGGACGAGTAGGGCTGGTGCCCGACCCGTGCCGGTACGCCGTCCTTCGGCTGCTCCCCGTACCGGGGGCCCGTTCTCAGGAGGGCTCGTGGTGACAAACGCCGACCTCTATGTCTGCGACTCGGACCCGGTCTGCGACTCGGACCCGATAGCGGCGATGGCCGCCCTGGACTCCCTGTCCCGCACGGCCGCCAACCGTGGCTGTACGGTCCGGGCCGTGGTGGCCGATGTCACCGGGCGGGACACGACGCCAGCGGAGCGTCCGGGCTGGTCCCGGCTGTCTTCCGCCGCTGGTTCCGGTGTTGTCCTTCTCGTCCGCTCGCGGGCCGAGCTCGGGCACACCGCCGCGCGCCGCGCCCCGGTGGCCGCCGCCCTGAAGGGGAACGGCGTCACGGTCACCGCGGTGGAGCCGTCTCCGTGGGAGACCGCGGACTGGGTTCGCGCCTGGGAACGGCCTGACCGACCAGGGCCCGACGCGGGCGGTATGCCGCCGGTGGGCGGGTGCTGCTGTGTGGCGTTCCCGGCGCTGGAGACGCACACCCCGGTGATCAGGAGGCTGGCGCGCCGGGTGCTGAGCGGGTGGGGGCCCCTGCTGGCCGGACTGGACCCCGACGTGGATGCGGACCTGCTGCTGCTGGCGGTGAACGAGCTGATCACCAACGCGGTCACCCATGGGTCCGCCCCCGGTGACCCGGTTGTTCTGACGCTGGAGTGCGACCGCCGACGGCTGTGCGTGGGGGTGGAGGACCGGTCCCCCGACCCGCCGTGCCCGCGCCGGCCCGGGGACGGCGATGTGCACGGGCGGGGCCTCGGCCTGGTCAAGCACGTCGCACAGACCTGGGGCTCCGTCCCCGCCTTCAGTCGGCCTGGCAAAAAGGTCTGGATGAGCGTTCCCCTCGATCGGGCCCGCAGTTCCCGAGCCCCCGCAGGCATGCCGTAACCCTCGCCTCCGCCCGCCTCTTCTCCCCAGCCCTTCCTTATGGAGCTCCCCATGACCTCGTCCACGCTGGCGACCTGGGTGTTACCCCTCGCCGGGCCCGCGCCCGCAGGGCCTCGCCCAGGCGGGCTGCGGAGGGCCGGCCGCGTGCTCGGCTCGCTCCGGCGCCTCCGCCCGGGGCACGGTGCTCTGCTGCCGTCGGCCGCCCACGCGCGGCGGCAGAAGCGCAGGCGGGTTCCCGTGCCGGTGCTCTCCTGCCGGGTCCTGGCCGTCACCGGCCGGCTGCTGGACGCCGACCGGCCCTTCCCTCGTGACGAGGAGACGTGCGCGGCGCTGCGGCGTGACCTCGACGGCCGCACCCGCGCCCTGGCTCGCGGGCTCAAGACCCAGGGCAGCCTCACCCCGGCTGCTGACCGTGAGGCCGAGCGTGCCCGCCGTCTGCTAGTGCGCGCTGGGGGCGAGACGGGCCTGACGGCAAGGATCACGATCGTGATGGCGGCGGAATCGGCCCGCGAACTCGCGCTCCTGGCGGACCCGGTGCTGGTCGTCCGGCCGGTCGCGGCAGCGGGAGGTGTCCGATGATGAGCCGGCACGAGTCGCCGTGCCCGCCGACGGCCGCAGCAGACCGGGAGGCCCCGGGGATGCTCCCGGACCGCAGCTGTTCAGCCGCGTTCGTGGGCGACGCTCCAGTAATTGGGGAGCATCTCGTCGACCCAGGGTGCGGTGCGAACCGCACCGCGGGGGCCCATGGTCGGGAACCAGGGCGCGAGGTCGAAGACGGGCGTGCCGTCGACCGCGTCGAGGTCGGTGACGTGGAGGTCGAGTCCGTCCACGCGCAGCAGGCGGGGATGGGAGACGGCGAGCTGGTTGGGGCGGCGGTGGTTGCGGTGGACGAAGGTCCCGGTCGCCGGCCAGCGGAGGTTGTTGCGCGGGCTGCGGGCGTGCAGGGCCACGTCGGTGGGGCTGGAGTGATGGAAGTGCCACACGATCTGCAGGTGGGAGAACTCCTCCAGTCCCTGGACGGTCTCGACAGGGTAGTCGGGGTTGAGGCGGATGATCGCCTCGGTGCCGCCCTGGTAGTCGTCGCCCGGGATGGTGTGGCCGCCGACGACGGTGGCCACGGGCACGATCTCCAGCTTGTCCACGAACGTTCCCCCTTCGATGCCCGGCGCGCTGTCGCGCGCCGGGTACGGTGTGGTCGGGGTTCAGCCTATGCGGCCGAGGAGTGCTCGGGCGCGGTCGTCGAGGTCGGCGGCCGGGCGGTGGCAGCGGTTGCGGAACGGGCTGAGTGCGCGGCGCATCTGGACGACGGTTTCACGGGCGCGGCCGGAGTGGACGCCGTCCATGGAGTCGAGGGCTTCGGTCCAGGTGGCGATTGCGGCATCGAGAGTGCCGTGCTCGGCCTGGGCGGAGCCGAGGTAGCCGAGGGTGACGGAGTGGGTTCTGCGGAAGGTCTGCTTGCGGCGGGTCTGGGCACTGTGGGTGAACTGGGCGATGGCGCCGTCGAGGTCGCCGAGGGTGTGGAGGGTGCGTGCGGTCTCGTGGGCGAGGCTGGCGCGCTGGAAGAAGAAGACCCGTCCGGGTTCGTCCTGCTCGGTGGCCTCGGCCTGGTCGAGGTCGGCTTCGGCGCGTGCGAGGGCGGCGAGGGCGGCGCGGCGCTGGCCGTCGGTGGCGAGCGCGCGGGCGTGGACGACACCAAGGAGGGCGCGTTCGCGGGCGGTGGCCCGGGCGTAGCGGCCTCGTTCGAGGGAGGCTTCGGCGAGGTTCGCGGCCTGGTGGCCGTGGCCGAGGTCGGCGGCCTGGTGGGCCATGGCCCGCAGGATGTGCCCGGCCAGTGGCGGGTCGTCCGCTTCGGCGGCGAGCCGTACGGCCAGGGTGAACCATCGCTGGGCGGTGTGGTGCTCGCGGGTGTCGAACGCGGTCCAGCCCGCGAGGTAGGCGAGTTCACCGGCGGCGGAGCGCAGGTCGCGGCTCACGGTGTCGTCGGTGGCGGGGCTCTTGAGGTAGTTCGTGACGTCGGTGCGGAGGTAGGCGACGAGGGCGGTGCGTCCGTCGGCGCCGCCGCGCTTCTGGTCGCGGCGCGAGAAGAAGGCGGTCATCTCGCGGACGCTGTCCACGTCGGCGGCGGCGACCGTGGCGTTGCGGGCGGTGCGGGGGGCGGCACGGCGGGGGGCGTTGTCCCACCAGGCGTCGGGGGGCAGGGCGAGCCCGGCGAGCGAGTACGCGGAGGTCGCCAGGACCTGGCGTCGTCCGGTGTCCATGTCGCACTCTCCCAGGTCGGCCAGCAGACTGCTGGTCTCGGTGGTCCAGTCGGGCTCGGCCTGGGGCTCCTCACCCTGCGGTGCGAAGCCGAGCCCGGCGAGGGTGAGGGTCCGGCCGAGGCCGCGGCTGAGCGTTTCGCTCACGATACGGGCGGCCGACCCGGAGGGTTGCGATCCGAGGATCCACTGCGAGACGTTCGAGCGGGTCACCGTGGTCAGCTGGTGGGCGCCGAGCTCGGCGGCCACGCGCCGGACATGAGCGGCTACTTGCTCCTGGGACCAGCCGATCTCGCTGATCACAGCCGCCAGCAGATGATTTCGGGTGCGGTTGCGGGTGCGCGCCATGGGCATCCCCCGTTGCCGGGTACGGGTGTTAGCAGTGTTAGCAGCATCCGGCACCGCGAAGGGATACCCCGCGACCGCCAGAAACGGTTTGCTCACCGTAGCCCTTCCGATCATCCCAGTGATCGAGAACGGGCCACGGACCCGCGAGCCCGCCGCATTCGTCCGGGGCCGCGCTCTCCTCCACTCCCTACCTTCCCCGGTCACAAGGACGTGATTCGCATGGTCTGGCCTCCCCGTTCGAGCGATCCCGCCTCGCTGCTGTCCGCGTGCGCCACCGTGCTCAAGTGGCCGCTGGTCGCGGACGGCGACGGGATGTCGGCCGACCGGGTGCTGCGGTTACTGGAGCGGGCTCCGGGCACGGTGGTCGCGACCCGGTGCCGGGACGCCGGTCTGGACGCGGTCGTCCTGGGGCCGAGGGCGGGCCGCAAGGCGAACCGACTGCTGGAGAGGCACCCGGTCTTTCAGCCCGGCGCAGCGCCGGTCCCGGTCCTGCGCGGCGTGGCCAGTGTCACCCTGCTGATCCGCGCGGGCACAGCCGCCGCGCTGGAGGGTCTGCGCGACGTGCGGATCGTCACGGGGACGGACCTTCTTCCGCTGCCGCCGACCCGGGGCGTGGTGTGGGACACCCCTCCGTGGCAGCCCCTGCTGCGGGAGCCCGCGGGGCTTCCGACCGGAGTCGCTCTCCGCCCGGTCCTGAAGGACGCCCTGACCGAACGCGTGTAGCCCCCGCAGCCCCTGTTTCCTTCCCTCTCGTCCTTGTCTCCGATGGGAACGCCGTCATGACTCCCTTTGTCTGTACCGCTGAGCCGGCGAGCATCACCCCTGTTCTGCCGGACGCGCAGCACGCGGCCGGTGTGACGGTGTCGATCGAGGTGCCCCAGGCCGCTGCCGCGGTGTGGCCGCCTCTCGACGCCGCCCTGGTGGCGGGGGCGGTGGTGTTGCGGTTCCCGGGCTCGGATGCGGACGGGGTACTCGCCGTTCCTTCGGGGCCGGGCCGGCTGGGCGGGGCTCTGGGGGTTCCGCGTCCGGTCGTCGCGGAGGTCGCCCGGGCACTCGCGGCCCTTCCGCGGTTCGAGAACGTGCGCGTGGTGCCCGATGGGCGCGGCGGGGTCCAGGTGCTGTGGGGCGCGTCGTGTCCGGCCCGGATCAGCGGTGCGGGGCGCCGCCGCTTCTACCGGGGTGCGGCCCCCGACTGGACGGGCGGCTCTCCGGCTTCCGGGATGGCGGGTCCGCTTGAGCTGGGGGACGCGGTGATGCTGGACGCGCTCGCCCACGGCACGCCGGTCGGCACGCTGATCGCCTGCGGTCTCGCCGCGGACGAGCGGGAGGTGCACGAGCGGCTCGGCGCGACCGGCACAGCGCTGACCGGGTGGCGGGGGATGACCTGGACCGCGGTCGTGCACGCGGCCGTGTGCCGGGGCGTGGTTCCGGCCGTGCCCGCCCAGCCGGTGAGCCTCGGGCCGTCGGGGCTGACCCTGCTGAACGCCTGGGCCTACGGAGCGCCCCGGGCCCGGCGCGCGGGCCTGGTCGCGGCCCGGGGCGGTCTGCGGGATCTGGAGCGTTCGGTGTGCGAGCGGCTGGGCGCCCGTTCGGAGCACCACGCCGTGCTCCGGGGCCATGAGACCGGGCTGCTCGGCCCCGGCGAGCCTGGGGCCGAGCAGCCCGGCTGGAGCCGGGGGCCGTGAGCCCGCCCGGCCCATAAGACGACCGTCCCGGGGTCATCGCGCACTCCGGCCCCGGCGGCTCCCCCGTGGTCACGGGTCCGGAGACGCCCCGGGACGGTCCTGGTCCGGCAAGGTCGGTCGCGGCGCAGCAATGCCGCGGCCGGCCCCCGGGCCGGAGGGCCCCAATTCCCGGACCGGGTCCGGCGTGGTGGCGATCGGGGCCACCGCACAGGACCGCCGTCATCCGGCCCGGGAGTCGGGGTGAGCCCCGTGGCGCCGAAGAAGGGCGCCGTCTGCTCCCGGCCGTCGCGGGACCTCGGGACCCCGCGGCAGCCGGTCCTTCCTCCCTTCTGCCCAACAGTCGCCCCGTTCACGTATTTTGCGAAGTTTGAGGATTTATGAAGTCTCTGTTCTTACGCCGAGGACCGCGCCGCCGGCACGGGAGCGCGCCGCTGTCGGTCGCCCGTGATCTGGCCCAGTGGCGGTCGCGGCTGCGCCGCCGGTATCTCACGGTGTCACTGGCCGGCGCGGGCGTTCCGTCGGCGGTGTGGGGGACCGTCGAGACGGTCGGCACGGTATCGCCTCTCTGGCCGGTGGCCGGGGTGGCAGCGGCGGGTGCCGCAATCCTGGTGCTCGGGCGCCGGTGGGCGGGCGGCGACGCCGCCTGTGTGGCCGCCGGGCTCGCGGCCGAACGCGCCGCCGCCGGGCAGGACGCGCAGGCGCTGCGCCGTCAGATGGCCGGCGTGTACGAGTGGATGACCTGGTACGCCTCGGTCCTCGCCAAGGGCCACCACGACCTCGCTGCCGCGCTGGGCACAGCAGCCCCTGCTCCCAGCCGGCTCGCCGCCCCCGCGCCGCCCGACGCGTTCACCGGCCTCGACCACGCGCTGGCCGCCGTACTGGGAGAGGCGGTCGAGGCGGTCGCGCTGGCCCGGACCCAGGGAGCGGCCGAGGGCGAGAAGGCCCTGATCAAGAGCATCGCCCCCCGGCTGCACGCCCTGATATCGAAGGCCCTCAACGAGCTGGAGGCACTGGAGGCCGAGCTGGACGGCCCGGAGATGCGGATGGCCTACCGGGTCGACCACCACAGCACCCGGGTGCGGCACTACATCGAGAGCCTGATGGTGCTGAGCGGAACCCCGTTCGCGTCCAGCCGGGACCCGGTCCTGCTGTCCACGGTGCTGCGGTCCGCCATCGCCGAGACCGAAAGCTTCAAGCGCGCGACGCCGTACTGGCCACGCGAGGAACTGTGGATCGCCCCGTACGCGGGCCCCGGCATCACCCACCTGCTGGCCGCCCTGATCGACAACGCGATGCGCTACAGCCAGCACGAGGTGCGGGTCGAGGCCCGGTGGGACGGGGACGCGCTGCTCATCACCGTGGAGGACCGCGGGCTGCCCATGACCGAGCAGGCCCTGGCGGACGCGAACGCGCTGCTCTCGGCTCCCGACCAGGCGGTGGAACGGGAGCGTCTCCACCGCGGGCTGATCGGCCTGGCCGTCGTCGCCCGGCTCGCCAAATCGTACGAGCTGCGGGTCGAACTGTCCGCCAACCCCGAGCCGGAGGAGGGCCACACCGCCTCGGTGTGGCTGCCGAGGCGGCTGGTCACCACCGCGCCCGAAGCCCCGCCGTTCCTCCGGCGGACCGCACACCGACCGCTCCAGGTCCCGCAGTCCGCCCCGGACACCAGCGCCGCCACCCCCGTCCGCGAGCGTCCGGATCTGCCGCCCCGCATACCGGCGGCAACGTCGGCGGCCCGGGAGACCCAGCCGGGCGAGGACTCCCCGAGCGGGGACCGGCCCCGGCTCCCGCGCCGCTCCCGTCCTCTGCCCTCCCCCGAACCTGCCTTCCCGGCCACCGCGCCCCCGGGCACGCCGGCCGCGGCGACGCCGCAGCTGGTGCACGCCTTCCGCACCGGGGCCCGCCGCGCCGCCGACAGCAACAGCGGCGCGCAGCCCCCGGCTGACCCCGGACTGCCTGCTCACCACACGCCCTGACCAGAAGGAGACTTCATGACCGGCGAGACCATCAACCCGAACGACTTGAGCGGCCGGGAGTGGCTGCTGGAAAACCTGGCCAAGCAGGTCGGGCACGACACCCGCGCGGTGCTGGCGTCCCTGGACGGTATCGCCCGCTGCTCCAGCGGCCTCAGCGTGGACGACGCCCAGCGGATCGGCGCCCTGGGCGCGTCGTTCCTGGCCTCCAGCCGCAGCGCCGCCGGAGTCCTGGGCGCGGACAACTCGGAGAGCGGGGTGCGCCAGTTCTTCCTGGAACACACCCAGTTCCTGCTGTTCGTGATGAGCGCCGGCAACGGGACACTGCTGACCGTAATTACCGACACCGAGGCCAACGCCGGGACGGTCGGCCACGAGATGGGCCTGCTCGGCAAGCGGCTCGGCGAGCAGCTGGCCACCCCGAGCCGCGCGCCCCTGGCCGCCGGTGAAGGGGAGTGACCTATGAGCGGTGAACCCCCGTGGGTGGTCAATCCCAGGGTCCGCCTCTACGCCCTCACTCGTGGCCGGACCTTCCCCGTTCTGCCGTTGCGGATGGAATCCCAGGTGGAAGCGGTGCCGGGCCGGGGGGCAGAGGTCCGGGCGCCGGAGGAGCAGGAGCTTGTCGCGCTCGCCCGGGGGGCCGCCCGGTCCGTCGCCGAGCTGGCCGGCACCGTGTCCCTGCCCACCAGCGTGGTCAAGGTCCTCCTCGCGGACCTGGTGCAGCAGGGGGTGCTGCGCATGGTCCATCTCCACGACGAGGCCGAGGACGGCCTCTCGGTGCTCGACGCCGTCCTGGCCGGCCTCCGCAAGGACGGCGTGAGGGCGGGAGCGGGGGCGGGCCATGTCGGGTGAGTCCACCTCCCCGGCGCGCGCGGTGATGAAGATCCTCGTCACCGGCGGGTTCGGAGCGGGCAAGACGGCCCTGATCGGCGCGGTCAGCGAGATCACCCCGGTGACGACCGAGGCGCCCGTCACCGAAGCGAGCGCCGGCACCGACTCCCTCACGGGACGTGAGGCCAAGGCCACGACGACCGTGTCCTTCGACTTCGGCCGCCGCACCTACCCCTCGCCGTCCCTGACTGTCGAGCTGTTCCTGTTCGGCACCCCCGGGCAGAGGCGGTTCGAAGACCTGTGGGAGGACATCGCCCGCGGCGCGGTCGGCGCCGTCGTCCTCGTCGACACCCGCCACCTCGCAGACGCGTTCACCCCACTCGACTTCACCGAACGTCACCGCCTCCCGCTCGTGATCGCCGTCAACGAATTCGCCCAGGACCCCCACCGGTACACGGCCGACGAGGTCCGCGACGCCCTCGGCATCACCTCCGACGTCCCGGTGGTGACGTGCGACGCCCGCGACCCCGGCTCCTCCCGGAACGTCCTGGCCACCCTCCTCACCCACGTCCGCTCCCAGACGTACCCGCCCACCCCGTCCGCCCCAGGAGCGCTCCTGTGACCTCCCCGATCGACCCGATCCCCCTCCCGCCCGGCCTGCGAACCGAAGACCCCGACACAGCCGCGCACGAAGCCGCCGTACGCGAACAGCGCCTCGCCGACTTCGGGATCACCGCCGCGCCGCGTCCCGACCTCGACGAGGCCGCCGCCGCTCTGGGCCGCGCCGCCGGCGCCGCATACGCCATGGTCAACCGCATCGGGGAGCATCAGACGTTCATCGGCCTCTACCAGGCCGATGAACGTCCCGATCTGCCGCACGTGACCCGGACGATGACGCTGCGCGAGGGCTACTGCCCCTCCCTTCTGCGCCGCTCCAAAAACTTGATCTTGCCCGACGTGTACGCCATCGCCCGGTTCAAATCGAACCCGGTCGTGGACCAGATCGGGATCAGGGCCTATGCGGGCGCCCGGATCACCGACCCCCGCGACGGCCTCGTCCTGGGCACCGTCTGCCTGGTCGACACCCAGCCCCGGCCCGAGACGAGTGAGAAGGAACTCGCCGCGCTCGTCACGGAGCACTGCGCCGGGGTCCTCCCCCTGCTCCGTCTCTCCCGCTGACCATCATCCGCCGTACGCCCTGTCCTGGAGAGGAAGCCGATGCCCGACAGACACCCCGAGCTGCGCGCCGCCGTCCGCGCCTTCGCCGAAGCCGAGATCGCCCCCCGCGTACCCGAGATGGAGGCCGGCGGGGAGATCGAGCACGGACTGGTGCGAGAGATGGCCCGCCAGGGCTGGATCGGCGTCACCATCCCCGCCGCCTACGGAGGAATGGGCGCCGGTCACGAGGCCAAGGCGGTCATCATCGACGAGCTATCGGTGGTAAGTGCCGCGATGGGGGCCGCCGCTCAGGCGTCCATCCTCGGCATGGCGAAGATCGACCACTTCGGGACGGAGGAGCAGCGTAAGGAGTGGCTGCCGCCGATCGCCGACGGCACCCTGCTGCCGACGATCGCGGTCACCGAGGCCGCCTCTGGCGGACACGTCCTGGGTATGGCCTCGACCGGCCGCCGCAAGTGCAAGGGGTGGATCCTCGACGGGCGGAAGGTATTCGTCGGCAACAGCCATGTTGGCAGCCTGCACGGAGTGGTGGTGCGCACCGGCGACGGAAGCCGCGGGCTGACCGCGTTCCTCATCGAGCACGACCGCAAGGGCGTCTCGCTCGCACCGCACGAACCCCGCGTCGGGCTCAAAGGCTTCTCCTTCGGCGAGCTGAGCCTTGACGGCGTCCGCGTCCCCGACAGCCACCGCATCGGCGAGGTCGGGGACGGGCTCGCTGTCTCCTACTCCAGTTCGGTGTTGTACGGGCGGCTCAACCTCGCCGCCGTCGCCCTAGGCATCCACCGTGCTGTCCTCGACCAGACCACGGCCTTCGTCTCCGGCCGCCCGCGGATCGCCCGGGAAGGCATCGTGCGGGACCGCATCGGCCAGATCGCCGCCGACCTGCGGCTGACCGAACTCGCCGTCTACCACGCCGCCCGCCGCCTCGACCTCGGCGAACCCTGCGACATGGACCTCATCACCGCGAAACTCCAGGCGGTCGAAGCCGTCCGGCGCGCCGCCGACCTCGGGATGACAACGCACGGCGCCGCAGGACTGCTCAGCAGCTTGCCAATGGAGCGGCACTTCCGCGACGCCCTGTGTGTCGAGCCCCCCGCAGGCACCTCGGACATCCAGCGCCACCGCCTCGCTGAAGAAGCCCTCGCCCCGGGCCGACGCCGACAGTGGTCCGAACGGTTCGCCCGGCCCCTCACCCCGCCCACTCCTCGCCCATGGGCCCTGGCCCCCTCCGCCTGACCCTCCCCACCTCGTCTCCGCCTTCGCTTTGAGAACCGGCGGTGTTGCGGGCAGGCGGAGGGAGCGGGTACTCGCGGAGCCGGCCAGTGCAGTGCTGCCGGAGGCGGTGTGACTGCGGCCGTGGCACCTGGCAGTCCTCACCCCCGCTCTTCGCGCCGCCCGTACTCCCGGCCCAGCCATCGTGCCCCTTACCTGCCCCGAACTCCTCCCCTCGTCCCGCACTCAAGGAGCCCCGCCGTGAACATCGACCCCGACATCCTGTCCGGCCCGGTCCGGGTCGTTCTCGCCGTGATCAGCCGCCCGAGCCTGACCCTGGCGATCCGGCCGCGCATAATCGCGGGCGGGCCGCGCTGGCGGTTCGCCGGCGGCAAGCAGGAGCCGGGTGAGACCCCGGAGCAGACCGCCGCGCGCGAGGCCCGGGAGGAGACCGGCCTCACCGTCACCACGGTCAGACGGCTCGGTGAACGGCTCCACCCCGCCACCGGCCGCCACCTCACCTACATCACCTGCACCGTCACCCACGGCACCGCCTACCGGGCCTCCCCCCGCGAAGTGGCCGAAGTCGCGTGGATATCCACGGCGCCCGCCGTGCTCGACACCTACATGCCCGACCTGTACGAACCCGCCCGCGACCACCTCGTGCACAGCGCCTGACCAGCCCGCCCACGCGTCCGCCCTCTCGACTTGTGAAGGACCGGTCACCCGTGCCGATCACCGCCCCGCCCGCCGTCTACGGCCGGGAACAGGACCGCACCGAGGCCGCAAACGGCGGCCCCTACCTGGCCCGCCCCGAGCTCCACCTCTGACCCCACCGGATGCCCGCCGCCCTCAGCCACCGGAGACGAACCGCGTGAACACCGCAACGACCGCAGCACCGCCCCGCCCGGCACCGCCACCCCCTGCGCCGTGCGACGCCGCCGCGGTCATCAGCCACCAGCACCGGACCCTGCTCGTCCTCTCCCGCGCGCCCCAGGGCGAGCTGGTCTGGCAGTTTCCCTCCGTTCGCGTCGGAGACGGAGAGCAGCCGGCGGAGGCTGCGGTGCGCGCGGCGCGGAAGCTGACCGGCGTGGACGCGGTCGCCCACCGGGTGCTCTGTGACCGTGCCCGGCCCGGGGCCCCGGAGGAGCGTGTCCATGTGGGGTGCTTCCTCGCGACGGGCAGCCGGGCGGCGTACGTCGCTGACCCGCACACGATCGCCGGGGCGGCCTGGATCGCCGAAGGAGACCTCGACGGCTATCTCGCGGGCGTCATAGACAGGCCCGTACGGAGGTTTCTCGGCCTGGACCGGGAGCGAACAGCGCGCGCCGGAGCGGACCGGGCCCCGGTGCTCTCGTCCCGTCCAAGACGCCGGTCCCGGAACCTCGGTACCGGCGCGCGCGCCGGCCTTCCGCCCCTGTTCCTGCCGTCCGGCGGGGACCGGGGGTTGGCGGTGCTCCGGCACGCCGCCGCCGGGGGGAGTCTGTGGGAGGCGGCCCGCGCTCTGGGAGCGGCCTACTGGGATGTGCGGGACGCGCTGACCCGCACGGTCCGCGGTCTGTGCCCGGAGGCGCCCTTGAGTGATCCGGTGCCGCTGCCGCAGTGGCTCGTCCGTCCCGTGACCCGCGCGGTGGGCTGGGGGCTGATCACCGCCGAGCATGTCCCCGCGCCCGCCGAGGGTCCGCTGATCCTCGAAGGCGCGGACTGGCAGCTGGCCGAGCTCGTGGCCGATGGGCTGGCCGACTTCCAGATCGCCCGCCAGCTGGGCCGCACCATCGACGAGACCGAACACGCGGTGCGCGCCCTCCAGGACCGGGCCGCAGCCTCTGACCGGGCGCACCTCGCCGCCGTACTCCTGCTCCACCCTCCGGCCCCGTCTTCCGTTCCGGCTGCCCGCCCGCAGCCCTCGCACCGGCAGGAACTCCCGTGCCTCGCAACCGAACCAGTGCCTCCGCTGCCCGCCCTGTCTACGCCCGCGCCACTATCGGGGAACTGCTGATGCCCCTGGCCGGTGGTCTGACGACGACCGAAGCGGCGAGCCGTCTCCGCATCCCCATCGGGGACGTCCAGCCGCTTCTCACCGAGGCCGCGGCCCGGTACGGCGTCCGGGCGAAGCCCGCTCTGGTGCACGCCGCGATCACCGCCGGGGACCTGACCACCCCCGAACCCCCGGCACGGGCAGGGGACCAGCCGAAATTCAGCCGGGACGAGGTGCGGTTGTGGCTTGCGCTCGCTCTCCGTTCCGAGGCCCCGGCCATCGCCCACGCCGCCGCACTCACCTTGCGGGAACTGCCGTCCCGGATCGGCCAGCTCCGCGTACGGGCCGGAGCTCGTACCACCGCACAGCTCGTCGCCCTCGGTCACACCCTGAACATCCTGACCCCCCGTTCGGCTCCGGACGTGGCGCGGTGAGCCGCCCGGCCGGACGGCGTCCCGGCCCCGGCACGAACCGCCGTCGCGCCACCGATCCCCCTTCTCCTCTTCTTCCTTCACCACGGCACCGTCCGTCCCGACCCTGAAAGAAGCACCACCCCATGGTTCTGATTGAGGACTTCGCGATCGTCGGCGGCATGCGCACCGCCGCCCTCATATCCCGGAGCGGCACGGTCGAATGGCTGTGCCTGCCCCGGTTCGACTCCGCTGCGGTCTTCTCCCGCCTCCTCGGCGGGCCGGAGCACGGCGGCTGGACCCTCGGGCCTGCCGTCCCGCCGGACACCGCACCGCCGGCCGCGTCCCGGCGCCGCTACTGCGGCGACAGCCTCATCCTGGAAACCGAATGGGACACCGTCGAGGGCACCGTGCGGGTCACCGATTTCATGCCCCCGCACACCAGTGACCGGGCTGAGCCGCCGCAGCTGGTGCGGATCGTCGAAGGGATCACCGGGCTGGTGCCGATGCGGTCCGAGCTGCGCCCGCGCCCCGGCTACGGCGTGGTCGTGCCCTGGATCTTCCCCGACGGGGACCGGTTCGCTGCCGTGGCCGGACCGGACGCCTGGTGGTTGGACGCCGAACCCCCCACCGAACGGGACGAATCCGGGATTCTCGTATCCGAGTTCACGGTCGCCGCCGGGGAGCACTTCGCGTTCACCCTCGCCTGGCACCCCGCCCACGCCGGCGTCGCCCCGCTGACCGCCCCCCGCGCCAGCCTGGCGGCGACCGTGGCGTTCTGGAGCGACTGGACGGCCCGTTGTACGTACGCCGGCCCGGACCGGGAAGCGGTGATCCGGTCCCTGATCGCCCTCAAGGCCCTCACCTACGCCCCCACCGGCGCGATGGTCGCCGCCCCGACGACGTCGCTGCCGGAGGAGATCGGCGGCAGCCGGAACTGGGACTACCGCTTCACCTGGCTGCGCGACAGCGCACTCGCCGTCACGGACCTCGTACGGGCCGGGTACCTCGACGAGGCGCGGGCGTGGCGGGACTGGCTGGTCCGCACCGTCGGCGGCGACCTGGAGAACCTCCAGATCATGTACGGCATCGCGGGCGAACGCGACCTCTCCGAGACCGAACTTCCCCATCTTCCCGGCTACAAGGGCTCCCTGCCCGTCCGGGTCGGCAACGGCGCTGCTGGGCAGTTGCAGCTCGATGTGTTCGGCGAGGTCGCCGACGCGCTCGATGTGGCCCGTCGCCACGGGCTGGAGCCCTGCCCGCGCGCATCCGCGCTCCAGATCCGGCTGGTCGAGCTGCTGGAGCAGCGCTGGCGCGAGCCGGACGAAGGGATCTGGGAGATCCGCGGTCCGCGCCGGCACTTCGTCCACTCGAAGGTGATGGCCTGGGTCGCCTTCGACCGGACCGTCCGGCTGATCGAGTCCGGCGACGCCACCGGCCCGCTGGAGCGGTGGCGAGCGGTGCGGGACGAGATCCACCGCGAGATCTGCGCCCAGGGCTTCGACCCGGCACGGAACTCGTTTACGCAGTCGTATGGCTCGGCCGAGCTCGACGCCTCCCTCCTTCTGATCCCGGCCATGGGGTTCCTCCCGCCGGATGACCCTCGAGTGAGGGGCACCGTCGAGGCCGTACGGCGGGAACTGTCCACGAAGTCCGGCTTCGTCCTGCGCTACCCCACCGCTGGGCCCGGGGCCGGGGTCGACGGGCTGACCGGTGACGAAGGCGCCTTCCTCGCCTGCTCATTCTGGCTCGCCGACGCCCTGGCCCTCACCGGCCGCGCCGAGGAGGCACGCATTCTGTTCGACAAACTGCTCGCACTGCGCAACGACGTCGGCCTCTTGGCCGAGGAGTGGGACCCGGTCCATCGTCGTCAGGTCGGGAACTTTCCGCAGGGCTTCTCGCACTGGGCACTGTGCGACAGCGCCCACGTGCTCGCCCGGGGCACGGGTCCGGTCATCCCCGGCCAGCGCGCGCTCCGCCCGGCCGTCGTCGCCATCGCGGGTGTTGGGGTGGCTGTATGAGCGGCGTCCGCGCAACGCCCGGCCCCCGGCCTGCCTCCGCCGCCGCTCAGTCCTCTGCGCGCACGGTGGTGCCGCTGGCAGTGGCGGGGCGGTGCCGCACCGGGCACCGGGCACCGGGGATGACGGTCCTCAGCGCGTGGCTGCGCTGTCGCCGTCAGACCGCAGGGGACACCGGGCGGGCCAAGGTCTGCACCCGGAGCGCCCGCGCAATCGCGTCCGATGCCGCCGCCACCGACCTGGCCGACGACCTCGGCCCGCTCCTGTGAACCCCTGCCGCACCCCGGTCCCTTCGAAGGACGTCGGCCGTGGACACCGCCGTACGAACGGCCCGCCGACGGGAGCAGCCCGCGCCGGTGTTCACGCGCCCGTCTGCCCGTCGCAACCGATCACCCTCACAAGGAGAACAAGCACATGAGCACCACGCCCTCCAGATCGCTCTCTCCCACGCCAAGCTCGTCGAGGCGCCGCGCCGGCGGATCAGCCCGCTCGACCGTTGGGAGCTGGTGAAGTGAGCGCCTCCGCGACAAGCTGCGCCCCTGCGGGTGGCCTGTTCGACGCCGCGTACGCCGAGCTGGAACCGATGCCACAACGCGTCTACCGCCTCCTCGGCACCCTGCCGGTCCCCGTGCTCGACGCGGACATCGCCGCCGCGGCTTGCACCCTCCCCTGGGCCGAAGCCGACTGGGCTCTTCAGATCCTCGAAGAGGAGGAACTGATCGAACGCACCGGGCACCCGCAGACAGATGAGGACCGGTTACCGCTGTACCGGTTCGGCGAGGCGGTCCGAGCACACGCCGCAGAGCTGTCCGCAGGGGAGGAGGTTCCGGCGCTCGACCGGTTGGCCGCATGGTTCCTGGTCTGCGCCCGCGCCGTTCAGCGCCAGCTCGCCCCCCACCAGCGGCAGCCCGCTCTGCCACCGCCCAAGACGCATCCGGCCGGGCCTGGCCTGGAGTTCCCGTTCCACACGACCGACGAGTCCGCGATGCTGGAGTGGCTGGAGCGCCAGGGGACCAACAATCTCCTTTCCCTGTTGGCGGCGCTGGAGGAGCGGGGCCGGCCCGGTCTCATCTGGCGCACCGTTGACAGCTGGTGGCCGCTGTTCCAGCGGCGGCGCCCGCATCCGCTGTGGGTGGACGCGCACCGGGTGGGGCTGGCCGCCGCCCGCGCGGACGGCGACCGTGCCGGTGAGCGGCGGATGCTGCTGTCCGGCGCGATCGGATTGCTCGGCGCCGGCCAGTATCCGGAGGCAGCCGAATGGAACGAGGGCGCGCTGGACATCGCGCGGGCCGAGAAAGACGGGCGTGACGAGGGGCAGGCCCTCCACGGGCTCGCCCTAGTCCGTCTCGCGGAACGGCGAGGCGAGGACGCCACGGCGCTGGTCGCCCAGGCGCTGACGCGGTGGGAGTCCTGCGGCTACCGGCGTGGGGAGGCGCTCGTCCAGATCACACTGGCCCAGTGCGTGATTGACGACCAGCCTCTGCGGGCCGCTGACCTGCTGGCCTGCGCGCGCAATACCCTCAGAGACGAGCCCGGCTCCGATCACCACAGGGTCCGGGCCCGGGCACTGCGCGGCCACGCCCAGCTCCTCGGCGGCGATCCGTCCGCCGCCGTCACCGAACTGGAGACGGCGAGGGACGAGTACCCCGACGACGACACCTCGCCTTGGCCTGCCCACACCAGGGGCTGGCTGACCCAGGCCCGCGAAGCCCTGCCGCCTCACCAGCTCCTCTCTCCGGCGGCCGGTCCCGCCCCGGACGCACCCGCAGCGCCTCCGGCACCGTCCGGCACCGGGGCCCGGGCGGAGGGGACGAGACCGTGACCTTCTCCAGCACTAGGAGGGCCGCGAGTCCCGCGCCGCGGCTGGGCCGGGACCGTGTCTTCCTCGCGTACTGCACCGGGCAGGCGGTCTCCTGGGGCGGGACGGCTGTGCATGCCGTCGCACTCCCCGTCGTCGCAGTCGTCCATCTCGCGGCCACTCCGGGCCAGGTCGCGGTGCTCGCAGCCCTGTCCACCGCGCCCGCGGCGCTCTTCTCTCTGCCGGCCGGGGTGCTGGCCGACCACCGGCCCAAGCGTACGATCATGATCGCCACCGATCTCGCGTCCGCGGTCGCCGTCACCGCCGTCCCGGTCTGCTGGACGCTCGGCGCCCTGACCGTGCCCGTGCTGTACTCAGTGGCACTGGTACTCGGCACCCTGACCGTGGCCCATCAGGCCGCCGCGCTGGCCGCCGTGGCCGAACTGGTCGGCCCGGACCGTGTTCCGGAGGCGAATTCACGCTTAGTCGCGGCAACCTTTGTAGCCGACACCGCGGGCACCGTCGCCGCAACTGTTCTCATCGCCCTGGCCGGAGCGGTCCGCGCGCTCGTGGCGGACGCCGTCTCCTATATGGCTGGTGCCTGGTGCGCGGCCCGTCTGCCGCGCACGCCCCCGGCCGCGAACCCGGCCGCCTGGCCGCGCCCGGGTATGGTCCCGGCGATCCGGGGCGGAATCTCCTTCGTAATGGCCCACCCGCTGCTGCGGCCCCAGGTCCAGGCCCTGTTCGCCTACGGCATCGCCGAAGGGTTCATGATCACCGTCTCGGCGTACTGGCTCCTGACCCATGTCGGGGTGGGGAGCACCGGGCTCGGGCTGATCATGGGCGCGGCGGGCGCCCGGGGGGCTCGTCGGTGCGCTGGCCGCGCCCCGGGCCGCCGTCCGCCTCGGGCCCGGCCGGTTGCTGATCGCCGGGCTCCTCGGCGCCCCATTGGGCGCGCTGCTGCTCCTGTCCGCCGGGCGGGGACCGGAATGGACCGCCGTCCTCGCTGTGGGGGCGGCGGTGCAGACGACCGCCACCACGGCGGCCGGGACGACTCAGCGGACCCTGCGCCAGTACCTGACCCCGTCGGAGTTCCAGTCCCGGGCGCAGCAGGTGTGCATGTGGGTCACCTCCGGCACCCGGCCCCTCGCCGCCCTCTCAACCGGGGGCCTCGCTACGGCCGCCGATGTGCGTACGACGCTGATCGTGGGGGTCGTACTCCATGTGATCCCCGCCGGGATCCTCCTGACCTCTCCGCTACGGCGTCTCACGGCAATGCCGGCAGCCCTGGAGTCCGGTGGGCCGGGGTCGCGGGGTGGCTGACCGGAACCGCCCGCTGCGTTGAACGCGGCTGGCGGCGAGATGAATTGCTCTACGGCATCGAACATCAGAAGGCATGCGATGGCCGAAGTAGCTGGCCGATCAGGAACCGACCCGGTCTGGATCGGCACCTGGAACCAGAACTTCCACAGGACAAGGTCCACGGCCGAGCGGGAGCGGCCTCATCGCATTCGGCGTCGACCTCTCTGAAGGATGAAATGTCCGCGCACGCAGCGCCCCTAGTCCTGCGCTCCGCAGGGGCCCTGGCTCTGGACCGCAGAACCCGGTCGCTGATCGCCGGGGAGCCGCAGTCGGCTGAATATCGGCCTTAGCTGGAGGTTCGCATGGCGCGCGGGTGGCCCCATCGACATCATCACGGTTTCGCGTACACGCACCACGAGGAGACGAGCCATATGACCGAACTGCCCGACGAGAACCGTGCGACGGAGCTGCGGAACGCGGCCGTTGACCAGCTCAAGGAAGACGGCACGGTAGTTTCACCGCGCGTGGAGGCCGCTCTGCGCAAGGTGCCCCGGCACCTGGCCGTTCCGGATGCCCCGCTGGAGGATGCCTACAGCACCTACAACGCGGTGATCACCCAGGAGGACGAGCACGGCAACCACAGCAGCTCGGTGTCCGCGCCCCAGATTCAGGCTATGCAGCTGGAACAGGCTGATCTCCGCCCAGGGGACCGTGTTCTGGAGATCGGCACAAACGGTCCAAACGCCGCCTACCTCGCGGAGCTCGTCGGACCCGGCGGGCAGGTCACCACGGTCGACATCGATCCCGGGCCAGCCGGGCGAGCCGAGCGATTTCTCGCCGAGACCGGCTACACCGGCATCAACGTGGTCGTCGCCGACGCAGAGAACGGTGTCCCCGAGCACGCCCCCTACGACGCGATCGTGGTCACCGCCGGTGCATGGGACATTCCGCCCGCATGGACCGGCCAGCTCAAAGACGACGGTCGGCTCGTCGTACCGCTCCGCATCAACGGACTGACCCGTACGTACGGGTTCGTCCGGGAGGCCGACCACCTGCTGGCCACCAGCGCCCACGTGTGCGGCTTCGTTCCCGTGCAGGGCTCCGGCGCCCACACCCAGCAGACGATGCAGCTGCCCGGCGACAAGGGCGTGACCCTGCACTTCGACGAGGGACTGCCCACCGACCCGTCGCTGCTGGACGGCGTCCTGGACACCGACCGCGCCGAAACGTGGACCGGGGTGACCGTCGCCAACCAGGAGCCCATCGGCACTCTGCAGATGTACCTGGCGGCGCACGTGCCGACGTACTGCAGCATGTCCATCAACCCGGACCTGGCAACCGGAGCGATCGGGCCCACCGGCCTCGGCTTCTCGATGGTCGCAATCGACGGCCCGAACTTCGGCTACATCGTGATCCGCCGCAACCCGGAGAAGAAGAACGCGGAGTTCGGGTTCCACGCCTTCGGTCCCGACGGGGCCGGCTTCGCCGAGCGAGTGGCCGACATCGTCCGCGCCTGGGGCTCAGCGCACCGCAACACTCCCGCGCCGCGTATCGCGATCTATCCGGCGGGCACGCCCGATGACCGGATCACCTGCGAACGGATCATCGACAAGAAGCACAGCCGGATCTCCATCTCCTGGCCGTCCGCGTAGAAGCGGTGCCCGGCCAGGTCTCTCGCACCATCCCAACGGACAGAGAGAGTGTGATCACATGACCACAGCCCTGCTCGACAGCCTCACCGCCACAGTCGAACCGCCGGCCGGGGAACTGTCCGACGACGACTTCCACCTGGACGTCCGCGTCGTCGTCGCCGAGAACCCCGTCTACAACTTCAACTGCCCCACCAGCGACGGCTGCGGCAACACCTGCGCCAACGGGGCCAGCTCCTGCGTCTCCACCATCGAGGACGCAGCCTGACAGACCCCCTCCTTCGGTCGCCGTGGAAGCCGTCGCTCGACCGCTTCCACGGCGGCACCTGTCTGCGCACCACCCCGCATCCGAGAAGGGGCACCCGTGGCACACAGATCACCCATCACCTACCAGTGGCAGCCCGGAGCGCTGCTGCGCGCCTCCACCTCCCCCAGCCAGATATCCGTCCCGGACATCGACCTGCACGGAACGGACCTCGTCACCCAGGGTCGTCAGTGGCTGTCCGGAGTGTGGCACCCGCCGGTGCCCGACGCACTGTCCGCGGCCAGCCCCATCCTGTGCGAGCGAGTCAACGACATCCTGACCGGGACCGTCACCGACGCACGCCGGGTTCGCCGGGCCGTCCGCTCGGTGGCGGCGTATCTGCTGCGCTGGAATCACCGGCCCACACCGTTCGGAGTGTTCGCCGGGGTCGCTCCCGTACGACCCGCCGTGACGGCTCGGGTTGAATGGGAGGAAGGTTACCGGACGGTGCTCCGACCGGATTCCGACTGGATGACGGGCATGGTCACGCAGCTGGAGAAGAGTCCCGCCCTGCTGGCCCGGCTGACGGTTGTCGCCAACAACACCGGCCGGGCGCGAGGCGGCCGGCACGTGGTCGACGGAATGCCGGCCGACGCACACACCGCGGGCTATGCCCCGGTCGAACTGTCCGTCCGTCTCACCCGGCCCGTGGCCGCCGTCCTCGCCGCCGCCGACACACCCATCCCGTTCGAGGACCTGATCCACCGCCTCACCCGCGAATTCCCCACGGCACACCCCGAGCAGTTCACCGGTCTGATCACCGGCCTGCTGGGCAGACACGTCCTGATCAGCAGTCTGTGGCCCGCGATGACATCGGTGGACCCCCTCGCCCACATCTGCACCCAGCTGGAGAAGGCGAACGCCGCCAGCATTGCCGAGGTCGCTGACCTCGCGGCCCGGCTCGCGGACATCCGCGACCGGATCGACCACGCCGCCAGCTCGGCGCCCTGGGCACCGGGTTCCGCACTCGTCCGCGACATGAGCCGTCTCAGCCCCGTCGCCCGGGTCCCGCTGCTGGTCGACGCCGCACTGGACTGCACCGTCGACATCCCCAAGACCGTGCTGAACGAGGCCGCCGAAGCGGCTCAGGTCATGCACCAGCTCTCGCCCCACCCCTACGGGTATCCGCAGTGGCGCGACTACCACCAGCGCTTCCTCGACCGGTACGGCACCGGCGTGGCGGTACCGGTACGCGCCCTGATCGGCGACAGCGGCCTCGGCCTGCCCGCAGGCTTTCTAGGCTCCGACCGCGACCGCGCCCCGTACGAGCTGACCGACCGAGACGAAAGAATCCTACGGCTGCTCCAGGAGGTGACGCGCACGGGCGGCGACGAGCTGGTTCTCACCAGGGCTACAATCGCCGACCTGACCGCCTTCCACACCGAGCCGCCACTGCCCTCGCCACGGGCGGAGATCGCCGTGGAGATACACGCCCCCACCGTGGAGGCCATTCAGCGGGGCGAGTACCGACTACTGGTCAACGGGGCGCCCCGGCCCGGCAGCAGCATGTTCGGCCGGTTCGCTCACCTCCTGCCGCCGCCCGCACGGGCCGCCCTCACCGACTCGTACGCAACCACCATCCCCGGCGCGATCCCCGCGCAGCTGATGTTCTCCCCGCGACGGCGCCGCAACGAGAACGTCGCCCGCACCCCGCAGATTCTGCCGCACACTATCCCTCTCGGCCAGCACCACGAACCCGGTCCCGGCGTGATCCCGCTCGACGACCTGGCCGTGGTCGCAGACGCCCGCCGCTTCTCCCTGATCCGCGCCTCGACCGGGCAACGTGTCGAGCCGCGCGTCCTCCACGCGTTGGAAGCATCGGTCCACACACCGCCGCTCGCCCGGTTCCTCGCCGAGATCAGCACCGCCCGCAGCGCCGCCTACAAGTCGTTCTCCTTCGGTGTCGCCAACACCCTTCAGTACCTTCCGCGCGTGCGGTACAAACGGACCGTACTTGCGCCCGCCCGGTGGCTACTGCCCGCAGAGCAACTGCCCCCCCGGTCCGCCCCGATGCCCGACTGGAGCGCGGCTCTGGACCAGTGGCGCAAGAAGCATCGCGTTCCCGGCCGCGTGGCTATGGTCGAGAACGACCAGCAGCTGTCCCTCGGCCTCGACCAGCGCATTCACAGGGCACTGTTACGCGCCTGCGTGGACCGGACGCACCTGGTCGAGTTACGTGAGACCAGCACCCCCGAGCAGCAGGCGTGGATCGGCCGCCCCCACCAGCTCCTGATTCCGCTGGCGAACCCCGCTCCGGCCAGTGCCGTTCCGTTCCCGTCAAGGCCCGCAGTCACCGCCCCCCACCTGCCCGGCCGGTCCACCGTGCTCCTCGCCCGCCTGTTCGCCCACCCCGCGCGGCACGACGAGATCCTGACCAGCCATCTGCCTGACCTGCTCAACACGTTCGACACCCCACGCGCCTGGTGGTTCCAGCGCCGCCGCGACACCAACGGCCCCGGCTCCGCCCCGCACCTGGCCCTCTACCTCGAACTGCAGGCCCCAGCCAACTACGGACCCGCCGCCCAGCAGCTCCACGCGTGGGCCGAGAGCCTCCACCACCAGGATCTGACCGCCGGTCTGGAGCTGGCCACCTACCATCCGCACGCTGGCCGTTACGGACAAGGGCCCGTCCTGGACGCCGCGCACCGGGTGTTCGCCGCGGACTCAGCCGCCAGCATCGCTCAGATCCGCGCCGCCAACGACGACCCCGCCCGGGGACAGGCGCTCACCGCCGCGAGCATCCTCGACCTGGCCGTCCACTTCACCGGTGACCGGCGCCAGGCGGCCAACTGGCTGACCTCCGCCCTCCCCCAAGAGCACGGCCCCGTCCCCCGGAAGCGAACCGCACTGGCCCTGGCACTGGCCGACCCCGAGCGCACCGCCCTGCTCGCCCTGCCCGAAGGCCCCCACGTCGCCGAACTCTGGCGGCAGCGCGCCGCCTCGCTGACCACCTACCGCAAGGAACTGGCCGCCTCGCTCGATCCCGAGGATGTGATGCGGTCGCTCCTTGACGAGCACGTCATCCGAGCGATGCCCCTCGACCCTGAGCACGAACGCGCCGTCCGACGGCTCGCCCGGACCTGCGCAATGCGTCACCGGGAGCGGCAGCCATGACCCGCAGCAGCCCAGCACTGCTGACGGACACCTTCGCCCTTGGACTCGCCGCACCAGCCCCGCCGCCCGCAGACCGGCTCTGGGTAGCCCAGGACCTGGCCTCGGGTGCCACCGGCACAGCACTCCTCCACATCGAGCGCGCCCGTCACGGGCAGGGAACCTGGCAGCAGGCACACACCTGGATCAAGATCGCCGCCGGCACCGACATCAGCGCGGCCACCACCAGCGGGCTGTACCTCGGGGCGCCCGCTGTCGCCTTCATGCTTCACTGCGCCGTCACCGACGACGCCCCCCGGTATCACGACGCCCTCTCAGCCCTGGACCGGCACGTCACCGAACTCGCCCATCGCAAGGCCGACGCGGCGGAAGCCCGCATGCGCAGCGGGCGCCCGACCAGCTTCTACGAGTACGACACCTTCTACGGGCTGACCGGGATCGGCGCGTATCTCCTGCGTCGGTCCCCGTCCGGATCCGCGACCGAACGCATCCTGGGCTACCTCGTGCGGCTGGCGATTCCCATCCGTCACACCGAGCACGGTGCTCTGCCGGGCTGGTGGGTCGACCACGAACCCGACCTCTCCGCGGCCGGCGTCTCCGCGGGGCACGCAAACTTCGGCGCGGCCCACGGCATCACCGGCCCCCTGCTCCTTCTCGCCCGCGCCCTGCTCCAGGGCGCGAGGATCGACGGGCACGAAGAAGCCGTCGACACCATCCTCGACTGGCTCGACACCTGGCGGCAGGACGGGCCCGCCGGCCCCTGGTGGCCTGAACACCTTCACCTCGGCGAACTCCGTGCCGACCGCCCCACACATCACGGTCCGGCCCGCCCCAGCTGGTGCTACGGGACCCCCGGCATCGCCCGCGCCGGACAACTCGCCTGCCTCGCCCGCCACGACGAGACGCGCCAGCACCTGTACGAATCCGCCCTCGCGCGCTGCCTCACCGACCCCGGCCAACTGTCCAAGATCACTGACTCGGGGCTGTGCCACGGCTGGGCGGGCGTCTACCAGACTGCCTGGCGAGCAGCCCGTGACGCCGCCAGCCCGGCCCTGGACGCCGCCCTGCCCAACTTGGCCGGCGCCCTGATCCGGGAAGCCCGCCCCGGCTCCGGCACCGGTTTGCTGCAAGGCGACGCAGGGACCGCCCTCGCACTGAACACCGCCGCCCGCGACACGGCACCGATCTCCGGATGGGACGCATGCCTGCTCATCGACTGACCCCGCCGACCCCGCTGAGCGAGACGCTGGCCGCCGTACAGGACGTGCTGGCCGGGACCAGCCCGGACACCGCCGCCGCCCGCGCCGACCTCGACCCCACCGATCTGGCAGCCGCCGTCGCCACCTACCACCAAGCCGGACAGCACGCCCTCGCCCAAGCCCTGCGGGCCCCCGCCTGGCGCCAGCTGTACATCCAGTTCACCGACTGGAGCGAAGCCGAACAGACCACCGCCGCCCTCGTCCCCGCCCTGGACACTGCCGAACACGACGGTCTGATCACCGGGTGGTGGTTCATCCGCAAGCACCCCTGCTGGCGCATACGGATTCTCATTGCCGACGGAACCCACGTCCCCGACACGATCCCCGCCATCCTGGACGAACTCGCGCAGGACGGACGGGTGGAACGCTGGTGGCCCGGCGTCTACGAACCCGAGACCGCCGCCTTCGGCGGTGACACCAGCATGACCATCGCCCACACCCTTTTCCACGCCGACAGCCACGCCGCCCTCACCACACCCCACGGCAACCTCGGCCGCCGAGAAACGTCGCTGCTGCTCTGTGCCACCCTGATGCGCGCCGCCGGACTCGAGTGGTACGAGCAGGGTGACGTCTGGTATCGCGTCGCCCAGGAACGGCCGCTACCACCGGACGTGCCCTCCACGAAGATCCACAGCATGATCGCGAACGTCCGCCCTCTGCTACTGGCCGACACCAGCCCCGCCAGCCCCATGATCCAGTCCGACCTGACCCTCAAGCACGCCGCCGACTGGGTCCACGCGTTCCGCCGCGCCGGCCGCGAACTCCACACCGCCAACCTCGCGGGAGCCCTGCACCGCGGTCTGCGCCACGTTCTGGCCTACCACGTGATCTTCCACTGGAACCGCATCGGCCTGCGCCCCCATGTCCAGAGCGTCCTCGCCCACGCCGCC
This sequence comes from Streptomyces sp. NPDC001889, assembly GCF_053594535.1. Classification (NCBI taxonomy): domain Bacteria; kingdom Bacillati; phylum Actinomycetota; class Actinomycetes; order Kitasatosporales; family Streptomycetaceae; genus Streptomyces; species Streptomyces sp. NPDC001889. Next base: position 223,827 of record NZ_JBSFER010000001.1, read on the forward strand.
AAGGCGGCCATCCTGCACCCCGACTCGGCCACCGACACCGGGGAAGGGGCAGCACCGTGACGACCACCCCGCCGAACGCGCTCCAGCGGGCCTCCGTGCGACTTCCCCTGATCTGCCGCTCCCACCTGGTGTACCCCGGCTTCACGGCCCGTATCGAAGAACTCCGCATCTGCGCCGAACGGTCCTCTCAGCCCGGCCCGCTCACCAGCCGGATCGACGCCGCCTGCGCCACCTGGAACCTGTCCGCCCTGATCGCCTCCGACTGCGGGCTCCCCGACCTAGCCGCGGACCTCTGTATCCGCCAACTGCACATCTTCCAGCCAGCCTGGCCCGTCAGCGGCGATAGCGCCATCGCGGCGCTCCAGCCCGCCGTGAACCTGATCCGCCTGACCGCACGCTCCGGCGACCCCGGCACCGCGTACCGACAGTTGGCCGACCTGTACCATGCCGTGCACCACGGCGGCACGGTCACTCTCCACGGGCAGCACATCGACCTCAGCCGGTTCGCAGCCCCGGGCACCGTACGCCTTATTCAGCCGTGGTTGCGATTCCTGATGGTGGACGACGGCACCCGACTGTTGGCCGCCGCCGGCCTCTGGAGCGAGGCCGCCCGACACGCCTCTGCCTACGACCCCGAGACGAACCGACTGCTCGAAAGCCGGCAGACCCGTATCGTCGCCGCCTGGCACGCGAACGACCCGGCGACCGCCGAAGCGCTCCTGAACGAAGCACACATCACCGAGCCGTGGGAAAACCCCGTCGGACAACTCCTCCGACACGGAACCGCAACCCTCATGGGCCGCGGAAACGCGCTCTTCCAAACCGCGCTGAGCAGCGCGCAGACCGCCGTGGAGGCCACAGAGCCTCACACCCGCATGTTCCGCATTCGATTAGTACGAGCAGTCCTCACCTTGGCCCCGGCCCACTCCGAAGATCTTACAGAACAGTTCTGCCGAACGGTCGCCGACGACACCGAAAGGGCAGGCGATGCCTTTGCCGCCCGTGAAATCCTCCGCAGCCCCACCCCTATGGCAACCGGCCAGCAGCGCAGGAGCCTCGAAGCACTCGTCCACCGGAGCGGCCTCGACCAAGGCGAAATGCGGAATCGTGACCTCTCCGCCATGAACGACGCCTGCGCCATCGCCGGTGCGAATCTGACCGTATGCCTTGCACAGCAGCAACATTGACCTCGGTCAGCCCGCTAGGAAGCGACTGAACAACGAGGCAAAGCCCAGACCGAGAGCGCGCCCTACCACGGAAATTGACGGTGCCAACCGGCACCGCACGTCTGGGAGGGTCAAATGGGCAACATAGTTCAGCCCACCCACAACTTCGTCCGCAGGACTTCCTTTGGCCGCCATCGTCGTCCACGGCACACCGCAACGCCTTGGAAGGCCGACACAATCACACGAACACAGGAAGGGAGGCCAGGCCACGTACGAGTCGGGTATGACGCCACTCCAGTTCCTCATCGGGTACCTCGAGGCGAATCGTCGGGAAGCGGGTGAGCAGTGCGCGCAGGGCGATCTCGGCTTCGGCTCTGGCGAGGGGTGCTCCGAGGCATCGGTGGATGCCGTGGCCGAAGGCCAGGTGGGACGCTGCCTTTCTGGTGAGGTCGAGCTTGTCCGGGTGGTCGAACTGGGCGGGGTCCCGGTTGGCTGCTCCCGGTGCGATGAGCACGGGCACGCCTGCGGGGATACGAGTGCCGCCGAGGGTGAGTTCTTCCGTGCTGTAGCGGAAGGTGGCGATACCCAGGGGGGAGTCAAAGCGAAGGAGTTCGTCGAGGGCATCGGCGATGAGTTCGGGCCGCTCCCGCAAAGCTGTGAGCGAGTCGGGGTGCTGCAGCAGGGCGAGGAGCGCGTTGCCGATGAAGTTGGTCGTCGTTTCGTGCCCGGCTACGAGCAGGAGGACGGAGAGGGAGGCCACTTCTGTTTCGGTGAGTTTGCCGTGGTCGGCGCGGTGTACGAGGTCGTGCAGGAGGTGCCCGGACTTAGGGGTGTCTGCCGAGGCCGCGAGCCCAGTCATGTACGCGGCGAGTTCGTGGGAAGCAGCGTCGATTCGATCGGGCTGCCCTGCGGTGAACAGTTCGTGGGACCAGTTGGCGACCGTGCTCCGGTCGCCGGCGGGCACGCCGAGCAGCTCGCTGATTACGATGACGGGGAGCGGAACCGCGAGGCGGTCCACGAGATCGATCTGCTGGCCGGGCTCCCAGGTCGACAGGAGGTCGTCGACCACCTCGGTGATGAAGGGGCGAAGCCGTGTGACGGGCCCCTGGGTGAACGCTGGCCCTGCGGCCCCCCGCAGCCGTGTGTGCTCCGGGGGGTCGCTGGACAGCATGTTCTGGGAGACCGCAGCGTGGAGGTTACGTCGTGAGGGCCGGCCTGCAAAGAACCGCGCGGTGTCCTTGGACAGCCGGGGGTCGGTGAAGGCAGCTCGGGCTTCGGCGTAGCCGGTGACGATGTAGCTGACGTGCCCCTTGGAGCCGGTGGGCACCTTCTGGACGGGTGCCTCGCTGCGGAGGCGCCCATACGTCGCGTAGGGGTTCCGGAAGAACTGCGGGTCTTGCAGCGGGTCGGTCACGCTTTTGAGAGTGCGTCAACGGCGGGCGCGTCCGAGCGAGCGACGCGCGTGGAGTCGTCCGCGTAGGCGGCGGCGACCAGCAACAGCCACTCGGTCTCCGCCCGGAGGTTGCCTTCCCGGGACGGTCCTCCTGCAGCAGGCGGGGCCTGGTGCTCGAAGAAGTCGTCCCCATTCCGCTGGGCGTATACCGCAGCGGAGAGGACGGCTGCCTCGACGAAGGCTTCCCCCTCCGGGGTGTCCTTCATGCCCTTGCGCGCGGCAAGTTCGCGTGCGGCGTCCTGTACGCACTGGGAGCGGTGGAGACGGAGGGCGAGCACACCGTCGTTGATCTCAATGACGCGGCGGTGGAGAAGATAGTCGGAATCGTCCGAGTGCTCGTCGGATGCTGATCCGCTCGGGTCGAGGACGACTTCGGGGGCGGCTTCGGTCACATCCGCCCACAATTGGCCGAGCTTCTCGAAGGAGCGGGCCTCCCAGCGGCGGCGGAGGGCCTGGCTGATCGGCCACGCGACGGCGGGCAGCATGAGCCCGACGGTGATCAGCAGTACGGCCAGGGCCGGTGAGGTCACGCTGAAGGTGCACTGGACCGGGGTAACGGGTGAGGTGCACTTGGTGCCGTCGGGAATCAGATCGAGGCCCAGGCCGACCGAGATGATCACGAACACCTTGTACGCGGTGTACATCAGGGCGAAGACGCACCCTGTGGCGGTGATCCGCAGTCCGATGCGCTGGCTGGCCCGGCGTGAGCGCTTGGACTGCCGCCAGGTCTGGACGAGGAAGTCCTTGGCCGTGTAGCCGAGGTACGTGATGTAGATCAGCACGTAGAACGCGTAGAGCGTCGGCGAGCGGCCCGTCAGGCCCTCGACAGTGAAGAGCGTGGTCATGCCGACGATAGCAGCGGCGAGGAAGATCACACGGAGTCGTATCAGTCGGCGAGCCTGTTCCGGTTCCAGGTTCAGTTGGAAGAGGAAGGCCAGCACGGCGGTGGCGGCGCAGAGCGTGAAGGAGTTGCTCATCAGGCGGGCGACGTGCGGGATGACCGACTCGACGGTGCGCTCCACGACGGGGACGTACGACGCGAAGGCGAGTGCGAAGGAGGTGAGGAGCGCGGCCATGGCCCAGGTTCCGGTTGGCCTGTGTCCGCCCCGGCCTCTGACCCAGTAGCCGGCCGCCAGGAGGAGAGCGACGGCGACACCTGAGAAGAGGATGTTGATCATGATCTGCGGCGAACTTTCTTAGGTGGTTTGGCGAACAGGGCTTCCCAGCGCTCGGCACCCCGGGAGGGGTCGCTCGGGGGAAGCTCGCGTCCGCGGTAGATGTGCTGGCGAATCACGGTGGCCATGACCTCCGCCTCGCGCTCGTCTTCGGTCGTGTAACTCGTGCGGCCGGACATGCGTTGGACCATGGCGGGGCTGAAGCCGATCGCGTTGAGCGCGTTCTCGTTCAGCTCCAAAGTGCCGGGGTGGTCGCAGATGATGTGGCTGATCTCGTGCGCGAGGATGTGGTTCTGGTGCAGTGGTGATGTTCCGGCTTCGTAGAAGAGGAGATCGGCCTCCGCCGTTTCCAGTCGTATCCCGCACGGCGCATCCAGCAAACCCAGGGTTTTCAGGGGCTTGAGGATGATCGGCTTGCCGCGCAGGGCCGCGACGGCGTCTCGCAGGTCGCGCGTACTGCACCGATGCGGAAGACGAAGGGCTCCTACGCGTTCTTCGCACTGGGCGCGGAGCTGTTCAAGTTCCATTCCACGTTCCTGATCGCGCGAAGGGTCGTAGCCGCATGGATGCGACCCATTGCGACCTGCGGGACAGGCCGTGGGTCAGCCCCCCGGACGACTCGGACACCATAGGCGATCAATGTGCGTAAGCAAAAGCGGACCTTGGCCAAGAATTGGTTGCCTCTTTAACCAATCCGGGCTAGCAGTCCAGGTCCAAATCACCCTCGTCACCCGGCAACCCTTCGAGGCGCCGAGCTTGCTCGATGACGGTGGACAGCATGTGCAGGCTTTCGGTGCTCAGCCCTTTCGCCCGCAGTGCGACCTTCTTGACACCCTGGTCCCGCATCGCGGCCAGCAGGGCGATCCGCGCGCTGTCCGCCTCGGCCTCGGCCTCGTCGAAGAAGTAGCCGGCCTTGACGCCGAAGAAGTCCGCCAGTGCTTTGATCGTCGGATAGGTCGGGTTCTTGTTGGCGTTGGTCCGCAACTGCTGGATCGCGCTCGCCGTGAGACTTCGGCCCGCCTCCCTGCCTTCCTTCCGCGCTTCTTCGTTCGCGAGTCTGATCCCCTCGGCGACTTCGGCATAGGTGAAGGGCCCACGCGTCGCAGGGTGAACCGTTCTGAACAGATGGTCCAGTTTCGCGGCGAAGGTCGCGCCCGAGATTGCCGCAGAGGGCTCTCCGGCCCTCCCTCGAGGGGCTTCATCCGTCACTCTCAGCACATCCTTGTCATGATCCGTGCCATCCATTCTAGTTGCGGCAGCCGCTCGAACGCCAAAACACCAGTTGACGACCCTCCGCAACTGCGGTGTACGTTGAGCTGGCACGGAGGCGACACCACAGTGTTGTGCAGAGATCGGCTCATGGCGTTGCCCTGCCCTGGCCGATCAAGGCGCTCCTGCCGTGCGACCGCCACCCTGCCGGCGGCGGACCCGACCTGTCACTGGCCACAGGCCGGGTCCGCCAGATATCCGCTCCCGGAGACAGCGTGTTCCCCGCACCACCACGCGCCCACCGCGCCCAGGCCCTCAGCCGCGTTCGGTGTTCGGCCACCGTCGTGCCGATTTCCTTCGTAGCGACCCACCCCCAACCCGTACCGGATAGCCAGTGCGCCGCAGCCGTGCGCTGCAACCGCAGGGCGGCAACCGCCTCGGCACCCGGTCCCCCCAAAGGTGACTCCGCGGCGGGCTCTCCGCGCCGGCCGCCGGGGCTGCGTCACTGGGCCGCGCTCGTTCCCGTCGTACGGCTGCCCCGAGGGCAACTACACGACCGCACTCCCTCTGACCTGCAGCGTTGTAGCGTTTCAGAGGTGTACAGCGGACTAGAGCTATGTATGGACTTCCACGCAGGATGTGTGGTGTGTTGCTGGTCGCCGGGTGAAAGCCACCCGGCCTGCGGCCGAGCCGTGGAGTCGCGACAACCGGGGGACCCGTCGGGCAACACCGAAAACTGAGCGCAGACAGCGACGGCGCCGAGAGAGCTGAAGACTCTCCGACGCCGATCGCGATGGACACTCCGCCCCGGCAAGGGCATGAGACGTCCCACCAACACCGCACCGGCCCTCTCAACAGGACACACCGGCGCGGCATCACTTCAAGAGGAGAGTGTCGCATGCCCACGCCTGCGCGCAAAAGGCCGAACGCCCCGGCCCGCGCGATACCCGACCCTTCCAGTCAGTGGTCGGCCCCCCGGCTCGGGGGTGCCGTCTGATGGCACGGATCCGCACGATCAAGCCGGAGATGTTCGAATCCGAGGACATCGCCTCCGTCTCAGTGACCGCAGTCCTCACCTTCGTCGGTCTCCTCACCCAAGCTGATGATCAGGGCCGGCACCGCGCCCATGCGGCGATCATCGCCGGACGCCTGTGGGCGCTGCGGCAGGAGCACACGCCCGCCCACGTGGCCCAGGACCTGGAGGAGCTGGCGGCGGTCGGGCTGATCTGCCGGTACACCGGCTGCGACGGCCGGACCTACCTCCACATCGTCACCTGGGAGAAGCATCAGCGGATCGACCGGCCTTCCGCGTCGCGGCTGCCGCGCTGCCCCCAGCACCAGGTGGGCCATAAGTGCGCAGAGCACGCCGCCGAGCCGTGCCCCGCGCCCCGGCCGGCCGCCGCGCCCACCACCGGGGCAGTGCCGTCGCGCATCCCGCCGGGAACCGATTCGGCGAGCCGACGAGGGCTCGATCGAGCGGATGCGCCAGGTTCGCCGCCGACGGAGACCTCGGGGGGCGATGCCCGCCGAGCGGTTCCGCCCGCGTCCGCCCCTGACCTCGACCGTCAGGAGACCCCGGTGGACGCTTCTGATGAAACCGCAGGTCAGGCGGCATTCGTCGAAGGATCGCCGCATCCTCGCGAGGGCTCGTCGTCTGGATCTAGGATCTTGGATCCTGGATCTTCCCGTAGGGGGCGCGAGGCGCCCGCACTCGACGCCGCCCTGGAGCAGGTCTCGGCGAAGGAGCTGGTGGCCGAGTACGTGAACGGCTGCCAACAGCGTCCGCCGGGGAACTTCGTCGGGCAGCTGGGGCGGAACCTCAAGGCCCTGCTGGACGAGGGCTTCACGCCGGAGCACATCCGCCCGGCGCTGGACCGGCTGCGGGCCAAGGCGCTCCACCCGAGCGTGCTGGCGAGCCTGGTGAACGAGGTCGTCAACCCGCCGCTCGTGGATGCCGGGGCACCGAGCGCCTCCGGCGGGGGCCCTTGGGCCAGCACCGGTCACCAGCCCTACATGAACCCGAACGCGCCGGAGCCGACGACCTTCGGGAGGAGCCTGTGACCCGCACGCTCAGCCGGTCCGTCGACCCCCAGCCCGCGATCGGGGAGCGGCTCCGGGCACGCCTCGACGCCCAGCTCGCCGCCCGCGGCATCGACCCCGCGACCCCGTTGCCGCCGAGCGTCCCGGAGCCGAACCCGGCGCTGGAGGCCGCCCAGAAGCGGGTCCCGTACGACTACCGCGAGGCCCACGCCGTCCACCCGGACGTCACCGCCTGGGTGCGCACCATCGCCGGGTCGGCGACCGCCCCGTACGCGGATTCCCTCCAGCCGCAGTACGGCACGGCCGGGCGCCGGATGGTCGCCCGGGGACCGTCGCTGCTGCTGTGGGGCCCGACCGGCACCGGGAAGACCCACGAGGCGTTCGGGGCGATCCGGTCGCTGACCGCCGCTGGGTGCGCGGTGCCCTGGCAGGCCACCACGGCCGCCGACCTCTACGGCGAGATGCGCTCCCGCGGCGGCGCGGACCCCGAGGTCCTGCTCCGCCGCGTCCTGCGGGTCCCGGTCCTGCTCCTGGACGACCTCGGCGCGGCGAAGAACAGCGAGTGGACCGAGGAGCTGACGTTCCGGCTGCTGAACTGGCGGGCGCAGAATCGTTTCCCCACGCTGATCACCAGCAACCTGCCCCCGGTCCGCACCCCCGGCATCCCGGCCGGGCAGCCGGTGCTGCGCGACCGGGTCGGCGACCGGGTCCTGTCCCGCCTGTCCGGCATGTGCACCGCCGTGGAACTCACCGGCCCGGACCGCCGCTTCCAAGCCCGCTGACCCGCCCTCCCCGCATCTGACCTCCGGCGCGACGGCCCACGCCCGCGCCCCTGCCCGCCCCGCCTCCCGAACACGCGATCCGCACTCGCGGTGACACGTGTCCGCTGACGGCCCATGAGGCGTACTCCGGAGACTCCCCTTGCGCTACATCACCACCATCGACGCCACCCGCCCCGCGCTGCGCGGGATCGCCGACCACAGCTGGCACACCCGCGGCGCCTGCCACGGCATGGACAGCAAACTCGCGGACAAGCTGTTCTTTCCCCGGCCGCGGGACCACAAGTCCATCGCCCAGGCCAAGACGCTCTGCGGCGGGTGCCCGGTGAAGAAGGACTGCTTCAACCACGCCCTCGACAACAGCACCAAGGAGGGCATCTGGGGCGGCCTGACCGAAGCCGAACGGCAGGCATGGCAGGCGAAGATCAGCGAAAGGCTCGACTACGCCAGGGTTCGCGCCGCGTTCATCGGCCGCGACGTCCACCTCTCCACCGCAGAGCGCAAGGCCGTCACCCGCCACGCCCACGTCCGCGGCTGGAGTCCGGAACGCCTCGCCTACACCCTCCGGCTCGACCTCGACTACGCCCGCGACCTCATGCGCGAGGCCGCCCACGCCGTCGAGGACCGCGACCGGTACTGGGACCTCTACGGCTCCGCCGACGACCAGCCCCAGCACGAAGACGCAGACGAGAGCCCGCAGGGCACCGCAGACGAGACCGCCGGCGACGAGCAGCCCGCCGACGAGAAGCCCACCGCGCCGGTGTCCGCACCGGTCCCCGGCCACATCCACACCCACGCTCTGATCACCGCGCTCGGAAAGGCCGCATGACCCCCCGCACCACTGCGCACGATGTCGCCCCCGTCGGCCCCTGGGACCGTCTCGCCATCCTCGCCCTCGGCGCCGCCGGCTGCGCCCTCTCCTACGACGCGCTGCAGCAGATGGCCGTCGCCATCCACGTCCGCGGATTCCTGACCTACCTCTTCCCCCTGGTGATCGACGGGTTCATCGCCTACGGGGTCCGCGCCCTGCTCGTCCTGCGCACCGCGCCCTTCGGCGCCCGCCTGTACGTATGGACCCTGTTCGGGACCGCCACCACCGCCAGCATCTGGGCCAACGCCCTCCACGCCGTCCGCCTCAACCAGCAGATGGCTCCCACCGGCGGACTGCGCCTGGGCGACACCGTCGTCGCCATCCTCTCCACCCTCGCCCCACTCGCCCTCGCCGGAGCCGTCCACCTCTACATCCTCATCACCCGCCACCACCCCCACTCCACCGAAAAGGGGACCGAGCGGGACCGGGGACCGAAACCGATGGCCGGTCCCGCCCTCCACGCCGAAGACCGGCCCCACCAACCGGTCCCCGAGATCGAGACCGGGACCGGGACCGGGACCGGTCCCGATCTCGGGAAGCGGCCCGAAACCCCGCCGGCCGGGGACCGTACCGCAGAGGCCGGCACAGGACCGGCATCCGAGACCGAACCGACCGGTCCCCGGGATCAGGCACGGACCCCGGAAGTACCGGACGCCGGGGACCGGGACCGCGCTGGCCGCCCGACTCCCGGGACCGGACCGGAACCCGCACCCTCCGGGGACCGGAGCACGGTCACCGACGGTCCCCGGGACCAAGACCGCACGGTCCCCGAGGCGAAACCGCAGGCAGGGGGCCCGGTCACGCCCGATGGGCCGGGGACCGAAGACGGGGACGGGGACCGTGTGACGGCTCCGGGACCGGACCACCTCACGGAGGAGCGTCCCCGGGACCGCGCTGATGGGACGAGCAGTGCCGAGCCGGACGCCGGTCCCCGAACACACCCGCAGGAGCAGGCACCGGACCGTCCGGTCCCCGGGACCGGGCAGGACCGGGACCGGAAGCCCCCGGGGACCGGCAGCCGGAACAAGGCTCGTCCCCGCTCGGTCCCGGGGACCGCGACAAGGCCGCAGAAGGGAAACGGGGACCGGTCCCGAACAGGCCAGGGTTCACGGTCCCGTTTCTCCGAGGACGACCTCGTCGCCCTGATCCGCCCCCACGTCCCCACGGTGCTGGAACGCGACGGCAACGAGGCCATCACCCGCGTCCAGCTCAGGGAGATCATGCGCGACCAGCACATCTCCATCCGCAACGAACACCTCTCCCCCGTCCTGCAGCGCCTCCGCAGCACGACCGGCACCACCACAACGAGGAACACCCGATGAAGACCTGCCCCCGCTTCACCCGCATCAAGACCGGCTACGAGCGGGACATCACCTACCTGCGCAACCACTCCGAACGCCACGAGGGCAAGCCCTCGGCGAGGGTCAGCGCGAAGCACGCGCTGGGGGCGAAGCGGGCCATGGCCCGCGCCCTGACCCGGCACTACGAACGCTGCCCCGAATGCGGCTGATACCCGCCTAACTCCCTTGCTCCGCAGCGGTGCCCCCGGCGACACACGCCGGGGCACCGCCCCAACCCCGGAGGGCACAGCCCCATGCATTCCCACCACCCCAGCACCACAGCCGCGACAGCGGCCGAAGCCAGCGCCTGGGCCGAGGTCCTGGTCCGCCACGGACTGCTCCACGCCGCCGTCCCGGTCCCCACCGGGCAGTGGCTCGTCCAACGCACCCCCACCGCACCCGTCCGGGTCCTCGACGGACCCGCCGCCGTGGTCGAGCTGGCCGCCCAGATCCAGCTCCACACCCGCACCCGGAAGGCCCGCATCCGATGACGCACCCGAACACGACCGCCCCCACCGACGAGGGTTCGCCGGGCTCTAACTCCACCTCGACGCGAGCAAGTTATCGGCCAAGACACTCTTCCCCGTCGGGGAAGCGCGTCTTGGCCGAGCCCGCCCCGGGGGTGGCGGGTCCGGACCAGCGCCGGGGGGCACTGGTCCGGGAGGCAGCGACCGAGGGCGGACCGCAGCCGGAGAAGCAGACACCGCGCCGTCAGCGCCGTGACGCGAAGAAGCCCTCGCGCAAGCGCTCACCGAAGCAGCACGACCACAAGCGCGTCCGCGTCTGCAGCGTCCGCCTGAACGACGAAGAGAAGACCCTCCTCACCGCCGCCGCGCAGCAGACCCGTACGTCGCTGCCCGCGTTCCTCGCCCGCGCCGGCCTCACCGCCGCCAGCGACCTCGACCACACCGCCGCCACCATCGCCGGACAGCGCGAGACCGTGACCGAGCTGTTCGCCGCCCGTCGCCACCTCGGGCAGGTCGGCAACAACCTCAACCAAATCGCCCGCGCCATCAACTCCGGCGCCCAGCCCACCGAGCCGGAACTCGACGCCATCATCGCCGCCGTCAAGCGGGCCGTGCACCGCGTCCAGGACGCCACCGACCGACTGCTCGCCCAGCACTAGAAAGCCACCACCGGCATGATCCCCAGAATCCACAAGCGCGGGAAGCGCACCATCGGCCTGCTCCACTACCTGTACGGGCCGGGCACGCACGAGGAGCACACCGACCCGCACCTGGTGGCGTCCTGGGACGACAACGCGCCCGACCCCGGCCGTGCCGACGACTTCGCCGCCACCATCAAGGATCTCCAGCGGCTCCTCGACCAGCCACTCGACAACATCGAGGAACGCGACCGGCCCCGTAAGCACGTGTGGCACCTCTCGGTCCGCAACGCCCCCACCGACCGCATCCTGACCGACGACGAGTGGGGCGAGATCGCCCGGCGGATAGTCGCCGCCACCGGCATCGACGACGCCGACGCGAACGGGGCCGGGTGCCGCTGGGCGGCAGTCCGGCACGCGGACGACCACATCCACATCATCGCCACCCTCGTCCAGGAGGACGGCTACAAACCCGACCTCGACCACGACGCCGCACGCGCCCAGGCCGAAGCCCGCCTCGTCGAAGCCGAGTACGGCCTTCGCCGCCTCAACGCCGGTGACGGCACCGCCGCCCAGCGCCCCACCAGCGCCGAGCGCCACAAAGCCACACGCGAACAGCGGGAACGAACGCCGCGGGAGGAGCTGCGGGAGACCGTCCGGCGCGCGGTGGCCGGCGCGAACGGGGAGGCCGAGTTCCTCGACCGGCTCGCCGCCGCCGGGCTCTTGGTGCGGCGTCGTATCGCCCCGTCCGGGGACCTCCTCGGTTACACGGTCGCCCTGTCCGACGACCGCAACAAGGACAATGAGCCGGTCTTCTACTCCGGGTCGAGGCTCGCCCCCGACCTGTCGCTGCCCCGCATCCGCGAACGCTGGGCCAACTCTGGGACTAGTACACCCGGCCGGGCGCCGGACCCGCAGGCGGCCTCCGGGCACCAACTCGTCCCAAGCGGCCCGGCACCCGCGCGCCGCCGTGCGACACACGCGGCATGGCAGGCGGTCCTGGTCATCGACCGGGGCGACGACCCGGCCGTAGCGGCACAGCTCGCCGGTTCCGGTGAGGTGCTGGACGCGCTCGCGAAGACATCCGCCGCTCACACCCGCCGTGAGCTGCGGGAGGCCGCCTGGGCGTTCGAGCGGGTGTCCCGCTCGCATGTCCGGGCCGTGCGCGGGCACGACCGGGCGCTGCGGCAGGCCGCCCGCGACCTCGTGCGCGGCGGGCCGGCGCTGGGCCGGGGTGAGGACGGGGCGACCACTGCGATGGTGATCGACATGTTGTTCTTCCTCGCCGTCGCCGCCGCGAACTGGCATGCGAGGAAGGGACACGCGCAGCAGGCCGCCGCCGCCCGGAAGACGGCCGAACACCTGCGCGCCGCCTACCGGCAGGCCGCCGGGCAGCCGCTGTCCGCACTCCAGGAGCGGGGCCGGCGCATGGCGCAGCCGCTCCAGCTCCAGCGGGCCGCGTATGTGCGGGCGGCGGTGCCGGAGCTTGCCGGGCAGATCCTCGGCGAATCCGGCTGGCCCGCGCTCGCCGCCACCCTCGCTGACGCCCAGGCCGCAGGCCACGACCCGGCCGGTCTGCTCGCCGAGGCCGCACAGCACCGCGAACTGGATACCGCCGGATCACTCAGCGACGTCCTGGTGTGGCGGCTGCGCCGCATGGCTGACCTGCCCGCCGACACCACCACCGTGCCCCCTGTCACCGCACGGGCGACGACCGCGCCGCAGCCAGCCCGGGCAACCGCGAACCGCTCTGACCAGGGGCGGAAGGTCCGGTGATTAACAACTTTCAGAGTTGAAGCCGGACAGATGCATGGGGCACGCTCTGGGTGGCCCGAGGGACGAAACGTGAGGGAGCGCAGGATGTTCGACCGGATACGGGACGACCGTGAGTGGTGTGAGACCCAGAGCGCCGGCCGGGACATGCTGGAGTGGGCTCAGCGTCAGCCTTCCCCCGAACCACGCGCTGCCCGGCCGGGCACCGGTCCGAGCGGCGTACCGGCCCCGTCGCCGGGGGTGATTGCGGTGGTGGACGACTTCCTGCCCCCTGATCTGCTGTCGGCCTCCCGGGGCGAGGTGACAGGGATGATGATGCCCTGGCCGGGGCCGCTCGTGGTCGAGGGTGAGATCCGTGAGTGTCCGCAGTGCGGCGCGTACCGCGACTGGGTCATCCTCGCGATGCGGGACGCCGTGTGGCTCCGCTGCCGCGAAGGCCACGAGACCCACGACCCGACCCTGGACACGGCGTGGTTCAACCGCCACTCCGGCCCGATGGAACACCGCCACGCCACCCTCGGCGAGGGCCTGCGCCACCTCGGCCACTGACCCCCGCACCCCTACCCCGCCGAACCGGATGTTCGGCCAGTCAGACCTCCGCACCGACCCCATGGGGAACCCGCATGCACCGCCGCTCCACCACCACGGCCGTCCTCACCCTGACCACCCTCACCCTCATCACCCTCCCCGGCTGCTCCACCAGCACACCCTCCCCTGCTCCTACCACTCGTACCGCCGAGCCCGAAGCTGCGTCGGCCAACTCCAAGCCGGGGAAGGTGCTGACGACGGAGCAGCTGCGCGCGAGGCTTCTGAACGAGGCCGACCTCGGCCAGGGGTATACCCGCAAGCCGGAGCGGAACTCCGGCCGCGACGATGTGACGGTGATCGGGTGCCCCGCGCTGGAGAAGCTCGGCGGCGACGCGGCAGCCGGCGGCTCCCTGGACTTCCCCAACCGGGCGAAGACCGCCTTCACCTACACGGGCAGCGCCGACTCGGAGGTATCGCAGGAGCTGTACAGCGACACCGGGACCAGGCTGTCGGCGGGAACGGGGCGGATCTTCGACGCCATGGTCTCCTGTCCGGTCTATCAGGTCGTGGTCGGCAACACCCCGGTGAAAATGCAGACCCAGAAGCTCACCGCCCCGGCGCTGGGCGACGAACAGTGGTCCCAGCTGATTACCTCCACCACCGGCGGGCGCAGCAGCATCGTCAAGCAGACCGCTATCCGCGCGGGCACGCTCCTCGTGATCGTCTCCGGATCTCCCGGCCTCGTGGACACCCACGTGGAGAAGGCACTCGGCAAAGCCGGATCACCGAGCTGACGCCCACCGCGCTTTCCGGAAGCCAGCACGAAAGCCCGGAGGGCCAGACCATGGCGGTCTGGCCCTCCGGGCTCTTCTCTGCCGTCTGCCCTCGCTTTCGGGGGCGGCGGTTGTGCCGTAGCTCAGCGGATGGGGCGCTGGACGGTGACGAGCCGATCGCGGCGCAGGCGTAGATCGGCCACCCGGTCCTCGGCGGGGAGGTAGGCGAGGAGGTCGGTGTGGGTTTCCCCGCCGCGGTCGTTGACCGCGACGACGTAGTGGGTCTCCCCGCAGCCGGAGAGGGTGTACGCGTCTCCGGCTGTCAGGGTGAGGACGCGGTCGTCGAAGACGTCCAGGTCCTGCTGGTGCCAGGTCCGGGCCTCGTCCCGCATGCGGGGCAGAGTGACCATCTGCCGGATCACCTCGGACAGCTCCCAGTGGATCCGGCACGGTGCGCACTCGTGCGATGCTCCCGGGTGGGGATCGGCGAGCGGGCGGTCGCAGAACCCCTTGCCGGTAGCGGCGTTGCGCCGGTGTCCGGTGACGAGGTCGCCCAGGCCGTCGGGCGCCCAGAGCAGGGTGTCGTCGGCGTGGCACGGCTCGGCCGCGGGAAGGAGCAGCTCGCCGGCCCGGCGGCGCAGCGCGTCGATGGCGTCGCTGAGCCGGGCGCACAGGGTGCACCGGCTGAGGGTCAAATCCGGCCGCCGGTTGCCGAGGGAGTTGCCGCAGTAGGCGAGGAGGTGTCCCGGGACAGGTCGGTGGCAGACCTGGCCCCGCCCTCGCCCCGTGGTGGTACGGGCCTCCGGCTCACCGGGATGCGGAGCGGTGGCGAGGACCAGGAGAGCGCGGGCGCAGGACCGGCACATGGCGTGGGCGCTCGCGTCGGGAACGGGCTGGAGATCTGGCGAGCGGGTGGCGCAGGCCGTCACCGGCTCCGTCCCGAGCAGGACGCCGAGGTGGGCGGTGCCGTTCAGGGGACCAGTAGCGAGACGGATCAGCGGCAGGGGCAAGGAACCTCCGCGGAGCAGGGCTTGTGGGGGAATGATCAGATACGCCGGGCGCAGAGGCCGTCGTGGTCGACTGGGAGGCAGCAGGCGTCTTCGCAGGGGTGGTCGGCCTGGGCCTGGGTGGTGCGTCGGTGTTCGTGGCAGTCGACACACCAGGCAGGCGCTGAGGGGAGATCGCGGTTGCGGGCGAGGAAGCCGGGTGCGCCGCAGCGCCGGCAGTTCGCCTCGCTGCCGCCGTGCGGCGCCGTGGCCGGGGAGGACACAGGGGACCTCTTTCATGCGGGTCGGTCAGATCGGGGGCAGCAGGGTGAGATGGCCCTCGGTCCCCTCGGGAAGGACCTTTCGCCGTACTGGGACAGGTGAGGCCAGCGACGCGGCGAACGCGGCGACGAGGTCATGCGGGGTGGAGCTGCTGAAGGTCGCACACCACAGGGGAGTCCCGGGCACCGGCTCGGCCCATGCCTGCCATCCGGGCAGGTCGGGGCGCGGGTCGGCGTCGAAGACGTGCTCCGGCACGGCTTCGAGGGAGACGCTGGCGGTGAAGCCCGGGTCGGAGGCGGCGCTGCGGGGGCGGTCGATGTCGCGGTACCAGCCCTGGCCGGTCAGCGCATCGAGGACCACCTCGGGCCCGCCGGACGGAGCGTGGGGTTCGGCGCGGACGTCGAGCGCGGTGAGGAAGTCGATGATCGCCTCGGGCGGGGTGCCGCCGGTGAAGTAGGCGTTCCACTCGCGCATCGTGCCAGCGGGGTGTGAGCGGGCGGTGATCTGCCAGGCCACGGGCAGGCCGCCGAGCGCGAAGGGGTAGCTCGCGCGGACCCATTCGGCGCCGCACAGCTCGTCCGGGCTCACGTAGAGCAGGGTCTGTCGGGCGGTCGGCCACATGCGCCAGCCCGCGCCGGCGAGGGCGGCGCCGACCAGGTCGGCGAGGGTGTCGTCGTCGCCGGCGAGATGCCTCGGGGCCACCCACAGGTGTGGCGGCGGGCCAGGAGTGGACGAATCGAGGGGGTGGTGCGGGTTCAGCAGCGCCTCCGGAGGCTTGAGGAACGGTTCACTGGCCGCTGGGGCGGGCTGCCCTGCGACGGGTGCGCGGGGGTGCGGTGGCCGGCTCATGCCAGGTGAAACGGACCGCGACGTCCGGGGGGACGTGGCCCAGCTGGTCGCCGTCTGCGAGGAAGACCAGCGGTCGGCCCGTCTCGTCCGAGGCAGGCATCACACCGGCGACGCGGTGAGCCATGGGAAAGAACGGGTTGACCGCCAGCCGTACGGTCGCGTCGCGGTCCAGGGCGGACAGCTGGTCGATCAGGTCGCCGACCGTCAGCTCCGGCGTATCGGGGTTCTGCGGTTCCACGGGATTCTCCTTCTGTGCGGAAGCCGCGCCGGGGGCCGGAGCGGGGGAAGCGTACGCGGCGGGGCGAACGGACCCTCGTGCCGCGGACTGCGGGACGGGGCCGGGCGGGTTCAGCGGGGGCGGGAGGAGCCGAGGACGGCGGCCACGGCCGCCGCGACGATCTGGGCCGGCGTATCGGTATCGAACGACACGTGGTAGCCGGGAACTTGGGCGGTCCCGGTGACGGCGAGTTTCCAGCCCTCCCCGTCGGTGCCGGGACGCCCCGTGGGGAACCAGCCGAGGTAGAAACGCCCGTCCTTGCTGCTGATGTGGACATCGGCCCGGTCGTCCACGACCAGATTGAAGTCCGCGTCGGTGAACTGGTCGATCACGAGCGTCGGCTGGCCGGGCCCGAGTTGCCACGAACGCAGTCGCAGTGCCTCGACAGTGGTGGAGAATCCGGGCGGGGAAAGATCGACGGTCAACACGATCACCTCTCTGACCTGCTATTTCCCTGCGAGTCGTCTACGTTGACATGCCCCTGCCTGCTTGCACCAGCCCTTTCGCGATCTTTCCTGTCTGCCCCCGGCGAACTGTCGAAAATATGGACAGAATGCCCCGGATCGCGCTCCACGGAGAGGGCCCACCCACCCAAAGCAGGGAACATGAGTTCGATTAATATTCCGTACGGGGAACAGGAGCGGGTCGCGGTCCGTCGTCGGGCATCATGTGGCTGCCCGGAGCGCGAGCGCGACCCGGGCGGACGGACGGGAAAGAGGCACGAGGGGCATGACGATCGAGACGGGTGTGCGACGGGAGCGGCGGCTGGGGTCGCGGACACGGGCGTTCACGGTGGGGCCGGCCAGCGGGCATCTGACCGTGTCGTACGCCTCCGGCGGGGCTCCGGTGCGGGTGGAGATCCGGATGGCGAAGCAGGGCTCGACCCTGCACGGGCTGCTGGATCTCCTGTCCGTTTCCCTGTCCAGGGGGCTGACGGCCGGGATGCCGCTGGGCGATCTCCTGGCCGACTGCCTGTCCACCCGCTTCGAACCCGCCGGGATGACCGACGATCCCCAGATCCCGCTGGCGACCTCCGTCACCGACTACGCCGCCCGGCGCCTTGCCCTCGACTGCCTCCCCTACGAGCAGCGCCAGGAGCTGGGCGTCCTCACCCGGGAGGAGCGCGCCGCGGGAGAACAGCGAGTGTGGCCCCTGTCCGTCGGGATCGCGGGCCCGCGATCCGGCTGAGCGGCGCGGCAGCGCGCCCTGGCCCGAATCTGGGGCGGGGCGGGTATGCGTGAGGGCCCGGAGAATCCAGTGGATTGGATTCTCCGGGCCCTCAGTCAGTCGGTACGGGTTGGTGACCCGCCCGTGGTCAGTCCTGGCCGGTGTCGGCGGCGGTGTGGTTCTGGTCGTTGGGGCGGCGTCGGCGGGCTGCCCAGAAGGCGGCGCTTCCGGCGGCGAGCAGGGCGCCCGCTCCGCCGAGCAGCCACCAGGTGGTGTCGGCGCCGGTATGGGCGAGGCTGCCGGATGGCGGGGTGACGTCCGGGGTGGCCGGCGGGTTCATCGGCGGCTTGGCGGGCGGAGATACCGGCGGGGTGGTGGGCGGGCTGGTCGGCGGCGTAGTGGGCGGAGTTGTCGGGGGCGGTGTGGTCGGGACTGCGGTGTTGGGGAGGGTGACGGTGACGGTCTGACCGGGCTCGGCGGTGAACGCGACGGGCTTGGGGTTGAGCTGGTAGCCGTCGGGGGCCGTGATCTCGGTGGCCCAGTAGCGGGTGCCCGCCTTCAGGGTGACGTCGAGCTTCGCCTTCGCGGTGCCGTCCTTGCCGGTGGTGAGCGCGAGCAGCTTCTCCCCCGGTACGTGCTCGCCGTCCTCGACCTTGTTCTCGGTGATGTTGATCACCGCGCCCGGCAGGGTCGCGCCCGTGGCCTTGTCGGTCTTGCGGAGCAGGAGATCGGCCTTCTTGAACGGGTCGACGATCTTGATGGGGTGGGCCTGGGCGGTGCGGCCGGATTCGATGGTGACGTCCTGGTCGGGGACCAGTTCGTGGATGGTGTCGCCGGTGGAGGTCTCCCGCAGCGTGTAGGTGCCCGGGGCGATGTCGTCGAAGACGAGCACCCCCTCCTTGCCGGTCTTGCCTTCGGCGACGACCCTGCCGGTCTTCTTCTCCAGGAGCTGGAAGACCGCGCCGACGAGAACGTCCCCTTCGGGATTCTCCTTGTGAATCGTCACGCCGCCCGGGGCAGCCGTCACGGCGACGGCTGCGACGTCCTTGGCGGTGGTGGTGTCCCCGGCGAGGAGCATCCGCTGTGCTACGGGGTTGTTGGGGGTGAGGACCTTGAGCTGCGCGCCGGGCAGGCCGGTCGCTGTCGCGGCCACCGTGGCGGTTCCGGCCTTCGAAGGGGTGAACTCCCATTCCGCGGAGCCGGTCTTGTCGGTGGTGACCTTGCCGGTAGCGGTTCCGGCGCCGGACCCGGTGAGGCTGACCGGGACGCCGGGGATCGCGGTGCCGGTGAGGGTGGAGGTGACCTTCACGTCCACCGTGACCTTCTTCCCGGCATGGGTGGTCTTCACCGACGGGGTGATCGTGAGGGCGTAGGGGCCCGCGTACTTCTTGGCCTCGTCGATGTAGCGCAGGGCGAGGATGCGGGAGGTCGGGGAGACGACCGGGTAGGCGAGACGTTCCTTGCCGCGCTTGCTGTTGATCGCGTACGTGCCCCCGGCGAGCCATTCGTAGACGGCGGCGTCCACGGCCGCCGCCTGGGCATCCGACTGGGTCTGGCCGTACTTGCCGATCACGTAGGAGGCGTAGGCCAAGTTCTTCTTCGGGACGGGCTTGCCGGTGACCGACGAGGTCCAGGAGGAAACGGGCTTCGGGGCGCTGTAGCCGTCCGCGTCGGCGGGGCCCTTCTTCAGCGGGTCCGCGCAATAGGTCTGGGAATCGCCCCAGACCTGTGGCCCGGGCGGACCGTACGCGCCGATGTGGCTCGATCCGGCGTTCCCGTCGCTGTCGGGAATGCTGTAACCGGGGCCGAGATGATCGGCAGCTGCGGCGGGGGTGCCGGTGGCGAGGGTTCCGGCGACGGTGGCGGCGACCGCCACGGCGAGCGGTCGGCGGATGCCGCGGGTGGAAAAGCTGTGCAAAGCGGTGGTACTCCAGATCAGGAGGGGAGTGGGAGTGCTTGCGGCGGTGGCCGGGTGGTCAGCGGGAGCGGCCCGCAGGCGGGGCAGGCGGCCGTGGGGGGAGCTGTGGCGGACGAGGGGTGGGGGGTGGTGCGGGCAGGGACGGGGAGTAGCGCACGTGGGTGCGGCTCTGTGCCGGGAGTTCGCGGACGGTGCGGGCCAGAGGCAGCGCCTCGACGAGGGAGGTGGCGAAGGCGGCGATCACCGACGCCGGGGTGCCGGTGGTGAAGGTCGCCTGCCAGAGCAGGGGCTCGCCCGGGATGTCGGCCCTGAAGGCCCAGGTGGGGTTGAGGGCGGCGGGTTTGCGCGGGGAGTACCAGTGCCGGAGGAACGCGCCGGTGTCAGGGCTGCGGAAGGTCTGCTTGCCGTCGATGTCGACCGTGTGGCTCCAGCCCGCGGTGAGGAGAGGCAGATATCCGGCCGAAGCCGGCGTGTCCCCGGTCTCGGTCAGCCAGTCCCGTTCACCGTGCAGGCCCTCCAGGTAGAGCGAGAGGACTTCGGTGTGGGCGTCGCGCAGGATCTCCAGGGGCACAGCGCCGCTGAAGGTCATGGTCCATGCCGCCGGGGCGAACGGGTCGGTGTGGATATGGGTCTGCCACGTGCCGCCTCCGGGGCCGTGGACGCCGGTGGGGTCAGGGGTGAATCCCAGGCGGACGCGCTGGCAGGGGCTGACCCCCACCGCGTCACCGTCGCCGGGCTGGTGGAGCAGCCAGCCCTCCTCGAACGGGAGGGGCCAGGCCATCTGAAGGTCCAGACCTCCGGGGCCGGCGAGGTACCGGGGCATGACCAGCACCTCGGCCTCCGGATCGAGATCATCGAGAGCCATAGGAGGGGCCTTTCTGCCCAGGAAGCCGGAACAGCGGCGATGCCGGGGTGCCGGTGCCACGGGGGCCGGGCCGGTGCAGGCCGGTGAGGGACTGAGTGAGTGCGGAGAGGACGGTGCGGACCGTCAGGTCGGTGAGACCGTAGATCCACAGGCTGCAGACGGCGTTCATCGACGGTCCCGAGAGTTCGACGATGGCGTGTTCGGAGCCGAGCCAGCTGGCGGCGAGTTCGCCGGTGTAGGTCGGCGGGAGCGCGTCGTCCTCGTGACCGGGCAGGGGCACCTTGGCGACCAGGCCGAGCGCGTGCCCGGTCTGGCTGTCGAGCCGCCGGGCCGCCTCGCCCTCGAAGTCCTCCGGGAGGCGGTAGCCGGCCAGTTCGGCATCGGCCCTCGCCCCGACCGCGTTCAAGACGGCGGGAGCGTGACGTACCGGGAGCCGGTGCACCTCCACGGTGTTCCCGGACGGCGTGTGGTGGCTGAACCAGCGGACGGAGACCTCTCCGGCGGTGAAGGCGAGTTCCGTCCAGGGCGACGTACCGGGCGCGGCGCCGGTGACGGTGGCCGAGATCCCCAGGTTCCGCAGATCCCGGAGGGTGCTATCGGGCACGGGCTGCCGTTCCGCGGACCCGGGAGGGAGCCGGTGCCGGTGCCGGTGCCGCCACTCTCGAGGAGGGTCGGACCGTGGGGTCGGGGGCGGGGAATCCCCACATGCCCGCGTAGGTATGGACGGCGTGGACGAGGGAGGTGAAGTTCCCTCCCCGCCATGGCGGTTCGGCGCCTCCGGGGAAGGCGTGGACGACATCGCGGTCATAGGTGCCGGAGGCGGCGTCGCGAGCGCGGAAGGTTCCGTACTCCTTGAAGGACAGAGCCAGTGTGTCGATCTTGCCCCGGTCGGGATGGACGACGCTCAGGCGCAGGCCGCCGTACTGGTGCTGCGTGATCGTCTCGTAGAAGTCGATCCGCAGCCGGTGTCCGGAGTCGGGCGCCTGGCTGTAGAACGAGTTCCCGATCACGACTCCCGCGAGCTGGTGGGGGAATCCGCTGGTGAAGAACTGCTCGGCGTGCAGGGACATGGGACTCCAGGGGTGAGGGGGAGTTGGGTCAGCGGCGGGCTGCCGCGCGGGCCGGGGCGGGCAGCCGGCCGGAGGGGGTGCTGGTGGACCAGCGGGGCACGGCACGTGTCCCGGGGGCCGGGGTGGTCCGCCAGTGCCTGCGGGCGATGTCCCTGGGCGTGGGTGCCGGAGGACGGGCCGGTGTGATCTGCGCGTGGGCGCGGGTCATCCGGGAGAGTCCGCCGGACCAGCGCAGGGCGGGTTCGGGGTCGACGACCGCTGCCGCGGTGGCGGTGATGAACGCGGCGGGCGTGTGGGTGGAGAAGACCGCGTACCAGTAGCTCTTCTTCGGCCCTCCCCACAGGCCCCACCGGGTCGCGTTGCTGGTCAGCTCGCCGTCCGGGTCGAGGGCGCCGCGCCGGTACCAGGCTCCGGCGAGGGCGTCGGGTGCCTTCATCTCCCGTAGCCACCAGTCGTCGGTCACCTCCCAGCCGGCGTCCGCCAGCGGGGCGAGCACTGGGTGCGGGTCGTCGGCTCTGCCGAGCCCGCCTCGCAGGAAGGAGTCGTCGTCCTTCTGGTAGGAGTCGAGGAGGGCGGTGGTGAAGGCGGTGACGAACTCCGTGGGGGTGTCACTGCTGAACGCGGCGGCCCACCGGGGGCGGGCGAACTGGTGCTCGTAGGCGGCGATCTTCCACAGGGCGTCGTCGTCGCCCTCGGGCATGAAGCCGATCCGGAGCCGCTGGTCAGGGGACGGAAGGTAGCGGTTGCCGAGGTCGTCGTGGGTCAGCTGCCAGCCCGCGTCGAGCGCGGCCTGCAGACCCACGTCACCGGTCGATATCGAACCGGCGAGGTAGCGGGGGCTGACGTGGACGTCCGCATCGAGGTCAGCCACATGCACCGCCGGAAGAGGCGTTCAGAACGACTGTCGGGGACGCGGCTGCCCGGGCGTCGAGAACGCCCCGGTTCGCCTGGATCCACTGGTGCAGGGCCTGCGCGGGCTCTGTGGCATGGCCGGTGTTCTGGGTGAGGAGGGTGAGGGTGGCGCGGACGCGGGTGGTGAAGTCGGCGTGCCGGGTGGGGTGGTGGTGAGCACGGGCCCAGCGGGCGGCGGTGTCGTAGACATCGGCCAGGGCGGCGCCGCGAGGGGTGAGCCGGTAGGCGGGCTGACCCGCCTGCTGTCCGCTGTGGATGAGCCGGTGGGTGCGGGCCAGCACGGAACCGTCGCGGACCTGCTGGAGCCGCAGGTCGGGGAAGGTGCGGCTGAGCATGTGCCGGGCGACGGGTCCGTGATCGTCGATCTCGCTGACCAGCCGGACCACCCCCGGATGACCGAGCACCTCGACCGTATGGACGAGCTGGGCGGGGGTGGGCTTGGTGGAGGTCATCGGCGGTGGCCCCCTGCCGGAGCGCCCGCGCGAGCTGGCGCCTGGTGGGAGAAGAGGTCTCCGGCGCGCCACGGTGCCGCGGGCGTGGTCTGCGGAGCGGGCGGGGTCTTCGCGGTGGAGGCCCACATGCCTGTGGCGGACTGGGACGGGGCCGGCGGGTGGCCCCACACGGGGTGGGCTGCGGCGTCGGCGAGGGGGCGGCCGGCCGCCCACGCCGAGAGGGCGCGGTAGACCGGGGCGAGGGCCCGGCCGGGCGAGGAAAGGCGGTAGTCGGTCCCCTCCGCGTCGGTGTCGACGAGTCGGTCGTCGACCAGCTGCCGAAGGCGCGGGTAGACGGCGCTGAGGCGTTGGCCGGGCATCGCGTCGGCGGCGATGGCCGTGGCGCCGGCCGCCCCGCGGGCCTGCAGGGACCACAGGATCGGGGTGGCGTGCCGGTAGGAGATCAGGACCAGACTGTCCTCGATGTCCTGCACGGTCGAGGCAGCCTGTGCGCCTGCCGCTGTGGGGGTGGCCTTCTCCAGATGAGCGTCGCCCCAGACGGAGATCACCGCGAGGACCGGCATCAGGTCACGGCCGCGGGTAGAGAGCCCGTAGGTTACGTGGCGGACGCCGTGCTCGGTGCGTTCCACCAGGCCGGCGTCCGAGAGCCAGCGGAGCTTGGGGTGGAGCTGGCCGTCCTGCAGCCACGGCATCCGGCTTTTGATCTCCGTGTACCTCAGGGGCCGGCCGGCGAGGGTGATCAGGATCTGCGCGTTCCAGCGCGGGGTGAGCATGCCGAGGGATTCGATGACCCGCGACAGATCGGCGTGGACGGCGGGGGGCAGACCGGTGGGGATCAAGAGAGGGAACTCCAGGCGGTATCGGGGCGGGTCAGCGTGTGCGGGCAGCGCTGGCGGGAGCGGGTACGGGCGGTGGTGCCGGGGCTGGCTCGGATGTCGGTACGGGGATGCGGTGCAGGCTCTGCAGGACGGCGCTCAGGGTCTTCGTGTGGGCGTCGCGGGCGGCGACCGCTTCGCTGATGCGGCGGGCGTTGTCGAGCAGGTGGCCGGCGTCGAACGCTTCGATCGACCGGTCCGGGTGAGCGAGTTGCCGCAGCCGGTCGCGGTGGAAGGTGATGCTGCGTTCGGCGAGCTGGAGATCGGCCAGACTGCCCAGGAGGGCGGCGAGCATGCTGTCGTGCGGCGTGGCCTCGGCGTGGGCTTCGAGCGCGGCGAGCGGATGGCCGTACAGGGTCTCGATCCGCTCGGTCAGCGTATGGGCCGTGGAGTGGGATGCGGTCAATCAGCGGGCCTTCACGGTCGGTGCCTCCGCCGCCCCGGCCCGCGTCGGGGCCGGGCCGGCGGAGGGCAGGGCGGTGGTGATCTTGGCCTGGGTGAACTCCACCGGGCGGCGAGAGGCGGATTCGGGCGGAGGCATGGACCTCAACAGGCCGGCCAGAGCGGTGAGGTATCCGTCGCGGGCACTGAGAGCTGCCTCCATCCACTGCGCGTCGAAACGCAGCGCGTCGGCGGACAGCTCGCCCAGGTCGCGGCCGGGGGCCGTGGACTGGTGGACCCGGTCGCGGACCCGGACGACCTGCTCCTCGGCCAGGACCAGAAAGGACCGCAGCTCCAGGGCCCGGCGCAATGCGGCGGAAGCCCCGGACGCGGTGGCGGTCGCGTACAGCTGGTGGACCGGAGCTCCGAACGCCTCTTCCAGCGCGGTGTCCTGGCTGGAGGGGCGCGTCGTCATGCTCACCGGGCCGCCCTTCGGATCTCCGGCATCGGGAGTGCGGGGCGGGCCGGCGTGCTGGTTGTGGGGGCCGGTCCCCGGCGGGCGGTCGCAGCGGTCCCGCGCCATACGCCGGGGGTGCCCGGGGCTTGCGGGTCCAGGAGCTGACGCAGGACCATGGCCCGCCCGTCGCGGATATCGAAAGCGGCGTTCACGCGGTGAGCCAACTGCATGACGGGGTCGTCTAGTTCGCCGGGCGGCTTGGACATGAGGACTTCGACAAGGGCGTCCTCGGCCCGGCCGAGCGCTTCCTGCGCGGTGGCCAGGAGGGCGTACCAGCGGACGGCCTCGGTAGCGGCGGGGCTGGCGTGCGGCGCGAAAGCTACCGCGCGCCGGAGCGCCGGCAGGCCCATCTGGAACTTCTCCTCGATCCGGGCCGCGAGAACGCCCATCACGTCATCGGATTCATCGGGCACTGAACGCTCTCCATTTCATGCTCGGGAGTACCGGACCGATGGCCGCATGGCCGACTGCGGCCAACGGGACGGAATCCTTCAGTGAATGCGGCGGGACTGTGCAGAGCGCCTGGGGTGGCTAATAGCTCAGGCACATGCGAACGTCCCGGTAGACGTAGCTGCCGGAGACCCAGCCCTTGACTTTCGTGGTCTTGTTGGTGATGTGATGCCAGTTGCCGCTGGTGTTGTGGACGGTGAACTTCTGGCCCTTGTAGAGGATTCCGACAGCGGTGGACTTGGTGGTCGCCTTGTAGCGCATGGTGACGGCCTTCGTGCCGATCACCCATGGTCCGGGCCGGTCACACGGGCGGTGGCCGTGCTCGACGGCGACAGCCGGGGCAGCGGCGGTCGCGGTCGGTGCGGCGGCGAGAGGAAGGGCGAGCGCGCCGAGCACAGCGGCA
This sequence comes from Streptomyces sp. NPDC001889, assembly GCF_053594535.1. Taxonomy (NCBI): domain Bacteria; kingdom Bacillati; phylum Actinomycetota; class Actinomycetes; order Kitasatosporales; family Streptomycetaceae; genus Streptomyces; species Streptomyces sp. NPDC001889. The sequence goes on from NZ_JBSFER010000001.1 coordinate 249,443, forward strand.
CTGACGGCGAATCGGGCAGAACCCATGAGAAATGGCCTCCAGACGGAAAAGGGGGATACACGGAAATGGCGCCCCGGGGCGATGTTCCGGGCGACAGTTCTAGAGTCCGGAGAATCCCCGGTTTCACGAACCGGGAAAGTGCTGCTACCTTTCCCCGCGCCCGTCTGCGCCGGGGGGGGACGACCGGGATTCAGTCAGCGGGTACGGCCCCGGGGCGGCGTGGACGGCGGGGAAACCACGGAAGCGTCCGCGCGCTTGACGGTGCCGGGGAGCGGGGGCAGTGCCGGGGTTTCGCCACGCCAGTGGGCGTCCCACCAATCGGTGGCGCCCTGGACGGTACGGAAGCCGCCTTCCCGGAGGGTGTGCGTCCGGGACGTGGGGTCGACGCGCCGCAGCAGCACGCGGAACGGGCGCAGTTCCTTCGCGTCGGCCGCGCCCAACAGCACCGTGATCTCCGGTGTGTCGGAGGTGTCGTTGGTGTAGGCGGTGAGAAAGGCGAAGCGCTCTCCGTCTCCCCTGAGCCGCTCCTCCAGGGCGCGGGTGGCGTCGTCGGCCGCGGCCGTTCCGGTGCCCGGGGGGACGCGGATGCCGTCCCTCGAGCAGCCGCGGGCGATCAGCCAGGACTGCGCCATCGCCGGCAGCGGCACGCGCTTGTGCTGGAAGTCGAAGTCCCGGGCGTCAGGATCACGGCGGATGCACAGAGCGACGATCTGCGGTTCGCCGGGAAGGCCGCCCCCGGCGAGGGTGCCATCGTGAAGGAGGTAATAGCTGTGCCGCCCGTCCTCCGTGTGGTGGCCGGCGAGCTCCGTGAAGTCTTCTTCGTCGACGCCGATGTGCTGCCAGAAGGCTTCATGAATTCGGGGGTTGACGGCCTCGTAGCCATCGAGACGGAAATCGGGTGAGCGTGAGGGCATAGGCAGGGGCTTTCGGGAGGTCAGGGCGACCGGCTGTGCTGCGTGGCGAGGGGAACGGTGTACCGGGCGATGTGTCCGCCTCGCTCCAGTCGCTGGAGCTGCTCGAATCCCACACGGTTCACGAACCAGGGTGGTCTGTTGCATTTCGCCGACCGCGCACCGGCCGGTGAAGCCGGCGCGGTAAACAGCCTGGCGGGTCCGAAACTCGGGCCGCGCAGGAGTTCAGCGTGTGCGGCCGGGCATGGGGGTGGTGGATGGCCCGGCGGGTGGCAGCCCGGGCGCAGAGGTACGGAGCGCGGGCGGCGGGGCGGGCGGCAGGGGAACGGCCTCGTCCTTCCAGTGGTTCTCCCACCAGCTGATGGCCTCGCGGTAGGTGGCGAAACCGCCCTCGCGGAGCGTGTGCGTGAAGCTGATGAAGTCGACCTCTTCCAGCAGCACCCGGAACGGCAGTGGCCCCTCCTCGTCCAGAGCGCGCAGAAGTACCGTGATCTGCGGTAAGGCGGGGTCGTCACGGGTGTAGCTGGTCAGGAGGGCGAAGTGGTCTCCGTCTCCCATGAGGCGTTCCTGCAGGCTGCGCGTGGCGTCATCGGCGGCCGTGGTCCCCAGACCCGGGGGCAGGCGGATGGCGTCCGGCGGGCAGCCGCTGGCGATGAGCCAGGACTGGCCCATGGCCGGCAGGGGCAGCTTGGCGTGGGCGAATCGGTAGGTGCGCGCCTCGGGATCGCGCTGGATGTGGAGGGCGATGTGCTGGGGCTCTCCGGGGATGCCCCGGGTGACAGTCCCGTCGTGGAGGACGTAGTGGCTCTGCCGCCCGTCGTCGCTGTGATGTGCGGCGAGGCTCTTCATCTCGGTGTCGTTCACGGCGATGCTGATCCAGAACGCCGTATCGACGGAGGGGGTGACGGCCTTGTAGCCGGCCAGGCGGAAGTCGGGTTTCAGTGAAGGTGCGGGCATAGAGCTTCCGGATCGGCAGCGGGCACACTGCGGGGAGGGTTCAGTGGCGGGGGCGTGCCGCTGTGGGCCACACTCCCGCCTTCGGAACGGGCTCGGTGACGGCGGGCGGGCGGCGAGTTCCGGCGAGTGTGCTGCGGCCGGTGTCGGTGAGGGCGACCGGCTGTCCTGCGTGGACCGGGTGGGTGGTGTCCCGGACGACGAGTCCGCCTCGCTCCAGTCGCTGGAGCTGCTCGTGTCCGACGCGGGTCCCGGAGGCGGTGACCACGGACAGCCTCTGCGTCAGAAGGTGTTCATGCAGCTTGGCACCGTGGGCGATGGCGAGCAGAGCGGCGACGTCCTGTGCGGGAAGGTCCGTCGCGCCCGCCGGCGCAGCGGTGCGGGCGGCTGCCTCGACCGGCTCCAGGGCGGCCAGCACAGTCGTGTGCTGCTGGTCCCGGGCGGTCGCCGCGTCCGCCAGTTGGCCGACCGTGCGGTCGATGCGCTCGAACAGCGCGGCATCGACCGGGAACTCGCCCGAGGCCAGGCAGTGGAGCAGGACGCGGTAGAAGGTCACCGAGGTCTCGGCCGCCGCGAGGGCGCGGTGGGCGTCGGTGAGGCGGGCGCGGAGCTCGTCGAGGAGACCGCGGTCGCGCTGGTCCCACAGGGTGTCGACGCTGCAGCCCACAGCCGCCTCGATCCGGTGATCCAGCCCGGCCGGCGCCCTCTGCACAGGTGTGGCGGACATGGCAAAACCTCCCTTCCGGATCAGCGGCAGCCGGCGAGCGCGGCGCGGCGGTGGGACTTGCGGCGGCCGTCCGGCAGCGTGACGTCACGGGTGGAGATCTCGTAGAGGGACAGGAGCTGGGCAAGGCGTGCCTGGGTGAGGCCGGCGTAGCGCCCGCGCCCGTCCGCTGTACCCGGCAGGCGCCGCAGCACGGCTACCCGATCGGCGGACGCGAGAGCGTCGGGATCGTCGAGGTCGGCGAAGACTCGCAGGATGTCCTGGACGACGCCGGACGTCGGCGGGTGCTCGTCCGGGCAGGACAGGAAGTCCTCCGCGTCGTCCTCGGCGATTTCCTCTTCGGTGCAGCAGCACCAGTGGGAGGAGAGAAGAACGGCGAGCTCGCGGCCGGCGACGAGGCGTTGGGCAAGCACTCCGGCGAGCTGTTCAAGCCGCTCCCCGGTCCCGTCGAGCCGGCCGTGGGCGGGGATCGACCCGGCGAGCTGCTGGTCCAGCCGCTGGACTTCGAAGAGGGCGTCAAGGATCGCGCGGTGGTGCGGGTCCTCCGGCGGCAGCTCGGCCCCGCGCAGAGTGGCGGCGAACCGGTCGAGGAGGATGGGAAACACGATCGTCAACGGATGGGGCCCTTCGAGGTCGGAGCGGGGTGGGGAAGACCGGGCATCGGGCAGGGAGGCGGGCTGGGCCTGGATACCTGGCCCGGAGTGCCAGCCAGCTGCGGGGATCGGGTACGGGCGGCGTGGGCCAGGGCGCTCAACGGCCGGCGGGTGATGGCGAGGCGGGCGCGGGCCGTGTCGTAGGCGTCCTGCCCGGCCCGGGGCCGCACCGCCACCACATGGATCTCGGCGCGGTGGACCGATCCCGGCGGAGCCGGGCGCTGGCCGTAGACGATCCGCCACTGGGCGCGGTGATCAACGTAGAGCTTGCGGAACCCGTCCAGGTCACCGCTGAGCCTGCCGCCGAACAACTGCGCGGTGACGACGTCCTGGAGCTGGGCGAGTGCCAGATCGCGGATGTCTCCCGGTGCGGCCAGGAGGTCGGTCAGGGCGCGCGGGTCGAAGCTGAGACCGAACGCCGGCGCTGGGGGGCCGGTCATGCTCCGGCCCCGTCCGGTGTCGCGTCTGCTGGGTGGTCGGCTTCGGTCTTCGAGCGGGCCGAGGGTGCGGGGCCTGCCAGCAGCCGGTGTGAGGGGCGGTCCGGGTCGGTCTTGCACGCGGACAGCGGGCCGCCCGGGGCGCGGACCGCCGCCATCGCGTGGGTGAGGAAGTCTCGGTGCCACACGAACAGGCCGGCGAGCCCCGCTTCGGGGTCCTTGTGCTGCTGGTAGGCCATCCACAGGGCGTGCATCCAGGCGACGACGTCACGGTGTTCCTGCCACTCATCGCACCACGGCGCGGCGGTGGTGACCTCCGCGCCGTACGCGGGCATAAGGAAGTCGTCCACCCAGTCGGAGAGGGAGTCGAGTTCGTTCTCGTACTCCTCGCCGTCGAGTTCCAGGATCGGCTTCGGCTCGGGCGGCGCGGGCGACGGAGGCGGCAGTCCTGGCATGCCCGCGAAGCCGGTCATACCGAAGCCCGGGAACGGGGCTGGTGGGCGGTGGGCTGGGCCGGGTTCCGCCGAGAGGCTGTCGAGCTGCCGTGCCTGCTCGGCCGTCTGGTCGAGCAGTTTGCGGACGCTGGCCTCTATGGATTCCAGGCCGGAATCGGGCAGCCGTATCGGGGGGATCATCCCGCCGTCGGGGGGATCTGTGGATTCGGGCACGCATGGTCTCCTTGAAGCCGCGGCCGGTGAATGACGGGTTGCGGCATCAACGATCCGATCGATTCCCGATTTCGCTAACCGGGGATCGGCTACTATATGAATCCACGTGCCGTCCGGACGGGCCCGTGAGAACAATCGGGCCCGTCCGGACAGGAGCGCGGCGAGGGCTATGCGGTGAGGCCGAAGTCGTCCTGCGTGCGCGTCCGCCGCAGGGTTTCGGTGAGCCGGTCGGCGGCAACCTGCGCGTAGTGCTGGGTCTTCTCGACGCCGATGAAGTCGCGGCCCTCCAGCAGGGCCGCGACCCCGGTCGAGCCGGAGCCCGCGCAGAAGTCGAGGACAGTGCCGCCGTCCGGGCAGATTTGCACCAGTTCACGCATGACACTTACGGGCTTCTGCGTGATGTGCTGGCGGTTCTTCCCCGACGGCTGCGACGCGCTGTAGAGGCCGGGAAGGTACACCGGGTTCCGGGCGGCGTCGAGCGCCCCGTTGCTGGCCCAGACGATGAACTCACAGTTCTGGGTGAAGCGCCCCTTCTGCGGCCTGGCCTGCGGCTTGTGCCAGGCGAGGACGCCGCGCCAAAGCCACCCCGCCGCCTGGATGGCGTCCGTCGTGACCGGGAGCTGCCGCCAGTCCGTGAACAGCAGCGCGGTGCCTCCGGTCCTGGTGAGGCGGTGGGCCTCGGTCATGGTCTGGGTGAGCCAGAAGCCGTACGACCTCTGGTCCATGTTCTCGCCGGTGAAGTCCGGCAGGTCATGGCCGGCGTCGGCGGAGGTGTACTTCTGGCGGGCGCTGCGGGACGTGCGCTCTTTCGCGGTCCGGCCGCCGCTGTTGTACGGCGGGTCGGTGATCACGGAGTCGACGCAGTCGGCCGGCAGGCCGGCGAGGACGGTCAGGGCGTCGCCCTGGTGGAGGGAAAAAGGCAAAGGGATACCCCGGGATTCGGGTCGGGAATGAGGGAGAGTGGAATCGCTCCGGCTCGCCGCCCGGTACTGCCCGGAAAATAGGGGCAGGGCGGATGACCGCGTGTGAGGCGGGTGGCGAAGGAGAGGTATCACAACTCTAGGGCACGATCCCCGGTTGGCCGCTGTCGTCGCCGGGCCCGCCCCAGGGGCCCGAAGCGAAGTGGTGGACTATTTCGCCAACCGGGGATCTGGCCTTACTGTTTTGGAACTGCCCGGCGAACACCGCCGATGGCAATCCCCCACCACGCCTTCCTGGAGCATTCTCATGTCCTGTTGCACCTGATCGGCGATCTCCGGGACGCGAGCGGCAACTCGTGTGCTGGAGGAGCAACTGATGTCCCACCACCGGCCGCTGCCTCTCACACCGGACACCACGGCGGACGGATTCACTTCAAGGAGTACCCCTGTGACACACCCGCGCTCCGGCGTGCCCGGAAGCCGCCCACCGGCTGACAACCCCGTTCCGGGAGGCGGCACCGGTTGAAGGCCGCAGCCGCCGCCATCGGCGTCTTCTGCCTCTCCCCCCTTCTCCTCGCCGGGACCGCCGTCCTGGTCACGTCCGGCAGCAGCGCCGCCCTCGACTACACCTCCTGCGCCACCGGCACCGATGTCGACACCGATGCGGTCGCGAAGCAGGTCGCGGCCATCCTCGGCGGCGAGGGCGCCGACCAGGACATCAAGATCGAGGGCCTCGAACTCCCCGCCGAGCAGATCCCGCACGCGAAGACGATCGTCGCCACCGGCATCTCCCTCGGAGTACCCGAACGCGGACAGGTCGTCGCCCTGGCCACGGCCCTGCAGGAGTCTCGGCTCCGCAACCTCGACTACGGGGATCGCGACAGCCTGGGCTTGTTCCAGCAGCGTCCGAGCATGGGCTGGGGCAATCCCGAGCAGATCCGCGACCCCGTCTACAGCTCCACCAAGTTCTACGAGGGTCTGCTCAAGGTCTCCGGCTGGCAGCAGATGACCATCACCCAGGCCGCCCAGGCCGTCCAGAAGAGTGGGTTCCCCGACGCGTACGCGCAGTGGGAGCCGCTGTCCCGGGCACTGCAGCAGGCCATCGTCGCGATCCTGCCCGACCAGGGCGAATCCGGCGAGGACACCGGCTCTCCCAGTACCGGCAGCGGATGCGTCCCGGGTGAGGACGGGTCCGGTTTCGGGCCGATCCCGGAAGGTGCTGTGCCGGAGGGGTACGAGATCCCGAAGGACGCCGATCCGAAGGCCCGTAAGGCGATCACTTGGGCGATGGGGCAGCTCGGCACCCCCTACCAGTGGGGCGGGACCTGCACCGACCCGCGCGGTCCGGATCCGATGGGCCGCTGCGACTGCTCCAGCCTCACCCAGCAGGCGTACCGCGCCGCCGGCGTCTCCCTGACACGTACCACGTACACCCAGGTCAAGGAGGGCAAGGCCGTCTCTGCGAAGGCCATGCGTCCCGGTGATCTCATCTTCTCCCGCGGCACGGCCGCCGTGCCGGAGCACGTCAGCCTCTACATGGGCTCCGGGCTTTTGATCAACGCACCGCGGACCGGGACGAACGTCCGGATCGAGCCTGTGAAGGACACCAAGATCCTCACCGTGCGCCGCGTCCTCTGACGCCCCCTCCCCTCTTCTTCTTCCTTCTTCCCTCCTCTCTTCTTCCTCCGTTTCCCGCGGGCCCGGTGGCCCGTGCAAGCAAGGAGCTTCGCCATAGCCATGTCCCTCGCCGACCGCTTCACCCATCTCGCCTTCGACCCGGGCATCACCCCGAAGGGCGGCGGCCTGCCGGGCCTCAACGTGCTCCGCGACGTCGTCTCTTCGATCAACATGTTCGGGATCATCGCCGTGGTCGGCGCCTTGGCCGTCTCCCTCGGTGTGTGGGCCTGGGGCCACCACTCCGGCGGCCACCAGGCCGAGGCCAACGGAAAGAAGGGCGCGCTGGTGAGCGCAGGCGCCGCGCTCGGCCTCGGCGCCGCCAACGGAATCGTGGCCTTCTTCTCCGCGCTGGGGACGCAGGTCAACTGATGAAACGATCCCGCACCACGGCCCTGCGCCGGCGCACCGCCGGCTGGTCGGCCAACCGCCGCATCGCGGTCGTCGCCGCCGTCCTCGCCGTGCTGGTCGCCGCCGCCGGCCTTGCCGCCTACTTCACCGGCCAGGCCGATCAGGACAGCAAGAACTTCGCTCCCGCAGCTCCCGCGAAGCCCGCCGCCCCGTCCGACGATTCGTCAGAGGGACAGGGCAAGCCGTCGCCCGGCCGGGGCGCGGTGGCCGCAGCTCCGCAGATCGCCGATCCACTGGCCTTCGGCCAGGCCGCCGCCGCGATGCTCTGGTCCTACGACACCCGCACCACCAGCCGCGACCAGCAACTGGCCGGGATGCGGGCGTGGATGACGGACGAGGCGAAGTACGGCGACTGGACCGGGGTGCAGGCCCAGGTGCCGGATCCGGTGCTGTGGTCGCGGATGCGGGACAACGCCCAGCACGCCACCGCCATGGTCTCCACCGCCACGTTCCCCTCGGCGTTCAAGCAGGCGCTGGCGGACGATCCGGCTGCCCTAACCGAGGCGTACATCTACATCGTCACCGCCACCGGCAAGCAGTCCATCGCCTGGAAGGGCGGCGGTGGCGGGGCCGAGGACCGTTCGGTCACCCTCGCCGTCCAGTGCCGCCCATCGGCGGACTGCGCGCTCGTGTCCATCGCCCCCCGCGTCGCCCCGTAGCCGGCTCGCCATCTGAGAGGAGGGGCATCCCTCATGGATTTCTGTGATCTTCCCCTGGCGAACACCGTGTGCGGCGTCGCGGACGCCGCGAAGTTCGTGTCCGACCCGGGTGCGGCGATCGGGAACTGGATGGCCAAGTCGACCGGAGAGCTGGCCGCCGCGGCGGCCGATCTCGCCGCCGACGCCGTCAACGCCACCACGAACATCGACCTGAACGCCGCGTGGTTTCGCGACAACTACGAGACCTTGCTGCCCATCGGACTGATAGTGCTCGTCGCGACGTTCTCCGCGCAGCTGATCCGGGCCGCGATGAAACGCGACGGCCAGGCCCTCGCTCAGGCGTTCACCGGCACCGCGTCCGGTGTGATCTTCGCGTTCGCCGCCATCGCCCTGACCACGGTCGCCATCGAGGTCGTGGACGCTCTGTCGGACGGCCTGTTCAGAGCGGCGGGCACCAGTATCGAAGACGCCGTCCGGCGCACGGTCAAGGTGGGCCAGATCGGCGCCATCTCGGGCCTGGGCTGGCTGGTGATGGTGTTCGCCGGCCTCGGAGCCGCGGTCGGCGCTTTCCTGTACTGGTGCGTGATGATGGTCCGCAAGGTCGGCATCCTGGTCATGGTGACCCTCGCGGTGTTCGCCGCCGCGGGCGGCGGATGGGAGGCGACCCGCCGGTGGCGCCGCGGCTGGATCGAGGCCACCGCCACCCTCGTCGTCTCGAAACTGCTGATGACCGTGGTCTTCCTCCTCGGGATCTCCGCCATGGGCAAGACCGAAGCGAACGACGGCATCGCCGCGCTCTCCGACGTCATGGCCGGCATCGTCATCATGCTGATGGTCCTGTTGTGCCCGTACGTCACGTTCAAGTTCGTGCACTGGGCCGCCGAGGGCACCAACGGCGAGGACATCCACCGCGCCGGCGGAGCCGGTGCGCAGCTCGCCCGGCAGCACGCCGAACGTGCCGGACGGAAAGCCGCCGCCATGGCGGCGACCGCCGGGACCGGCGGAGCAGCTGGTGCCGCAGGCGGCGCGGGGAGTGCCGCGCCGCAGGGCCCGGACTTCGCCGACGGAGGGTTCCCCGGCGATATCGCCTCCTCCTCCACCAGCGCCGACAGCGGCAGCGGTGAAGGTGGCGCTCAGAGTGGTCAGGGCAGTGGCGGTCTGGGTGGCATGTCGCCCGCCGCCGACGCGATGGCCAAGGGCGTGGAGAAGGCCGACCAGGAAGCGCCCGTCAGTCCCGGATCGGGCGAAGGCTCCAGTTCCAGCGGTCAGCAGAGCCCGCCGACGCCTGCAGGTGCCGAACAGGGGGGCAGCAGCCAGTCGGCGCCCGCGGCCCCCGTCGATCCGCCCGCGGGGCACGGGCCGCGCAATGCTCCGGCGAGTACCGCGCCGCCGCCCCCGCAGGGCGCCCCGCCCGCACCGGACTCCACCACCCGTTCCGGTCCGGGCACGTCAAGCGGGCCCGCGAGCCCGCCGCCCTCGCCCACCGGCTCCTGACCTCCACCGCCCCTTGCCGGTCGGAGCACGACCACGTGTGTGGTGCTCCGACCGGCCCCCGGCCCGATTCGCCTGGACGGTTCCCCCTTGTCTGAACTCTCCGCATCCCCAGCACCGGTCACGGTGAAGTTTCCGCACCGCTCGCGGCGCGGCATCCTCCTGGGTCTGTCCCTGCCGCAGCTGACCCTGGTCTCCGCCGCGCTCGCCCTGCTGATGGTCACCGTCGTGTCCACCGGGCTGACCGGCGCCGTGGCCCTCACCCCCCTGTGGGGAGCGGTCGCAGCCCTCGTGTTCGTGAGGCGCAGCGGCCGGTCTCTCGTCGACTGGGCCCCGATCGTCCTGCGCTACCTGTTCCGGCGGCGCTCCGGGCAGACGAAGTGGCTCGCCCGCCCCGTGTCCCGGCCCCGGCAGGACGGCGTCCTCCATCTCCCGGGCACGGCCGCTTCCCTGCGGGTCGTCACCCCCCACGGGTCCGAGGCCGCTGCCGTCCACGACCCACACCGCCAGACGCTGACCGCCGTCGCCCGCATCTCCTCCCGGGCGTTCGCCCTGCTCGACCCCGCCACGCAGAACTCCAACGTCGCCGGCTGGGGCAGAGCCCTGGCCAGCGTCTCCCGCACCGGGCACATCGCCGCCATCCAGGTCCTGGAACGCACCGTCCCGGACTCCGGCGACACCCTGACCCGGCACTGGGCCCAGCAGGGCCACCCCGACACCCCGGTCGCCGGCCAGATCTACAGCGACCTGGTCGCCTCCGCCGGACCGGCCGCGGCACCCCACGAGTCCTACCTGGTGATCTCCCTCGACCTGAAGGCCGCCAAAAGGCTGGTCTCCCAGGCGGGCGGCGGGCTGCCGGGCGCGTTCACGGTTTTGGAGCAGACCACTTCCTCGGTCACCCAGGCCGTGCGCGGGGCGGGGCTGACCGTGTCCGGGTGGCTCAGCGCCCCGGAGATCGCTGCGGTCATCCGTACCGCCTACGACCCGAAGGCCCTGTCCCGGCTGCAGCAGTGGTCGGAGAGCGGCCGGGCCGAAGCCGACCCTGAAGCCGCAGGCCCGGTCGTGCAGGTCGAGGAAGCGGACCGGGTGATCACCGACTCCGCCCGGCACGCCACCTTCTGGGTCGAGAACTGGCCCCGCACCGAGACCAGCGCCGGGTTCCTCCACGGGCTGATGTTCACCGCCGGTGTGCGGCGCAGCCTCTCCCTCATCTACGTGCCCAAGACGCTGGAAGCGGCGCTGCGCGATGTGCAGCGCACCAAGGCCACGATCATCGCGGACGCCGCTGAACGCCGCCGGCGGGGCATGGTCGACTCCGAGGCCGACAGCATCGAGTACGCCGACGCCAAGCAGCGCGAACGGCAGCTGATCGCCGGTCACTCAGACGTCGACCTGACCGGGCTGATTACCGTCTCCGCACCGACCGACGCCCTGCTCGACGCGGCATGCGCGACCATCGAGACCGCCGCCGGATCCGCCCAGGTCGACCTGCGACGGCTGGATTTCCAGCAGCCGGACGCCTTCACCACCGCCGCCCTCCCCCTCGCCCGGATCGCTCTGTGACCCATCCGCCCCCCGATCTCGCCGAAGAGATCCGCGCGCTCCTCGGCCCGCTGCGGGAAATGCACCACCTCCTGGTCGCTGCCGAGCGGCCCCCCACCACGTGCCGCCTCCGAGCCACCGCCTCCGTCGCCCCGACCGCCCGGTGCGGAGCCGCGCCCCCGACGGTGAACGGCACTCCCCGTCCGCCGCCACAAGCCAGACCGCATCACGAGCCGCCCCGGCACCAAGGACCCTCTTGACCTCACCCCCCGACGCCTTCCCCTACCTGCGGGCCTCGACCGCCGGCCTGCGCCACCACTCCCGCGCGCTCAACGCCGAACGCCCCACCGCGCCCCGGGCGGCGGACCGCGCGCATCTGGACACCCTGCACGCCCATCTCACCGCGCTGCACAAGCTCCTGGACCAGTGCGCCGAACAGATCCGGCCCCCGCACCCCACCGCCGGGAGACATCTCGCCGCCGCGCACACCCGAATCTGGCAGGCCACCGCAGAAGTCCACGACGCCTTCCACACTCTCCCCAACACCCCCGGCACCACCGGTTCGGACTGCGACCCGAAGGGCCTGCCGCTAGGTCCGCCGGTGCTGACCATCTGCCAGCGCCACCTCGCCGCCGGCCACGCCATCCGCCGCAAGACCACCCCCGCCGACCTCACCCCGCTCCACGGCCACCCCACCCGGGCCTCATGAGCGGACCACGCCGCCGAAACGAGCCTCCGATGAACCACCGGCCGTCCCGCCGCGCCCGCCGCGCCTCCGCTTCACCGCTGTTCACCCCGCACGGCACGGACCGCGCCGGCCGCAAGAAGGCCCGCCGCCAGCTCGCCGAAGCCACCGCCCAGGCCCGCGCCGCCGCCAACACCCACCTGGACGGTTCGGCACCGGCCGAGGAAGAGATGCCCCGCCCGCTGTACGGGACGGGCGGACGACCCGGTCCTGCGTCCGCCCGCGGCAGCCGACTGCGGCTGCCCGCGCACCGCATGACCACCGCCACCGCCAGCGGCGCGTACCCGTTCCTGGCCGAGGGCGGGCTGGGGGCCGACGGAATCTACATCGGCCGCGACGTCCACGCCGAGGCGGCTTTCAGCTTCGACCCGTTCACCCTCTACGGGAAGATCGAGGGCTTCACCAACCCCAACGTGCTGCTCGCCGGGGTGATCGGACAGGGCAAGTCCGCGCTCGCCAAGTCCTTCGCCCTGCGGTCCGTCGCGTTCGGGTACCGCGTCTACGTCCCCTGCGACCCGAAGGGGGAATGGACGGCGGTGGCCACCGCGCTCGGCGGCACCTCCATCGCCCTGGGCCCCGGGCTGCCGGGCAAACTCAATCCCCTGGACGCCGCACCCCGCCCGGTCAGCGTGCCGGAGGCGGACTGGGCGACCGAGATCCGCAAGCGCCGCCTGCTGCTCCTCGGATCACTGGCCCGGACAGTCCTCGGCCGGGACCTGGCCCCGATGGAGCACACCGCCCTCGATGTCGCCCTCGACACCGTCGTCTCCCACGCCACCGCAACCGGACGGGCCCCGCTCCTCGGCGACATCGCCACCACCCTCAACAACCCGGGCCTCCTCGACATCGCGGGCGGCGCCCTGTCCGGACGGCTCGGCGACGCGGCCCGCGACCTCGCCCACGCACTCCGCAGGCTCGTGCACGGTGACCTCGCCGGCATGTTCGACGCCCCCTCGACCGTCGCCTTCGACCCCAACAGCCCGATGCTCACCATCGACCTGTCCCGCCTCGGCGGCTCCGGCGACGACACCGCCCTCGTCCTCGCCATGACCTGCGCCTCCGCCTGGATGGAGAGCGCCCTCACCGACCCGAACGGCGGCCGGCGCTGGATCGTCTACGACGAAGCCTGGCGCCTCATGCGCCACCCCGGCCTCCTCCAGCGCATGCAGGCCCAATGGAAACTCTCCCGGGGACTGGGCATCGCGAACTTGATGGTGATTCACCGGCTGTCCGACCTGCTCACCGCCGGCGACGCCGGATCCCGCGGACGAGCCCTCGCCGAAGGACTTCTCGCCGACTGCTCCACCCGGATCATCTACCGCCAGGAGAACGACCAGCTCCAGGCAGCCGCCACCCTCCTCGGCCTCACCAGCGTCGAGACCCAGGCCGTCGCCCATCTCAACCGCGGACGCGGCCTGTGGCGGGTCGCCGGACGGTCCTTCATCGTTCAACATCTTCTGCACCCGCAGGAAGCCCAGCTCTTCGACACCGACGCCCGCATGCACTGAAAAAGCGCCGAGTTCACGAATCCCGGCGCACGACCCCGCCGGCGGGATGACGCACGTACTTGACCGTCCCCTCCCTTCCGGTTACTCCGAGGAGCTTCACATCGAATTCCACCCCACCGCTTCGCTTCTCCCCCTGCTCGACGAAGACGACCTGAGCGCTCTCGCCCACGACATCCGCGAGCACGGGCTGCTGCAGCCCATCGTCGTCGACCGCCACGGCCGGGTACTCGACGGACGCGGCCGGCTCGCCGCCTGCGAACAGGCCGGCACTGCACCGGCCTTCACCACCTACGACGGCGACGACCCCGACATCTACATCCTGTCCGTCAACCTCCGACGCCGCAGCCTCACCAAGGGCCAGGCCGCGATGATCACGGTCAAGGCCCGTTCCGTTTCGGAACAACACGGCCGTTCCGACCCGGAACACGACCGGCGTTCCGAAACGGAACAGACGGCACGCTCCCTGGGAGAGCAGATCGGAGTCGCCGTGGCCGTGCTCGGACGGGCAAGCACCGTCCTGCAGCACGCGCCCGACCTCGTGGACCCGGTCATCGCCGGCGCCATGGGGCTGGACGAGGCATACGCCAGCGCCCGGGAGAACAAGGCCAAGGCCAACTCGGCCGAGGTCCAGCTCACCCGCCTGCGCGAAGCAGATCCAGAACTCGCCGACCGGGTCGTCGAAGGCCATCTGACCCTGGCCGGCGCATGGGCGGAGCACACCGCCCGGGTCGAGGAGGACAAGCGGGAGCGCCGCGTCGCCACCCGCCTGCTGGACGAGGTGGTCCCGGTGCTCGCGAAGGCCCGCGGCACCAGGACCTTCAGCCGCTACGACCCGGCCTGTGCCAGCGGTACCCCCATCACCCGCGAGACCATCGCACACGCCGTGACGGCGCTGGCGGAGATGGACCAGGTCTGGCAGGAGCGTAACCTTCCGTGACGTCCACCGCCGACAGCCGCCTCCAGCGCATCGTCGAGCAGAGCGCCGAGGAGCTCACCGACGCCGACGGCCGCTTCCACAAACGCCGTCTCACCGACGCGGTGCGCGAACAGCTCACCCGCGAAGACCTCGACCCCCACATCAGGGCCGCCGCGCTCGACCGGCTCGCCCAGAGCCTGGTCACCGGCTTCGGTGAACATCGCAACCCCCGCCGCAGACGCACCGGCGCCCTCTTCCATCCCCGCGATCTCGTCAAGCTGGGCACCGGCGTGTGGGTGTGGATGGACCGGGCAACCGACTCCGACCTGCTGGAATGGAGCAGGCTGTCGCGGCGCAACCGGGCACGCGTCGACCTGGCGGACACCGAGGTCCAGGACTACGTGGACCAGCGCATCGATGCCTTCCGGGCCCACGCCGATGTCGTCTACCTCGGAGACCTGGAACGCCTGGCATTCGGCTGGACCGCCGACCAGGCCGACATCTGCGGGATTTCGAGCTGAACACCGAGCTCTCGACGGCGTAAGGGACACCGCCGACCTGGACACCCAGATGACGAAAGGCGCGTCCGGGCCGACAGAGCCCTCTTCGTCCGGGACGCTGACCCAGCATGCGCCACGGTCACATGCACCTGGCCACAGATGCGCCGCAGGTCCCGCGGCACACACGTAGCCGGCCCGCTCCGTCGCCGCGATCCGCTTCTCCACCAACGACACCGTCGTCAGAACACTTGCGAGCTCACCTCCATGAAACCCCTCACCCCCGCACCCGGCGCCCGTCCAGGAGCGGGCCCCGAAACAGCCGCCGGACCCGCCGACGACTACCTCCTCGCACTCCACCTGGACGCACTGACCGACCAGCTCAACGGCACCTCCTCCTACAGCGGCGCCGCCGTCTTCCTGAACCAGGTTCTGGAACCGAACCGCGGACTGCTGGAGAAACTGGCCGACTTCTTCGAGGCCGCAGCCGAGAAGGCGAGGGAAGCCGAGAGCGACGACGCCTTCGACCTTCACGACGACCTCACCGACGCCGCCGCGGACGTACGCCAGCTCGGCGAGCAGCTGCACTTCGCCGTCGATCAGATGCGTGACCCTCAGCCTCCCGCACGCCCCCGGCCCGCAGGCGGGCACCGTTGCCCGGGCCTCCGTCGTCCCCCTTCCACCGCCGGTGCTCCCGCCGCCCGGCCGGACCCGCTGACCCATCCACCAGCGACCCACTGTCTCGCCATCCCATCGGAGGACTGTTTGTCCCACCCCGACTTCGAGCTGTACGACAACGTCGGCCGCACCAGCGAGCAGATAGCCGCCGCCCGCCTCGGCATCGCCACCCGTGACGATCTGCTGCGCTGGGCCCGGCGCGACGCGGAGCCCTTCCTGGCCGACCACTCCGTGCCGGAACACCCCCTGCCGAGCCCGGACCTGGCCCCCTACCTCACGGCGCTCGCCGCCGCCCCGACTCCCGCCGAGGCTCACGCCGTCACCGACCGGCTGCTGGACGCCGCCGAACCGGTCCTGCGAGCCGTGAGCGACTATCTCCTGGCCGCCGCCAAGTGGAACGGGCACCACCGCAGTGCCGCTCCCGGGTCACCGCCCCGTCTCCTGATGGAGGCGGCCGGCAGGAGCCTCTCCGTCGTGGGCATCGCCGACGACGCGGGCCTGGCGGCCCTGCGGGCCCACTACGACCCGGCACCCACTCCGGCTGCACCGGACCGGGAACAGGTCCCGCCGAGTCTCCCGCCCACCCCACCGAACGCCGCACCCTCCGGCCCACGGCCTGGCCGGTAGGCCACGCCGCTGCGCAGACCGCGTCATCCGGCTCGGTCCGGCGGCCCCGCTTGAAGCCGCGATCCGCCCACCGCCGCGGCCTGCTGCCATCCGTCTCATGTGCCCGAAAGGCCGCCTCCATGTCCGCCCAGCAACCTCTCGCCCCCGACGAGCCGGTGCATTTCAGCCCCCGCTACCTCGCGGCCAGCCCGCCGGACCTGCACCGCCAGCACCTGGTGGCCTTCGCCCAGGACCACGCGTGGCCCCTCGCCACATACCCGTACGCGGTCACCGCCACCAGCCCGTGCGAACGGATCACGATCCGCCACAGCCGGGCGGAGGAGGGACGGGGGCCGCACCTGACGATCACCGCCCGCACCGGCCATGGCGCGCCCGAAAGGTGGCGGGCCGATATCGCCGGGGCCACGCCCGTGGAGTTCCTGGCCTCTCTCACCGAGACCGTCGCCCGCGGCCTGGAAGCCGACGCGGACCACCTGATCTACGGAATAGGGGGCGGTACCGAGCCGGACATGATCGAGTTGCATGTCGACGAGCGGTGGGAACTGGCGGACGGGCTGGGGCTGGTGGGCATCCAGTCCGTGGACGGGCTCGCCGCGATGATGGGCCGCCCACCCGGCTCCGATGGCCCCCTCCTCCAGGGCGACGAGGACATCGTCTGGCACATCTTCGCCGTCACCCCAGAACTCGGACCCCTGTGGGGCATCTCCTTCACCCAGGAGGCGCCGCCGTTCGTCGTCAACGCCGTTCTGAACGACACCCTGAGTCCGGAGCCCCTCGTGCGGCCCGCCGCCCTCGCGCAGCATCCCGACCTCGCGCACCTGGTCACCACCCGCCGGATCCGTCCGCCTTCCGACCGGTCTCCGCGCAGCGGCCCCGGGCTTCCCCCGCACATGCCCGGCTCCGCGCAGCAGCCGCACACCCGCTGACCACCAGGACCACCTGTGCCCTCTCCTTCCCTCCCCGCCCAGATCAGCCTCTGCGTCAGCGCACGTTCGGGGATCGTCGCCACCGCCGGCGGCGAGAAGTATCCCTGGGCCGAGACCGCCCTCAAGCTGGCCGGGTTCGCCCGCGACCGCGGAGGCGTCTACACACTTACCGACAGCGACCCGGCCTCCGCCCGCCGCGCACTCGCGCGACTGGTCGTCACCGCCGACCGCCACCAGAGCGCGGTGACCACCAGCAGCCGCCCCTACATCGGCGACGTCGCCGACTCCATCGCCCGCCGTCTGCCCGGGACCTGGACCTGGACGGTGGAGATCTACAGCCACCCGATCTGGCAGGAAGACCTCGTCCCCTGGCTCTGGGACACCGGCCCCCTATCTGCAGCGGTGCGCACTGACCGGGTGCCCTATGCCGTTCAGTTCGGCAACGGCGAGGGCGTGCATCTGCTCCTCGCCGAGCGTCCCGGCCACACCCACGGGTATCTGCTGGGCGCCCTCGCGCCCGAACCGTTCGACGACAACGAAGAAGAACCGAACGCCCCGTTGGGCATCGTCCTCGCCCAGGCCCCCGACGCCGCCGCCCAGGCGATCATCGATCAGTTCCTGCCCGCCTACCACCAGGCCGTCCAGCACCGCCGGATCGACGCGGTCGAACACGCCCTCGCCCGCACCCGCGCACTCGTCCAAGACCAGCAACCGGGCATTCCCGCCGCCGACCGGGACTGCGGCGGGCGCTCTTTCCCGGATGGCGCCGTGGCCGAACGCGCCTGGTACGAGTTCCGTGAGTTCCTCGTCCACGGCCCCCTCCTGTTTGCACACGTTCCGCCCGAACAGGAACCGCCCGCAGACCGGGCCGCGCTGGAACGGCTGCGCGGCGCCCTCGACGCGGGGAGCGGACTCCTGCATGACGACTGGCAGGCCGCCTACGAGGACCCGGCGCAGGCAGCCGCCATCATCCGCACCGAGCAGGACCCGGAAACGAAGGCTCGGCGCAGTCGGCTGGCCTGGCCGGCGATCCGGACCTGGCTGGCCGACGGCGATGCCCTGAACCGGCAGGCCCGCGCCAGGCTCAACCGCCCCAGTGCCCGCGCCCTCGCTCTCCCCTCGATGACCCCACGGGCACTGCCGCCGGCTGCGAGCGCCGGCCTCCACCGCTGACCCCGACCGCAAACCCCCGGAGACCTGTGGACCATCCCTCTCACTTCGTGTTCGGCACCCACTCCGAACACGGCTTCGCCGTCACCGCCACCGCCCACACGCCCATCCACCTCGCCGACTGGTACCTCACCCGCGAGCAGTTCGAACAGGTCCCCGGGACGCCGGGCCTCTACCGGCTGACCCGCCCCGACCACGACGGTGCGCGCCGTACCCGCCAGGCCGTCCACGACCTGCGCGCCCGCGGCTTCGCCGTCTACGCCGACTACACCCTCGACCCGGCATCCGAACCCGGTCTGCCGGAGCGGCTCGTCAACGCCCGACAGACCCGACTCGCCCGGGCCGCCACCACCCGCTCACCTCAACTGCGCACCACGGTGTCCCCGCTCCCTCTGCCGGTGGCCGCCCCGGTCCCCGGCGCAGCGGCTGTCCGGCCAGTGGGGAGAAGCCGGTGACCGCCGACGTCCCGTCGCCGTACGCGGTGCTCGGCCACCGTGCTCGGCCGCGGCACCGCCGGTCTCCCTACCTGCCTGCCGATGAAGCGCCACCACCGCGACGCACCGTGTGTTGAGCCCCCGGACGAACCCAACCATTCCCGCTTGGGCGGGTGACCCCCGCACTGACCGACCCGCACCGCGGGGGTCCGCGCCGCCCCTTCCCGACCGAAAGCCCAGCACCCATCTCTCCGCCGCGCTCCGCCGACCAACCGCTCTCCACGCCTCCGCGCGGCCTCCTGCGGGTGGTCCTGGCCCGCCCCCATGTCGTCCGGCTGCTGACGGCCACGCTGGTCGGGCGGCTCCCCACCGTCATGGTGCCGATAGCGGTGATCCTGCTGATCACCACGGCCAGCGGCTCGCTCGCCACCGGCGGGCTGCTCGGCGCCGTCTACTCCCTGACCGCAGCTCTGTCCCAGCCGGGCACGGGCAGGCTGCGTGACCGGTACGGGCCCGTTCGGGTCTCCGGACCAGGCGCCGTCCTGCACGCCGCAACCCTGCTCGCCCTCCCGCACGCCGCCGGCGCGCACGGGGCCGGCGCCGTGGCGACGGTGGTGTTCGCCGCCCTGACCGCTCCCCCGCTGGAAGCGGGCCTGCGGGCCCTGTGGCCAGAGGGCCGTGACCTGGAACGTCCCGACCTCGTTTGCCGACCTGCGTCGTGATGTTCGTGATGTCAGCAGCGTCGGCATGGAGGGCATGTGGCACAGAGACTGGCAATGGGCCGGCTCAGGGTGCAGAAGGTACGACACCGGGACGGCAGCCGTTCTCGTACACCATCTTCGACTCGATGAGCGGGCTGCATCCAGCAGCGGAGCGGTACCTCGCTTCGTACGCGGGCAGGGGATCGGACCGGACGTATGCGTATCTGTTCGTCGATCACCTTCGGTGGTTGGAGTTTGAGGGGCTGGCTCCCGAGACCGTGGGTTTCCGGGATCTCCAGCGGTACATGAAGGCGGTCGGAGAACGCCTCGCCGATCGGCTGCGATCCGCGGAGGCACCGCGCAGCACCGGCCCGCTGGACAACGACCGGCGGTCCTGCGTCGAACTGGGTGCCCTTCCTGAAGATCACGGCTCCCGGGGGCGGGCACGATCCGCGGCTGCTGGACGCGGAGCACATGGAACGGTTCGTCGCAGATCACAGCCTACGGATCCGCGAGAACCTGCCCGCTCTGGGCGTCCGCAGCCACAAGGGGAAGCCGAGCACGGTCACCGAGAACACCGGCCGCTTCATCTTCAATCACGCTCGGGCGATCCTGCGCTTCGCTCTGGACACCGGGCTGGCCGAGGAGATCGGGCTGTCGAGGAAGTTCATCGTCGCGCTGCCGACAGGCAACGCGCCCGCCGTCAAGGCCCGGCGCCCGTTCCCCGACCCAGTCGCCCGGGCCCTGGCCGACCGGTCGAACCTGGAGATGCTGGCAGACCGCTAAGACCCGAACAACCACGGGCTTCGGGACGCCTAGGAGTCTCTGGTGTTCACCGGCCGCCGCGCGAATGAGGTGCTGCAGCTGAGGCTGGACTGCATCGAGATCCACCGCCGTGTCCCGATCCTCTGGCACGACCAGACCAAGGTCGGCAACCTCGCCGAGGCGATCCGCATCCCCGAGACGATCTACCTGCGGCTGCAGAAACGCCAGCAGACCACCCTCGAACGGTTCAAGGACCGCCACGGCTGGCAGCCCACCGCAAAGAAACGGGCAGGGCTGGCCCTGTTCCCTTCCCGCAGCCGCAACCCGAAGGGCACGGTCTCGATTTCGTAGCCCTTCTTCCACACCCGCTTCAGCAGCTGGCTCGAAGACCTCGACATCGGTGCCTGGGCCCCCACCAGGCACGTCACACCCTGGCCACCAATCTCCTCAAGCACGGCGCCGGCCTGCACCAGATCAAGAAGTACCTCGGCCAGGTCTCCCAGCGGATGGCCGAGCGCTACGCGAAGGTCGTCTCGTCCGAGATCGACGACGTTCTGGAACGGGTCTGGGTCGGCGGCCCGGGCTCGGCCAACCCGGGCAAGCTCCTCGTTTCCCCGGCCGAGGGGCTGACCAAGGCCGAGGCCGAGGCGATGGCCCTGGACCTGTCCCGCCCGCAGCACACCGGCCGAAGGCGGCTTCTGCACCTTCCAGCCAGAAGTCTGCGGGGATGCCTGCCCGTGAAACATGGGCTGCCACAACTGCGACAAGTTCGTCATGTCCGACGCCGATCTCCTTTACTGGCGACGCATGGCCGAGCAGTGGCGGACCCAGGCTGAGCGAGCACCCGATGACGCGACCGCCGACTACCTGCACCAGCTCTTCGAGCCGACCGCTCGGGCGATCAACGGGCTGGAGAAGGCTCTGGCCGACCTCGGCCTGCTCGAGGACGCTCTCGCGATGGACCTGCGACGTCCTCAGGACTACTTCCATAGGCTCTGGAGCCTCGCCTTCAGGGCCAGCGATCTCGCCGACGTGCACGACGACAACACCAGCGACTGGCCGGAGACGACGGAATGACCACCCCGACCGTTCCCCGCCGCCCGGACCTCCCGAGCCCTGTCGGTCCGGCGGCAGAAGACGGCAGCCGGCCTGGCCCGGATCAAGGACGTTCTGGACCAGATGATCAAAACCCGGGCGCCCATCACGATGGCCGCGGTCGCGCGAACCGCGGACGTCTCGCGCAGGTTCCTCTACGAGCACGGCGGCGCCCGAGCTCTGGTCGAAGAGGCCATGAACCAGGCCGTCGGCAGGCGTGTCCAGGACCGCCAAACCGTCCAGGCCGAACTCGAAGCGTCCTGGCGCGAGCGGGCCCTGAACACCGAGGCCGCCCTCAAGACCGCTCACGCCGAGATCCTCGCCCAGCGTGAGCAGATCGCCGACCTTCTCGGCCAGGTCCGGGACCTGCGGAGCGAACGGTCGCAGGAAGACATCGCCCGGATCATCACCGACAACGGGAACCTGAAGAGGAGGGTCCGCGAACTGACTGCGGAGAGCAAGTCCCTCACCGGGAAGCTCTCCGCCGCCCGCGACAACGTCCGCTTCGCCGACAAACGCATCGCTGATCTCGAAGTAGAGCTGGCCGAACGAGCCGTACTGTCCTCGACTGAGCCGTAGGCGGCATCCAATACGTTCGTAGCCCCGGCGACATGGCTGTTGCCAGCGGTCCACCGGGGCTTTCACCAGAAGACTACAAGCGGTCTCGGTGGACGTCCACCGGCTCTTCGCCCAGTTATGCAGTCTCGCCGAGCACCCATCCCGCCGAGCTACTGCTTACTTACCGCACGATTTACTCTCTCAATTCCGGTGCGCGCACGAGACGTTGACCTTATCCCTTAACGTTCACTCTGCGACGTTGAAGGATAAGGTCGGGGCTGTCCAGCTTCAGCTAGCCACTGGGCCAAGGAGGTGAGGGCCACTGGCAGGCAGCATCCACACCTGGACATTGTTCAGAACCTCGTCCAAATCTCGCCGATCCTCGCTAGTAGCGTAGAGCACCTGACATCCGCTGACCGCCGCCATTTCCAGGCGTTTCACGAAGGCGGCGAGACTTCTACGGTCGGTCTCTTGCTGACGAGGCTCGTCGAGCATCAGTAGCCTGGCGTGCCGATTTCGAGGTGCGGAGGTAGCAGCCTCGAACAGGGATAGATAATACGCCCACTTCGTTCGAATCATGTCGGAGGCGCTAATTCCCATTGACAGGTCGAAAGTGAGCTCTACCCCATCATTAACTGGAATGAGAGCCGATTCGTCAATCGACAGGTCAGAAGGCGGAACGCTGCGTAGTCCGTAATCCCGGACCTGAGCTTGGAAACTCGAATTCATCCGCGAAACAATCTGCTGATCGGCGCGACTAAGCGTTCCATCGCGCAGTTCAGCCAATCGGTCACGAACATCCTGCCAACGAAGTGCTAGTTCATCGAAATACTCATCAGCCTCGTCGGCCAAGTCGAGCAAGCGTTGCGCTCTTTCAATAGAGGATGCAAGAAGGATTTGCTGCTGAACCTGTGCACGACTCGGCACGGCCGAAGGGCCAGCGAGCTCATCGCGTAGAGCCCTCGACTGCCGCATAGCTCCGTGCAATGCAGCCTGAAGAGAACTACGATTTCTTTCAAGGCTTGCTCTGCGACGTTCAGCGCTCTGTGCCGCCGCACGAACTGTTTCCCTTTCCGCTTCGATCTCCGCGAGGGTTTGATCCAGGTCGGCTGCGACTCCCGTAGCCGTTTCCCGCCCATCGAGCGTCTGCCCGCACGTGGGGCAAACATCATTGGACACCGCCCCGATTCCCAATGTGCTGCCGAGATTGCGGAGCTTTCTCAGGTCCGCGAGGCGATTCCGCTCAACATCAAGACTGGTTGAGCGACTCACAAGCGCATCCGAGTCCGTACGCGAGAGGTTCAGCTGTTCATCGATAAGTCGGATGCGGCCACCAATTTCTCGCACAGAGGTCTCAGCGACGGACAACTCCTCACGTGCTTGATGCGTGTGTTCACCCGCCGGCTCAACACCATCCCGTTCCATCTCACCCAGACGCTGGCGCCAGACGCCAATCTGGCGCTCCAACGGAACCCAGGAGTCGCTCTCCATAACCTCAATCACACAGTGTTGCCGACGGGCAAGCGTGACTGGAGATTCTTGATTCATGAAAACGCGACAATTCAAACTCTTTGCGGCTTCACCGAGACGATCGCTGGCCGACTGCCAACGCTTCTTGACTTCGTCTTCCTCGCTTTTCACCGCAGCCAAAGCAGTGAGTCGTTCCAAGGCCGACAACCCGAGAACGTACTCAACGGAGCGCCTCAACACATCGCGGATACCAAGATACGTAGGCATCCGAGGGGCGACTCCCGACCACCCGGACTTCTGCTCGACATAGAAGAGAGGGAAAAGCGCTTCAAGATAGAGTGAGACTTCAGCCGCATTGAATCCCGGGACAGTCGGAAGGTCCCACCCCAAGAAATCGGCCAACTCCCTATGGAAACCTAGCTCGCGGAAAGCCGCACCGGGCTGTCGGACAAACATGTCGACGCGGCTAACCGTATCGAGCTCGGCTCGACTGCCAGATTTCCAAGTCATGATCAGCGATGGATCAATGCCGTCGCCGCGCACGAACCGCTTGCATCGCATATGAGCACCCTGCTCATTCGCAATGGTTAGCGACACCCACGATTCCCGCACTGGCGAACGCGTTCCGTCCGGAAAATCTGCAACCGTCAGAAGTGCCGGACCGAAGGGAGGTTTCCTACTGGAAGAAAACATTCCTTCCAGCCCCAAGGCATAAACGATTCCCTGCAGCAGCGTAGACTTACCGAAACTGTTCGGGGCGGCGATCACGTTCAAACCAGGCGACAGATCTGTAGCATATCGCAAAAGACCACGTTCAGCCCTGGACGCAATCTCCACACTCACAAGTCGAATCCGCACGCTTAAGCCCCCGTTTCCCCGTGACCGGCCGCCTTTACGACTCCCAACCTATCCCACATGCCTGAGGTAGAGATCGGCCTTAGAGCAGCAAGGAAGCGCTTCTCCTCTTCCAGGAGTTCGATATCCGAGTTGAGCAGTTCCAGATATCTCTTTCCGAGTGGGGTAAGACCATATCGCACCTTGGCCTTTTGCTCAACGAGCCCTTCTGAGTGAGCAATCCTAAGGGCATCACCAAGCGGCGGGAACAATTTCCGTAGTGGGGCCTTTTGCGGGTCGTTACTCCGCCAAGTGGACAGGAACATCTCGGCACTCACACGATCGCTTACGGCCCAAAGAAGACAGTTCAATTGTTCTACGGTGGCCGAGCTTCCTCTGCAACTTCCGAGGATAAGCACGAGAGCAGTTACCCGCCACCCTGCCCTGCTAGTCGTGGGGACAGGGAGGGGAACACGATGCAACTCAACAGGCGTCGAAGGATTACGATGGGGGAACTCTTTGCGCGCAACCAGATTCGCCGGCTGTTTTTCCTGATTGATCGACTCAAGAGGGATGCTATCGGGAAGGGTAGACCACATCAGGCTGCCGTCTTTCTGAAGCGCAGCGGGCAGCGGACAAGCCAGGATGAGACCGCATGCCAGGCAATCTCCTCGCAGAGCACACTGGACAAACCCGGCGCATCCTTCTTGAGGCCCTCCGCCAATCTGCGCACCAGGGTGTCGATCACCTCAGTGCCAGGCTTCTCCATTGCGGAAACGGTCATCGTCAAGGACCTGAGGACGGATTTGAGCCTCCGTTCCACCGCTGCGTAAAGCGGCGGGTGCTCTACCTTCAGACGCTCCATCTGAGATTGACCTCGAAAATAGACCCTGAGCATCTCGTCGCGGTAGTCGGCCAACCACTCTGCATCAGATGCGAGGGAAGGCACCACCGACAGCTTGGCGGAAACTCGGTCGGCAATCTCATTGCCCCCACCGAAACTCCATAGCGACTCATCTGGATCCGGAACATCAAGATGAAGCTCTGTCTCCACCTGTCCAACGAGACGAGCACGCTCAGCAGAAAAAACCTCATCGGTGATAACCAACACCTTGAACTCGTCAGCCAACCACTTCGGTCGCGGCAGGATGGCTGACACGTCCTTCTTCTTTTTCTGCGCATGCTCAACTAGTGAGCGGCTGTCAAACTCAGGAGTCATCAGGACCCAGGTATGCAGGCGCACGTCACCAAGAAGTCGACAGGTGCCCTCAACGTCGTCACAAAGGCGCTTAATGTCCTTCGTAATCTTGCGTTTCTGGGAAGTTGTCTGAGACTCCAGGCTGTAAGCGTCTTCCGGGGCGTAGCACTGATAGCCCACCCCATCAAAGCGAAAGGCCTCCAAGCCGCCGTCACCGCCGTCGCGAGCGGGAATGAACTGAATATTCGAGTCGTAGCGCATCGACAGGAGGCGTCGACAGTAGGCCTCCCATTCGCCCCCGCTCCACTGCTCTCTGATCACTAGAGCACTCTAACGGCGGAACCCTCCCCAGAGACACTGGTTGACCACAGCCAGTTTCCAGCTCAGGAGCTTCGGGGCCACTCAAAATCGAACACTTGAACCACCTCAATTATGGTCGCACGCCTCACTACTCCTTGCGGGTGATCCATCCGCTACATCCCTCAACCTCGCGGACATGTCCGGTACGTTGCACCGCAGATCACCGCCCCTCCGCAGTGTCGCTCAGCCGGAAAAGTGCAGGCGCTGGGGACCCAGCACGCGTAGCGCGTGGCGGGGCGGCTCGGCTCACTGTCCCGGCAGTTCGCCGTTCTCACCGCCGAACTCAGGGAAGCCGGCGACGACCTTAGCTCGACCGTGGCCGTACTGCCGCCTCACCGGACCCCGCTCGCCCACCGTCCTCCGGGCACCGGCCACCCGGCCATCCCCACAACGCTCCCCGTCACGGCACCACCCGCCATGACGCCCGCGCACCGTCGCTGATCCCCACCGTCAAGGCATCAGCGACTCGTGACGCGGCACCGCACTCCAACTCTTCGTTCCCCTTCAGAGGGTCACTTGGCTGTTGTTGGTACACCCGGCTATCAGAACGTGCGGAAAGGCGGGTCAGGCAGCTGCGGGGCGGTGTGGCCCGCCCTGGAGCATGCCGACGTCACTGCCAATCGTTCGCGGTCCGGCCACGCACCGTTGATGTGCTGGAAGCTCCGGGCCCGTCTCGCCTTCGCCCAACACCCCACCGCCATGACCGATAGGAGATCCGCCTTGTCCGAAGCGCCAGCAGAACCGTTCATGCCGATCCGGCACACCATCACCGGCGAGATCACCACCACCGGCTACAACGCCGCCGCGCGGCGGATCCTGCTCCGGGACGGCTTCGAAGAGGCGCCGCGCTGCGCCTGCCGAGCGACGGAACCCGGTACGGAGCGGACGCACGGGCCTGCTCGGCAGCCGGCGAGCTGCTCGCCGCCGGCCATCCCCTGCCCCTGGACCGAGCCCTCGGTCGGCCGGTGAGCGCCGACGGTACGACCCGGTTGGCCCGGTCGCCGATGCCGGCACAGTCCGTGATCCGCTCGGAGATCGCCCAACCTCTCCGACATATCGCCAACCTCGCCCACACCCGCACCTGTTGAAGGGGCCTCTTTTTGACCTCACCCGGAACGCCTGCCAGTCCAGCGCGCACCAAGGGCGGTGAACTGCGGGCCAAGGTGGCCCGGCTGCTGGCCGACCGGCCGGCGGACACGCTCACCATCGGGGCCATGGCCCGGCAGCTGGGCCACTCCCACGGCGCCGTCCGTAACGCCGCCCTCACCCTGGTGCGGCGCGGCGAGGCCGACCAAGGCGGGACCGGACAGCCGGTGTTCCGCGCGAACGCGAAGACCGTCGCAGCCGCGCAGACCGCTGTGATCAGCCCACCGGGCACCCACTCTCCCCGCACCCAGGCGGCGGCCACGGCCCACACGACCATTACCGCAGCAGCCGCGCCCAGGCAGACCGGTCCGATCCGCCGCGCGGGGGGCCAGCTCTACCACCCCCGGGAGCTGGCCGATCTGCCCGACGTCGAGGCGCTGAATCGCCTGCGCGACGCCGACGTGCCGGTGCTGCTCTACGGCCCTCCGGGCACCGGCAAGACGTCGCTAGTGGAGGCGGCGTTCCCGGACCTGCTCACCGTCGCCGGCGACGGCGACACCACGGTCGGCGACTTGATCGGCGAGTACACGCAGGACGACGCGGGAGCCTACGTCTTCCAGTACGGCCCGCTGGTCACCGCGATGACCGAGGGCCGCGCCCTGCTGATCGACGATGCCACCTTGATCTCACCGAAGGTCCTGGCGGCGCTGTATCCCGCGATGGACGGGCGCAGGCAGATCCATGTCAAGGCCCACAAGGGCGAGACCATCAAGGCCGAGCCGGGCTTCTACGTGGTGGCGGGCCACAATCCCGGCGTCCACGGGGCGGTGTTGACGGAGGCGCTGTCGTCCCGGTTCAGCGTGCAGATCCAGATCGGCACGGACTATGACCTCGCCCTGGCCTTGAGGATCGATGCACGGGTGGTCCGGGTCGCCCGGCACCTCGCCCGCCAGGTCGAACTCGGCGAGCTGGGCTGGGCCCCCCAACTGCGGGAACTGCTCAGCTACCAGAAGACCGAGGCCGTCCTCGGCACCAAGGCAGCGCTCGCGAACCTCGTCGGCATCGCTCCTGTGGAGGATCGCGACATCGTCGCCGCTGCCATCATCAAGGCCGCCGGTGTCAAGGAGGTCGCGCCGCTCACCCTCGGCAAGCAGCTCCCCGCCTCGGCCGTCCGGCAGCCCCCGAGCATCAGCTCCGCGCACCGGGGTCGCTCGCGATGAGCGCCCACCACCACGTCCAGTCCCCCGCCACCACCCGGGACGACGACGCCGACCTCGCGCGATGGGACGACGACGGCGCCCCGCCCGCGCAACCCCGTTCCTCCCCTCACGCGTGGCTGCGCGTGGGAGCCGAACTCGGCGACCGGCTGGTCGCCCTCTCCGGCCGTCAAGACCTCCTCGTCACCTGCCGCCCCGGCACGCGCAGCGGCGCACCGGCCGCCTATTTCCCCGCTCTGGGCGAGGTCGAGTTCGACGCCGGCCTGTTCGCCCCGCTGAAGCCCCACGAGATCCATCCGAGGATCGTGGGCGACGAGGAGCGGTATCCCTCCGCCTGGGGAGTGTTCGTCCACGAGGCCGCGCACGCGGCCCACTCCGTCTGGACACAGCCTGCCGGAGCGGACCCCCGTGTCATCGAGGCCGCGCTCCTGCTGGAGGAGACCCGTGTCGAAGGCGCGCACCTGATCACGCGGCCCACGGATCGCACGTACCTGCGCACCAGTGCCCGAACCCTGGTCATGCCCGACATCGCCCACCCCACCCTCCAGGGCATCGAGCACGCCGCATCCGCTGCGGCCCTGATCCTCGGCCGCCGTGACGTCGGCATCCTGGACGCCGGCGAGACCCGGGCCGTCGCCGATCTGTGCGAAAAGGTGCTGGGCGCCAACCTGCTGGCCACCCTCACCCGCATCTGGAATGCAGCCCATCAGTGCGCCGACCACGACGCCACGACCATGCTCGCGCACGCTCAGCAATGGTGCGACGCTCTGGACGCCGCGGCCCCCGCCCTGCCCGTGCCGGAGAACCTCACCGATCTGCTGTCCGGCGCCGTGGGGGTCGTCATGGACAGCACGGCAGCCACCGACGCCGCCGACCTCGCGGCACAGGCCGCAGCGGCCAACGCCATGGCCGCGCAGTCCAAGGCGCAGGCCCAGGACCGTGCCCAGCGGGCCAGCCGGCGACGCAAAGCCGCCGCCACCGCCCAGTCGGTCTTCAACGCCCGCGGCACCACCGTCACCCCCGACGGCACACCGGCGCCCCGCAGCACTCCGGTCACCGGCACCCGCAGACCCACCGCCGCCGAACAGAGTGCCGCCGCACGCTTGAGCCGCGCCCTGCGCGCCGCCGCCTACCGCGAGCGGACCGAGGAGCGGACCACCAGCCCCACCCCGCCCGGCCGCCTCAACATGCGCGCGGCCCTCGCCCGCGACGCCCAGCGCGCGGCCGGGTCGGTCCCCACCGCAGAACCGTTCACCCACACCCGCCGCCGGAACTCCCCCACCCCACCGCTGCGTGTGGGTATCGCCGTCGACGTCTCCGGCTCCATGCGTGCCGCCTGCGCGCCCGTCGCGTCCGCCGCCTGGATCGTGGCACGCGCAGCAGCCCTGACCGACCCCGACTCCCTCACCGCCACCATCGCCTACGACCAGCACCTCACCGCACTGACCCGACCCACCCACCGATCACCAGAACGCGTGACGACGTTCGACGCCAACGGCGGCCACCACAACCTCGGCGACGCCATCGACGCACTCGACCACGGCCTCGAACTCAGCCGCCCCGGCGCCGGCCGCCTCCTCGTGATCGTCACCGACGCCCGGTACAACAGCGACGAAACCGCTCAAGCCATCACCCGCGTCAAGCAGCTCACAACCGCCGGCTGCGCCGTACTCCAGCTCACCCTCACCGCGCAGTCCCAGCACCTGCCAGGGACCACCTTGCTGCACCTGCCCAAGCCCTCCAGCGCTCCCGCCGCCATCGCCACGGCGGCCACAGACGCCATCCGCAGAACACGCTGAAACGACGCAGAAGAAGGCCTCTCTGTCAAGTTCAGCGTGTTGAGCGAGGGTGCCGCAGACGTCTCCGTCGGCGTCATGCATCGGTCGTGCCACCGACCGCCGCGCTCGCGAGTGTCGAAGAGGCGGGATCCGACCTTGGCATGCAGTGGGAGGCGAACCCAGATTCCTGGTCGACCATTTCGTTCCGTCACCGCACCGACCGAACAGAAAATTGCGCGGCCCGGTCAACACCCAGCACCGTAGAGTTCACTCCTCACAGGTGAGGAGTGAACGGTGGCATACGCGGCAAAGCCAGACTTCGAACAGAACCTCGCGGATTTCGGATCGGCGAGGTTCACCGAGCTTCGGCCTGGTCAGCGTCAAGTTCTCGCAGCTTACGCGGAGCAGCATCTCGACGCTGCAGACGTGGCCATCGAGATGCCCACCGGCGAAGGCAAGACACTGCTGGCGTTGCTGATCGCCGATCACGCCCTCACCCGTGGTTGGTCGGTCGCGTACCTCACTGGCACCCGCCAACTCGCCGAGCGGGTCGAGAAGGAAGCCGCGACTTTGGGACTGGATGTCGTCCGCTTCGCCTCGAAAGACTACGGCGGCGCCAAGCTCGACGACTATCATCAGGCCCAGGCCGTTGGGGTGATGAATTATTGGGTCTACTTCAACAGTAGGCCCGTCCCACAGCCGGCAGACCTGGTCATCTTCGACGACGCTCATCTCGCCGAGCAGCCCCTCAGTGGGTTGCAGACCCTGCGCATTCCCGACAAGCTCGGCCCCTCTCGCCAGCTCTACCAGACGATCTGCGATCTGGTGGTGGCTCACACTGACGCCTATCCGGGCCTGCGCGCGATGCTCGATGGCACCGCCCGGCCCGGCACCCCGCCCGAACTGCTGTCCTTCAGCGACTGGGACGCGATCGCAGGCCCGGCGCGCGCTGCCATCGAGGCATCACGCCTCGTCACAGACCGGGAGCTCAAGGACGAGGCGATGTATGTCTGGCCCACCGTCCGCGACCATCTCACCCACTGCGGCATCCTGATCGGGCCCTCTGGCATTGAAATCCGCCCTTACCACCCTCCAACCGCGCTCAATACTCAGTACAGCCGGGCCAAACAGCGGATCTACCTGTCGGCCACCCTCGGCTCGATGGATGACCTCCAGCGACGAGTCGGTGGAGGGCCTGTCACCCGCCTGACCACCGCCACCCCCCTGCCGTCCGGCGCAACGGGCGAGCGACTGCTGGTACTCAACCCCAGTGCCGAACCCTCGTTCGGAGTGAACGTCCTCAACTGGACTCTTGCCCAGGCCACGGCGGCTGGCGGCCGAGCCGCCTGGTTGTGCGCCAGTCATGCCGAAGCCGACACACTTGAGGAGACCCTCACTGCCTACGGGCAGCCGACCTACCGTCTTCGTCCCGGTGACGACTCAATGGTCGACACCTGGAGCCAAGTCGCGAGCGGACACTTGATCACCGCCGGTCGCTACGACGGGCTCGACCTCGCTGGCGAGCTGTGCAAGCTGGTCATCATCACCACGGTCCCGCAGGCCAGCAGCGAATTCGAGCGGTTCGTCGTCGCCTACCTGGGAGACGCCAGCTTCATGCGTCACCGTGTCGGCCAACGTGTCACCCAGGCACTGGGACGTGCCAACCGTGAACCGACTGACCGCTCTCTGTACCTCGGACTGGACCCGAGCTTCGCCCAGATGCTCGCCGACCCGGCAGTCCGCCAGTCGATCCCTGCTGGCACCGAACCCACCGTGCGCACTGCATTGGAGATCTACGACCGGGGCTGGGACGGCGCTCTGCGTTCCTGCGCCACCTTCTGGCAGCCGGCCACGCGAACTCCGGCAGCTGCCGGGACCGTAGTCCCGGCCGGCCTTCGTCGCAAAATACGGCCCGGCCGCAACACCAGTGGGAGCAGCGACGTCTCCAGCGCCGACGCTGAGGTCTCCGCAGCAACCGACCTCTGGCTCGGCGACCACGCGGGAGCGACCAAGAAGGCGAGCGAAGCAGCATCCCAACTGGCCACTGCCGGAGAAACTGAACACGCAGCGTTCTGGCGCTACGTGGAGGCCCACGCCCACTTCGACCGAGGACGCCCCCAAGACTTGGCCGCAGCACGCAAGGCACTAGAGGACGCCACCGCTGGCGGCCCCCGTACCACCTGGTTCCGCCGCCTGGCTCGCACTATCGCCGACCTCGAAGGCCACGAACGCACCGCTGACGATACTGACCGATTCTTCCTTGCCTGGGACGAGTGGCGCCGTGAAACCGGCGTCCGCCTCGACCGAGTTCTGTCCGAAGGGCGTGCCATGCTCGCAGGCAGTCACGACCAGCAGTGCGACGGATTGACCAGGCTTGCCCGCCTCGTAGGAGTCAGCGGCGAGCGCCCACCCAAGAGGGAACAGAGCGCCACAGACTGCCGCTGGACGTGGTCCACCGTCAAGCGAGCCGAGCGCCGGGTCTGGGAAGTCAAGACCGTCCCGAAGGGCCAGCCTAAGCCCCTCAGCCGCAGTGACGTGAATCAACTACTCGGACAGATCGAGGTCGAGACCAGGCGCTCTGCGAACACCCGCGTCTACGGCTGCCTGCTTACCCCGGTGACCGCCACCCAAGATGACGCTGCAGAAGCGGCCCACGACAGGATTGTCCTGGTCAACCACGGCGCAGCCGTGAGGCTCTACGACTCGTTGGCCGACCGGCTCCGCCAGTACGACGCCCTGTGCGGTGACAATAACGCCGAAGCACGCGGTGAAGCCCGCACGAGGATCGAGGCTCTCTTACCACAAGAAGACGGCTGGCTGGGCAAGCTACTCGCTCCCTCTCGTGGGCGGCTCATTACCGCAGACGACGTAGCGGCCATCTTTCCTTCGACGTGATAGCCAGCAGGGAGCAGGCTGTGTCGCGCGATCGCTGCGAAGAATTCCCTGGCGGCACTCGCTGCCTTCGTCTCGCGAACGGATACCTAGGCTGTTTCGTTTGGATCATCTGGCAGACCAGAGGAAGATGCCGGCGACGTGCAGTCCGGCCAGGTAGATGGCCGCTGTCTTCTCGTCGCGGGTGGCGATCCCGCGCCCCTGCCTCAAGCGGTTGATGCAGCGTTCGACCGTGTTGCGCTGCTCGTACGCCTCGCGGTCGAAGGCGGGTGGTCTGCCACCCAGGCTGCCGCGTCGCGTGCGGTGGCCGCGTTGATCGGCTGGCACGGGGATGACCGCCCGGATACCGCGCCGCCTGAGGTGTTCACGGATGGTCCGTGACGAGTACGCCTTGTCCGCGAGGACTGCCTCTGACCGGGTTCGGGGCCGTCCACGCCGTCGGGGGACACGCAGACGGGCGATCACGTCGCCGAAGGCAGACCGCGTCGCCGGCCTGTCCGGCGGTGAGGTGGAAGGCCAGGGGCCGGGAGTTGCCGTCGGCCCCGAGATGATCTTCATGGTCAGGCAGTCGCGGGACCGGCCGATGGCATGGTCGTCCGGCTCGCCAGCTGGGGCCCCTTTTGCGGGCTCCGGCCGCGTGCTGACGGGCTCGCACGATGGTGGAGTCCACCGAGACGACCCAGTTCAGCCCCTCGTCGGCGTCCACCTGGTCCAGAAGCGCGGTGAACAGCCGCTCCCATGTGCCATCGACGGAACACCTCCGCAGCCGGTTGCAGACGCCCCGCCGGTTGCCGTACTCCTCCGGCAGCCGCACCCACTGCGCCCCGGTCTGAAACTTCCAGGCGATGCTGTCGATCACCTCTCGGTGGTCCCGCCACCGACCGCCCCGTTTCGGTGCCCGGTCCGGAAGCAACGGGTCGACTCGCGCCCACTGCGCGTCAGTCAACAACACACCTGGACGAACGAGCAGACGATCCGAAGGGAGCGGCTACACGCAGGCGGTGCCACCGGCCTCGACGGCAGCTGTCCACCAGGACATCAGCCGGGCAGCCATCACTTCCGGCTCTGACGGCAGCGGGGTAAGACCGAAGTGATCCTCCAGCTCGTGCCGAAGAAACCCACCGATCTCCGCCTGGTCGGCACCCCTGCGGAGCCGCTGAAGGAGAGGGGCGAGCATGCAGTCGTACTCGTCCTGCACCTCGTCAGCGACGCCGATCGGATCCCACTCATTGAGCAGAAGCCGCAGGCCGTTCTCGATGGCGTCAGTTCCAGATCGCATCGCTCTAGAGTGCCACCCGGGAACCGCCACCATCACTCACCCTCACCTTGATCCAAACGAAACCGCCTAGCCCCGGGGGCCGGTGCCGTCGTCGCGGCCGGAAACCCCGCTGCCGCCGGCGGTAGCGGGCAGTCGCTGCGTGTCGTGGGACTCTGGAGCCGTACCAGTCACGGAGACCGGCCGACTGCTGTCTTCGTCGGGCCCGGCACCGCTGTGGTTGCCGGTGGGGCTGGTGCGGTCGTCCAGGGTGATGGTGACCCGCGTGCCCTCGGGGCCGAGCGAGTCGATCCCCTGGCGGATGCGCTTGTACAGGGACGCGGCGAGCTCCCGGTTCCCGTCTCCCCGGGGCGCTGTCGTGCGGGTGGCGAAGAGGCAGATCAGGATCGCGATCAGGGAGCGCCCGGAGACGGCGGCCGCGATGCGGTTCTTCTTCTCCCCGGTGATCTTCGGGGGCATGCGGAAGTGGGGATGCCGGCTCGACTGGCTGGTGATGAACTCCCAGAGGCAGCCGGCGAGCCAGGCCATGGTGCGTTCGACGGTCCAGCGGTGGCGGCCCAGCCGTTGCGAGTACCCGACTCCCTTGCGGGCAATGCGGTGGATAATACCGCGTTCGCGTAACCATCGCCGCAGGTGGGCATAGTCGTAGCCTTTGTCGGCGTGGAGTTTGACGGGCTTGCGCCGTCGTCGGCCGCGGCGCGAGCAGATCGGCGGTATGCCCTTCACGAGCGGGATCAGGGCCTGGCTGTCGACAGGATTCGGACCTGTCAGGTCCCCCTTTTTCAGGGCTCGCATGTTCACCGAGTCAATCGCGCACCGCGACCAGTCCAGCTCGCCGCGGGCACCGAGTTCGTCGAGGACCAGGCGGTGGCGCCTGGCCCGCACCCTGGCTTCGACCACTCCGAGAACCGCCGGTGGGCGGTCGCTCCGGACAGGCCGAACAACGCCGAAGGCAGCTGCAGCCAGGTACAACCCGACGTGGCCACGAAGACGATCGCCGCCAGCACTTCCCGGTCGCCGTACCGACGCCGACCGCCCCCTGCGGCCGGGACGGCGCCTCCGGCACCACCCGCTGGAACAACTCCCACAGCTCATCTGGCACCAGCCGCTCAACGATCCCCACGCCGGGAGGCTACCGACCGCAAGAGAAAGGGCCTCAGTCAGTGGCCCATTCGGCGCTGCTCGTCGAACCGAAGCAGCACCCGTACCAGACGCCACACTCCGGCCACCGCTCCGAGCAGTGCACCCCCTACCAACACGCCTCTCTCTGCCGAGCCAGCGAGGTCAAGGACAGGGACGAGAGCCCAGGCGACGGCAAAGATCACCCCAGCCAGCACGGCGGCACTCACCAGGGCGAAAACGATCTCCACCGTCATTGCGTCCTTTTCCCACCGCGACTCACGCCCCATGTCCATGCTGCAAGTCTCACATCACAGTCAAGTCAACGGTCCTGCGCCTGGTCTCCGATTGCACGGGCGGCTTGATCGCCAATTGAGATGACTTCTTAGTCCCCTTTGCGTCGCTGCACGCTCTTCGCGCTCGGCCAGGTCCTCCAAGACCTTCAGAACCGGCAGGCGTTCCGCCCCCACACTCCGGTCCTGCGGCGCACCCAGTACGTACGCCACCAAGGCACGACCCCACCTTTGCTCGATCCGCTTCAACACGCGCAGCCAACAGGGAAGATGACGCCTGGGACAAGGCGGACTGGACCGTCCTGGAGGAGAAGAGCCGCGCTATCAACCGAGCGGGATGGTGGATCGACCAGCGTGACGCCGACGGCACTGACCTGCCCGAACTCCTGGACGCCGCAACGGACGCGGACCACGGTACGCAGAACCCGTACCGGTAGGCGCGGGGCTCTATAGACGACGATGCCCGGTTCGTGAAACCGGGGATTCTGCGGACTCTTGAATCCTCCCCACCGCCACCCCGCGCCCTGTGGAAGGACTCTTCTGTGCCCGCTGCTTCCCGTCCGCCGTTCGTTCCCGACGACCTCCTCACCCCCCACCGGGACATCACCCACGCCCATTTCCGGCCCGGCGACCAGGTGATGGTCATCAAGGGGACCGCGGGAGGGGAGCTGTGGGGCGAGGCGATGACGGTCGTCACCCCGTCCTGGCACACCCCGACGGACGAGGACGGGTGGCGGCTGCGCAACCCGTCCGGCGGACCGCAGACCTACATCACCGCCCACCCCCGCTACATGATCCACCCCTCCCGACGGTGCCCGGACTGCCTGATCCACCTGCGGGCCATGGAGGACTACCTCCTCCCGAAGCTGATCACGGCGGGCGAGCCGGTGGACTGCGGCTGGTACACGGTCACCGTGCTGAACCAGCTCGTCCACATCGACGACGCCCGGGTCGGCCGGTGATCCCCCGCCCGCAGGACCGCAGCCGCTCCCGCTGACCCCTACGAACAGAGAGCACCTTGTCCCTGGCCCACCGATTCCTGACCCTCCAGCGGGACGAGCACTCCGGGGAAGTCCTCGCCCGCGGCGGTGATCCACAAGCCCACGGCACCCTGGAACGCTCCGGCTTCGTGCCCGTCGCACGCACCCACGAGCTGTACCACCGGCTGCCCACCGGCCGCGAACCCGACGAGGAACGGTGGCTCGCCACACGGACCGTCGCCCGGCTC
Organism: Streptomyces sp. NPDC001889; assembly: GCF_053594535.1. Classification (NCBI taxonomy): domain Bacteria; kingdom Bacillati; phylum Actinomycetota; class Actinomycetes; order Kitasatosporales; family Streptomycetaceae; genus Streptomyces; species Streptomyces sp. NPDC001889. The sequence goes on from NZ_JBSFER010000001.1 coordinate 285,858, forward strand.
CGCGCCGCCGGCTGGCCCCCTCCAGTGCGACCCGGACTTCGAGACCGAGGACCGTGAGGCGCACTATCTGCCGCTCGGCGCGCAGGTCGCGAACCTCGCCGACGGCATCCGGTCGGCGACCACCAGCGAAGAGGTCGCCGACGTACTGGCCGAGGTGACCGCCGCGTACGACGGCATCCTCGCCGGACTCGCCGACGTCCTCACCGCGACGGCCGACTTCCATCAGGACCTCGGAGGCCCGGCCGACGTGCCGATCGCGGACCGGCTGCGCCACTTCGCCATCCACGGCCTCGATGTGATCGCCGCCGACCTGCGCGAGACCCGCACCGCTCTCGCCGACCGCCGCCAGTCGCATCCCCGGCGGTCGGTGTGCGACGGCGAAGTCCCGCCGGACGAACGCGAAGCATCCGCCGTCTGCGCCTGCCCTCCCCCACCTCCCCTCCCGCCGCCACCGGCTCCGGCCACGGCCGCACGCCGCCGCTGACCTTCATCCTCCGAGGAGCCCATGCCCGACCCGCACGACAACCACGACCTGGAGTCGTTCGCCGCTGTTCTCACCGGCGAACTCCCCGGGGCCTGGACGAGCGACTACCAACAGCACACCGAACAGGCCGACCAGTACGCCCGCGCCGAGGACGTGTGGGACATGAACCTCGTCTCCGACGCGATATCCCAGGCGGTCCTGGGGCAGGACGCCGTGCTGGCCCGTGACAACGGCACCCGCCTGTACCTCATCGGCCGGCCCGGAACCGAGGAGTTCCTCGCCGCCGCCATGGCACCACCCGGCCTCCCCCCGGAAGCCTTCCGCGGAGTGCGTGAGCCGGACGGAATCGTGGTCCCCGACGACCCGTTCCGCGCCGCAAAGGACATCACGACCGGCCTGCTGCCCCGCTACGACAAGGCCCTCGCCCAGGTCCAGCATCACGCAGCACGCCCACCCCAGCCCGTACCGGCACAAGCCGTCGAGGAACGGGTGACACTGACGTGGTCCAGCGAGGGACCGCTCTGCGCGAAAACCCAGAGCCCGAAGGCCGCAGCCGTCCTGCACGGGCACGGTTTCGTCTGGAATGAGGCCGAGAAGGCGTTCTTCCTGCCCGGCGACGACTCGGCCCACCAGGCGCAGACCGCTCAAGCCATCGGCGCCCAGCTCTCCGCGCTGGGGATCGGCACCGTGGTGCGCCACCCGCACCACCGGCCGGCCATCGACACCAGCGTCGCCCCCGCTCTCCAGCGCGCCAAGCCCGCCGTACGGACCCGGTGACCCCGGTTATCGAGGGCGGGGAGCCGCGGTTCCTGGTTCTGGACTACGTCACCATCACCCAGGACCCACGCAGCCGGCTCGTGGTCGCGATCGGCGGCGACGAGCGGGCCGCAGACATCCTGCAGGCCACCGGACATGTCGTATCCGCCGCCGTACCGCGCGGCCCCTACCACCGCCAGCCGCACGCACTCCCCGTCGAGGAGCAGCGCCAGGGAGCCACCGCAGCCGCGCACGCCCTGCTCCTGGCCGGGTTCAGCGTCCACCTCGACCCCGCCCTCAACATCCTCGGGGCGCCCGACGGAGACCTGCAGGCAGCCCACCGCTACCTCCAGCGACTCACCGAGCGCGCCCGCGCAACCGCCGACGACCGAGCCGTCGCGGGCCTGCTCACCGAGATCGGCGCCCCACTGGGACTGCTGCCACGCATCGGCGAGACGCTGCGCTCCACCTGGTTCGTCTGGCTCCAGCGGCTCAAGGACAGCGGACAAGACACCACCCCCGCCGAGCAGCTCATGGACACCACCGCCGGCCTCGCCCGGCACACCCGGCAGATCCGCAACACCGCCGCCACCCGGCCGGCGACGACCCCGCCCCGGGCCGTCGCTGCGGCGGCACCCACAGCCGCGCCGGCCCGCCTGCGGTGACCCCGCACACCGAACAGGGAAGAAACCTCTTGGGAAACCGCGCCGACGACGAAGGCTCCGACGTCGAGATCTACCGCAAACCGCTGAGCACCACCTTCCACGCCGACACCCCCACCGGCGCCCCGGAACAGCTCCTGGCCCTGCTCGACGAACTCGGCCTGCAGCGCCGGACCCTCACCACCCCAGGCCCCGCCTATGTGTGGCACGAGCCCCCGAAGGACCTGTCCGAGGACGAGCAGAAACGTCTCGCCACCCGTGCTCTGCCCGCGCTCCTGATGGCGGGATACATCGTCCCCATCAGCGACGAACTCTTCGACCCGGCCGCCTACCAGGAGGCCGTCATGGAGTACCGAAGCCGTGTCCGCCCGTCGGCCGCCGCAGCGCCCGCCGGCCCACCGGCCGCCGCACCGGCCTCGGGTGTGCCGCGCGCCAGCCGCAGCGCCTGAACCACCGGCTGGCCCCCGCCCCTGCGGGGCCGGGGCCGGCCCACCCCGCACACACCCCTTCTTCCGGAGTCCCCGCGATTTCCGACCGCGTCCCCCCGTCCATCAGCCCGCCCCAGCTGGCTGCCTTCCTCCTGCGCCGCTACCTGCACGCCTGCACCCCCAGCAGACCCGGGCGATTGACCCCGCTCGCCGCCGCAGACTGGGCGGCCCTCCACGAGTCACGGCGCGGCCAGCACCTCTGAACTCGCCTCTCCTTCTCTTGCGTCCGGGAGGACCATGACCGACACGACGCCCGACCGCGTACGCCTCGCCGGGGAGGTCGCCCGGCAGATCGACCAGCTCGCCCAGCACCTCACCCAGGTCCCGATCCACGAAGCCGTCCAGATCATCGCCACGGTCCTCGACCCGGATGACGGCGCCCTCGTCCGGATCACCACTCTGGTGGCCGCCGGCTCCCACTACGCCGAATCCCGCGCGAAGAGCGGGGATCTTCCACCGGAGGTGTGGCTGGAGCTCGGTCTGGCCGCGAACAGACTCCACGACGTGGCTCTGGACATCGAAGAGCACACAGCCACGCTCCGGCAGCTCGCCCAGCGGCCGACGGCCCGCGGTACGGCTCTGCCTCCGCGGGCGGCCGACGGCCCCGCGCCGGGGAGGGGCCGGTGAGCAAGCAGTTCTGGGACGAGTGGAACGCCCGGCCCCAGCAGCACTACCTCATCGAGCCCCGCTACCTCGCCGGTGGCGGCGATCTGCGGCACGTGACCGAGTTCCTGCGCGCCTCCGGCTGGAAGGACCTCTCCAAGACCGGTGGGCCGCTCGTCTTCGACAGCCCTGACAAGAACATCCGCATCGGCTTCGACCCGCTCGTCCAGCCCGGCGGCTGGACCATCCGAAGCAAGGCCAACGGCCACCAGGAAGCGTGGCACGCCACCCTCGGTCTCCAGACCCCGGTGGAGATCGTCGCCGGTCTCACCGACGCCCTCACCCGCCCGCGCTCCGCCCACGCGCCCAACGCCTGGGCGCCCCTGGAGCGCCAGGGGTGGCAGGCACAGCCGGGCCCGCACGTAACCGCCGTCAGTCCGGACAGGAACTCCTGGATCCAGTTCCACCAGTCCGCCCCCGGCCAGGCGCACTGGTGGGCCTCGGCCCGCAACGAGCACGGCCGGGCCTGGGACGCGGTCTTCACCCCCACCACCCCCCTGCACTTGGTCGAAGCGTTCAGCGCGGCGCTCGCCGATCCGAAGCCGGTGATGCGACCTCGGGGGATGTTCCCTCCCAGCAACCGCGTCCGCACCACCTCGGTCTCCGTCCTGCCCGCCGAGCTCTCCGCCTGGCAGCAGGCCCGCATCACAGCTGCCCGCACCGCCGCCTGGGCCCGCAGCAACTGGTCCAGCGCCCGCCCCCGCAAGACCACGCCCGCCCCATCGCCCTACGCCGCCGGATCGGCGCACGCACGCCGCTGAACCTACAGCCCACCGAGGAGACCATGCCCGACACGCCCACGTTGGAGCCGTACGCCGACGGACCGCCCCCGCCCATTCCACCGGGTACAGCCCTTCGGCAGAAAGGTCCCGTTGACCGAACGCCCCTTCTTCTCCCGCGCCAACGGGCCCACTGACCGGGGCCGTATCAACCGGGCCGAGCAGCTGTACGAGATCAGTCCGCGCCACCTGGCCGGTGGCGGTGACCCGCGCCATGTGACGGAGTACCTGCTGGCCCGCGGGTGGAGCGACCACTCGCTCCCCGGGTACCCGCACGTCCTGCTCCAGAGCCCCGACCAGCGACTCCAGCTCGTCCTGGAGCCCGGCGCACCCGAGCCCCGCGACACCTGGTGGCGCGTCTCCTCCGCCTCGTCCGGTCCCGACCCGGACTGGGTCGCCCACTTCGGCGGACACACCCCGGTGGAGATGGTCGCCGCCTTCAGCGACGCCCTCCTGAACGGCCCGCCCGCCCAGGCGCCGGACGTCTGGCCGGTCCTCGCCGCCCGCGGCTGGACCCTGGAACGAGACCGGGACGCCTACGCCGTGTCCCCCGGACCGGACCACCCACGTCGTCCGGCACAGCATGGCCACCTACTCCGGCCCGCCGCTGTACGACTGGCGTGTCGAGACCAGCCCCCCGCGCGGGAACGGCGGCCTGGAGTACGTGTGGGGCGCCAAGATCACCGACGGCGCCCCCGTCCACTCCGTCGCGGCCTTCATGACGGCCCTTGCCGACCCCGCGCCGCTCCTACGGGAGCACGGCATACCGAACTTCGCCCACCGCCACGCGGCCAGCTCGGTCACGCCGGTCACCCCGGACCAGCAACGGCAAGCCCACCAGACCCGCCTGCGCTTCGCGCGGGGCCCCAGGCCCCGGGCCCAGAACCCCGCGCCACTACCGCTGCGGCCAGGACACCCCGGATCGGCCCGGCACCGCCGCTGACCACCCCGGCCAACCAGAACCATGGCCAACTCCCTCCACCTGTATCCGCCACTCACCCGGAGCTGTTCCCATCCCCGACCTCACCCCGCCCCCGGCCGCGCCGTCCCGGCTGCGCCGCCTGGCCCGGATCCTCGTCCGCCGCCGCTCGCCACAGCCCAGCAACGCGGCCGACCGCGAACGCCCCGACCCTCCGGCCATCCCGGCCTACTGGGGGCCGGTCTTCGAAACACACCGCCGCCAGAACTCCTGACCGGCCACGCCCCAGCCCGAGCGCCGTGAAGCCGCCCCCGCCCCCGCCCCCAGGGCGGCGGAACCACGAGGGCACCGAAGGAGAGACCATCGACCCGATCACCCAGTCCGACATCCATCTCGCCCGGATAGACCGCTTCCTCGCGCAGACGGAGGCGATCATGAAGGCGTTCGACCACGACCCCGCACAGCAGCAGGACGACGACGGCTGGCCAACGGACGGCGAGGCATACAGCTGGGCCGCCCACCGCCGCGACCGGAGCATGTGGGAAGCCTTCCGGCCCGTGGCCGAGTGCCTGGATTCCGTGCTCACAACCGCCAACGCGCAGCTCGACCGGCTCCCCACCGCAGTCCGCGGTGAGTGGCAGTCCAGAATCGACGCCCTTACTCGCGCGGCCGAAACCCTGGGCGCCGAACACGATCAGGCCATCGCCCGGCTCCGGGACCATCTGGTGCGCGATACCTCGAACATCGCCACTGTCGACCACATCCTCACCGAGTTCTGCGACGAGGCGTGGCCCGCGCTCGACACCCTGGCCGGCAGCGCTCGCTCTGTCATCGAACTCGACGCCACCGTCAATCCCCCGAGCGCGGCCAAACGGCAGCGGGGCGAAACCCGTTCCGCGGCTCGCCGCTCTTCCGGCAGCACCATCACAACGCCACCCGTACCCGGCCAGGGCCCGGCCCGGCGGGGAGGCCACCGGTGACCCCGCCCCCAAATCCGTTCACCGGACTGTGGAGTACACCATGCTGAGCCAGCGGCAGCTGGCTTCGCCGCCGACCACACCGGATTCCTCGATGACATCGCACCCCGGTATCTGGCAGGACCAGGGGACGCCCGCCACATCACGCACGCCCTGGCGGCCACCGGATGGAAGGTGAGGTCCGACCCGCTCGCACCGGTGGTCGACCTGGTCAGCCCCGACCTGCGCTACGAGCTCCGGCACGAACCGCAGATCATGCCCGGCGGGCAACATGGCGCCTGCGCAGCAACAACCCCCTCGAACGCTGGTACGCGCAGTTCACCGCGATCCCCGCGGAGATCCTCGCCGGCCTCACGGACCAGCTCTTCCTCCCGCCCCCAGCCGGGCAACCGCCCGGGGTGTGGGACCTGCTGGCCGACGCCGACTGGTCCCGCGCTCCCCACCAAGCCGGCTCGGTGGCCCGTTCTCCCGACGGCATGGTCAGCGTCGAGCACCTGCGGATCACCGAGGGCTACGAGGCCCGTGCGTGGCGTATCGATGTCCGGCCCCGTCCGGACCAGGGGCCGGTGATCTGGAGTGCGTGGATCGCATACGAGCCCCCGGCGCACCTGATCACCGGCCTGGTCGCGGCGCTCACCGACCCCGCGCCTCTGCAGCGCAACCGGGGACAGACCGAAGCTCACTACAGCGCCCGGCGCACCGAGAGCCGGGTGGACCCCGAGGCACACGTCGACGCCCACCGCACGCGCATCGACACCGTTCGCGCCCAGATCCGGGCCGCCCGCCGCACCGACTCTCCCGCGAGTAGCGCGCCTTCACCCGCCCCCTCTGATTCTTCCCCGCTCCGACAGGCAAGGTGACACCCCTATTCCGACGCACGACCCCCGACCCGACCATCTTCTGGCCGTCTTCTTCACCCGCATGGACCAGCTCCAGAGCGCGTGGGAATCCCACATCGACATCCACACCGACCCGAGCGGTGTGCCCTACGACGACGAGGCCCACCAACAGGCCGAGGCCCGCCGCAACGCCGAAGGCTGGGCCGCGTTCGAACCGATCGCGCTGATCGCCGCGCGCCTCGTGGCCTCCAGCGAGCAGCGCCGTCCCGGTCTTCCCGCCGGTGCCGGTCAGCCGCGGTGGGGCTGGCAACTCGGCGTTCTCACCGCCGTCACCCAGCAGCTCGACGCGATCGGCTCCTCGGCGCAGGCGGCGCTCAATGAGCTTCCGCCCGCCGCTGGGCCCGGCAGCGAGCTGCATGCGGCGGTGATCTCCGAGCGGAACACGACCGCGTGGCCCCTGCTGGAGGAATGGGCCCTGCACGCCCCGGCCGTCGTCGGCATCCGGGCCGCCACCGCCGGGACGGAACGGACGCGGATGACCACCAGCGCCCCCGCCCCACCCGCGACCACCCGGTCCTCACCGGCGGTGCGCCGGTGACCGGGCGCGCGAGGGTCGAGGTCGACTTTGTCGCGCCCCGGCACCTGGCCGGCGGCGGAGACCCCGCCTGGATCACCGTGCCCCTTCACCGCGCGGCCTGGTGGAGCTCCGGCAACGATCCCCTGATGCCGCGGGTCATCCTCTCCAGCCCCGGCCAGAAGGCCCTGCTGACACTGGAGCCCATAACCGACGGCCAGTGGTGGACCCTCCACCACGCCCCGGACGCCCGGCGGCCCACCTGGTACGCGACCTTCGGCGGACGCACCCCGATCGAAGCCATCGCGGGCTTCACCGACGCCCTCACCCACCTCCACACCGCCCCCGCCACATCGGAGCCCTATGTCCCGCTGCTGGCACAGGGCTGGCATCCCAGCCGTGACCGGAACGGCCTCTCGTCCCCCGACGGCTTCGCCCACATCGAGCACTTCACCAGCGCCGACAGCTGGTTCATCACGGCAGGCATCGGAGAGGACCCCGAGGGGCAGCTCTGACAGGCCCGCTTCGACGGCACCACCCCACTGCAGCTGATCGCCGCCTTCACCCGGGCACTCGCCGACCCCACGCCTCTGGCCAGGGACCTCCTGGGGCTGTCGCCCCTCGTCCGGCCCCACGCCCAGGTCACCGTCCGCGAGATTCCCGCAGCCCAGAGGGCCTTCGCGCTGGAACGCCGCATCCAGAAACTGTCCTCCGCGGCCTCGCCCCCGGACGCGGCTCCGCGTACCCCGTCCCCTCGCCGCCGCACCCGCTGACCCGGCGCTCCCTCCCCCCTTCTCCCCTGGACCGCCGCTCTTGCCGAACTCCCCCGCCCGTTCTTCTTCCTCGTCCAGCAGCCCTGGCACCGACCTGGCGTTCAAGGCCCTCCTGGGGATGCTCGCGGTCGCTGTCCCGGCCGCCAACCTGGCCTGGCTCGGGGGCAACATCACCGCCCGGCTCACCGGCCGGCCGCAGGCCGCCTACCAGCCGGCCGACGCCCTCCTGCACCCCGAACGACTCTGGCCCGAAGCCGGGGAAACATCCCTGCTCATCGGCGCCCGCATCGCCCCCGCCATAGTTCTGATCGTGCTCGCCGTGATAGCCGGCGTGTCCTGGAAGCGGCACAGAAGCGGTAGCGGAGGACGGAAGAAGATCGCCGGGATGGCCATGGCGAAGGATGTCGAACCGCTGCTCGCCAAGGCCATCGAGGCGAAAGCCCGCTCTCTGCGTCCGAGTCTCAACGAGACGAAGCACATCGCACCGGCCGACGCCGGGGTCCGCCTCGGCAACCTCCGGGGCACCCGGGTCGAGGTGCGCATGGGGTACGAGGACGTCGCGGTGGCGATCATGGCCCCCCGCTCCGGGAAGACCACCAGCCTGGCCATCCCAAGCATCCTCGCCGCCCCCGGCCCCGTCCTCCTCACCTCCAACAAGGCAGGCGGCGACGCCTACACCGCCACCATCGACGCCCGGGCGGCCGTGGGGCGGGTGTGGACCATGGACCCGCAGCAGATCGCCCACGCCGACCGGTCCATGTGGTGGAACCCGCTGGCCGACGCGAAGACGCTGGACGGGGCCGGCAGGCTGGCGGGGCACTTCCTCGCCGCGTCCGTGGACGCCTCCCAGCAGGGCGACTTCTGGTCCAAAGCCGGCAGCAACATCCTGTCCCAGTTGTTCCTGGCCGCGGCTCTCGACGAGCGGCCGATCACCGACGTCATGCAGTGGCTCGCCTTCCCTGCCAACCGCGCCCCGCTCGACATCCTGCGCGATCACGGCTTCACCGCGGTCGCCGCCCAGTTGAAGGGCACCGTCGAAGGGCCGCCCGAGACCCGCGACGGCATCTACGAGACGGCGCGCCAGTACGCCGCCGCCCTCCTCAACACCGAGATCGCCCGCTGGGTCACCCCGCAGGAAGGGATCGCCGAGTTCCGGCCCGCCGAGTTCATCACCAGCACCGACACCCTCTACCTGCTCTCGAAGGACGGCGGCGGCGGAGCATCCGCACTGATCGCGGCGTGCGCGGACTCCGTCATGCGCGCCGCGACCGCCCAGGCCGAACGCGACGGCGGACGCCTCGACCCGCCCATGCTCGCGATCCTCGACGAAGCCGCGAACGTGTGCAAGATCAGCGACCTGCCCGACCTGTACTCCCACCTCGGGTCCCGGGGGATCATCCCCATGACGATCCTCCAGTCCTACCGCCAGGGCCAGAAAGTGTGGGGGGACGCGGGCATGGACGCCATGTGGTCCGCCTCCACCATCAAGGTCATCGGTGCCGGCATCGACGACCCCGACTTCGCCGACAAGCTCTCGCGCCTGATCGGCGACCACGACGTCGAGACCAAGTCCACCTCCACCTCCGACTCGGGCACATCCACGAGCATCAGCATGCGGCAGGAACGCATCCTCCCGGCCGACGCGATCCGCGCCTTGCCCAAGGGCACCGCGCTTCTGTTCGCCACCGGCATGCGCGCCGCCATGCTCGACCTGCGCCCCTGGTACCTGGAGCCAGGCGCCGACGCGCTGTCCGCCGCATCCGCCGCCGCGTCCCAGGGCATCACCGCCCGCGCGGGCGCCAAGGCCGCACCCCAGCAGGGAGACTTCAGGAAGACGGCATGAACGGAGCGGCTCTCGATCTGGAGGAGCTGCCGCTCCTGGCCGACCGGCGACCGATCTGAGCCGCATCCGTCGGGGCGCTCACCTCGCCAGCGCCCTGTTCGAGAACCCCTGCAAGGGGGCGCCCTTCCCCGGACCGCCGGTCGACGAGAGCACCGTCCGCACCGCCCGGCACGCCGTGGCCGTCCCCGCATGACCGAACACCTCGCCAACGCGGCCCACCAGCTCGACATCGCCGCGACCTGCTGCCACTACACCGCCACCGACATCGCCCGCGACCTCGCCGCAGCAACCGCACCCGCGCCGACTCCCGCCCCCCGGCGTCGGTCAGCACAGTCTCCGGCCCAGCGCGCCGTTAACGACCTTCGCACCGCCGCTGACCAACCTGCCGGCGCTCCGTCGAAAGGCAGTCGTGCCCACCCCGTCCTCACCCCGCGCCCCTGACCCCTCCAACAGCGCACAGCCCGACCCCGTCTCCCGGCTCACCCCCGCCCGGCACCGGGCCCTGGAACTCATCGCCCGTCACCACGTCACCCTGTACCGACCCCTGCGAGGCCCCTTCCGCGTGCACACGAGCGGGACCACCGCCCGGATCACCATGCCGGTGTACGACGCCCTCGCAGACGCCCGGCTCATCACCCGGGACGTCACCAGCAGCATCCACTCCGGCCAGCGCGTCCTCCTCACCCCCGCCGGACAAGCCACCCTCAACGCCCTCGGCGCAGCCCCACCTCTACGCCCCGCCCCCGCGCCGAGCCCCGCACCCCGCGGGCGCACCCGCTGACCGCCCGACCACGCCGACCGCTTCTGGCACGAGGTCGCCCTCGTCGCCTGACCTACCGCGCCGCGGCTCTCACCAGCCCGTCAACCGGCCCGCCGCCGGGCGCCCAGCGGCTGCGCTCCGCCGACGCCGGGCTCCCGGTGGTTTCCAGCTCCGGCTTCTCCCCACCTCGGGGCCGACGTCGCGCCACTGGCCGACGCCGTGATCGTCGGCACCGCCCTCGCCCTCGCCCAGGGTCCGGCGCCGGCAACCCCGCTAAGCGCGCCGGGCTCCGGCGCCCTACCCGCCACCCCCACGCGTCAGGAATCAATCCATTTCCCCCACTCCGCAATTCCGAGCCATTTCCCTTGGTGCGGGAATTCAGTCCAGCGCCATGCTAGCCCTCTCCGCCGAGAGAGTTCTTCCCAGGGTCGATTACGCGATCTTCGCCGACACCGGATGGGAACCCAAGGCCGTTTACGATCACCTGGATCGACTGGAACGCGAGATAGCCCGGCCCGCTGGAATACCCGTCCTCCGGGTTTCGTCCGGAAATATCAGAGACGACGCGCTCGACCCGGAACACAGGTTCGCCAGCATGCCGCTCTACATTCTCAACAAAGACGGCAAGGCCGGAATGACCCGACGGCAATGCACGGGCGAATATAAGATAAAGCCGATCAAGAAGCAGGTCCGCGAACTTCTCGGCTACCCATACCCGGCACGCATTCCGAAGGGCGTGTTCGTCGAGCAGTGGGTCGGCATATCCACCGATGAATTTCATCGTGCCAAAGACGCCGACGTCAAGTACATGCGCAACCGGCACCCTCTCATCACCGACATGGACTGGTCACGGGCCGATTGCATCCGCTACCTGACCGCCTGCGGGCTGGCCGAAACCCCTAAATCATCCTGCCTGGGATGCCCGTTCCACGGAAACGCGCAGTGGAGGGAGATCCGCGACAACTCTCCTGAAGAGTGGGAGGACGTCGTCGCGTTCGACGCAGCTATCCGGCAGGGCAATGCCCCCGCGAACGCCTCCGGGAATCCGTTGCTCGGGCAGGCGTTTCTGCACCGCTCGCGCGTCCCGCTCGGCCAGGCACCGATCGACCACGTCACCGCGGCCGAATGGGCCGCCCGCCAGCAAGACCTCGACAGCGCCCGGCCCGACGCCGAAGAACTCGAACAGGGCGTTGTCGACGGCTGTTCCCCCTGGGCGTGCCGGGGCTCTGTCGAGCCGGTGCAGGACGACTTCGGGCTGAGCACGTGAGCGGACTGGTTCTGGAGTTGTTCGCGGGCCCGGGCGGCTGGACGGTCCCCATGGCGCGATGGGGCATTCGGGATGTCGGTCTGGAGTGGGACGAGTGGGCGTGCCGAACGCGTGCGGCTGCGGGTCAGTTGACCATCCGTACCGATGTGGCCCTGTATCCGGTCGGGCCGTTCACGGGCCGGACCAGGGGGTTGATCGCGTCGCCGCCGTGTCAGGCGTGGTCGATGGCGGGCAAGCAGCTCGGTCTGGTGGACCAGCCGCTGGTGCACCAGGCGGTCGCCGACCTCGCCCAAGGGCGTGACACCCGCGAGCGGCTGCTGGGCGCCTGCCGCGACAGGCGCAGTCTGTTGGCGGCCGAGCCGATGCGCTACCTCCACGCCCTCAACGGGGCCGGTGAGCCGGAATGGGTGGCGATGGAGGAGGTCCCGCACGTCCTGCCGCTGTGGCGCCAGTACGCGGCCATCCTCCGTACCTGGGGTTTCTCCGTATGGACGGGGATTTTGAACGCGGCGGACTACGGGGTGCCACAGACGAGGAGGCGGGCGATCCTGCTCGCCTCCCGGATCCGCACCGCCACACCGCCCCCGCCCACGCACGCCAAGTCCAGTGAGGCAGAAACGCTGTTCGGGCCGGGCCGCGCACGGTGGGTGTCCATGGCCGAGGCTCTCGGCTGGGGCGCCACCGACCGCCCCGTTCCCACCGTGTGCGCCGGCGGCGGCCCCGGCGGCGGCCCCGAGCCCTTCCCCTCGGGTTCCCGCAAGGCCCTCGCCGACGCCCGTGACCGCGGGGCCTGGACCCGGCGCAAGCCCGGCACCGGGATCGTCCTCGCGTCCCGACGGGAAGGATCGGGCTGGGCCGAGCGGCACGGCACCCGCGAGAACCGCCCCGCCGACGAGCCCGCCCCCACCTTCACCGCCGAGGCCCACCGCTGGTCCTGGAGCCTGCGCAGCAACAACCAGGCCAACGCCACCGTCCGCCGCGCCGACGAACCGGCGGGGACGCTGTTCTTCGGGCACCGCGCGAACGAGTGCGTCTGGGTCGCCGAACCCATCCCGGAAACGCCGGGCGAGCAGGGCAGGGCGGTGGAGTCGATCCGGATCACCGCCGCCGAGGCCGGGCTGCTGCAGACGTTCCCGGCCGACTACCCCTGGCAGGGAACCAAGGGGGCCCAGTTCTCGCAAATCGGCAACGCCGTCCCGCCGAGACTCGCGGCCCATCTCCTCGCCCCACACCTCGGGAAGACCCTCACCCGCGACGACTTCGACCTGGCGGTCTGATGCCCGGAAGAGCCCCGCTGTACAGCGACGGGGAAGGGCCGGAAGACCCCGCGCCGTCGCCGCCGGTGCACTACGCCGAGCAGGCTCTCCTCGGCGCGCTCCTCCTGAACCCCGCCCGCCTCGACACCCTCGGCCCGCTGGAAGCGGTCCAGTTCCACAATCCCGCCCACGCGGCCGTGTTCGCCGCCATGAGCACCCTCCCCCCTCCGGAGGCCGCCGTGCACGCGAAGGAACCGGTCTGGCTGACCGCAGTCCTCGATCACGCGCGCCACGACGCCCGCGTATTGACCGCCTCCTACCTCCATGCCCTCGTCCAAGCCTGCCCGGACCCCCGGCACGCCCCGGCCTACGCGCGGATGATCCGGTCCGACCACGCCCGCCGCACCCTGCGCACCCACGCCGGGCGCCTCGCCCAGACGGCCACCACCCCGCTCCAGCCCGACCCGGCTACAGCGGTTCTCGTCCAGGCGGACATCCTCACCCAGCACCTCGACGGACTCGCGGCCCAGTTCGCGCCGCACCCCGGCTCCCTGCCCCGCACCCCCACACCCCGCGACCCGCCGAGAGACACCGGCCCAGACGTTCTGGACGAGGAACGCATGCTGCTGGCGACCGCGACCGCCCACCCCGGCGACCTAGCCCGGATGCGGTGGCTCCTCCCGGCCGACTTCGCCCTCCCCCTGCACGCGGCCCTCTTCCACTGCTTGACCTCCCTCGCCCACCGCGGCGAGCCCGTCGACCCCGTCACCGTCCTGTGGGAGGCCCAGCACCGCGGCCTGCTGCTCCACGACGTCACCCCGGCAGACCTGCTGGGCCTCCTCTCCACCCACGCCGGCTCCCCCGAACACTGGGGCGCCAAGATCCTGCGGCGCGCACTGCTCCACCAGGCCCACACCACCGCCGAACGCATCCGCACCCTGGCCGACGACCCCGCCAACAGCGTCCACCAGCTCGTCATCGGCAGCCGCCGCGCCCTCGCCGACCTCACCGCCATCCGCACCCGCTGGCGGCCCCCCATCACCCCGCGGCCACCCGCCCGCAGCCGGGCGCCCCGCACCGTCGCCGCAGCCCGCGCGGGCCCACCGCGCACCACCGCCCCCAGCAGCCCGGTGCGCACCAGCCGATAGCCCGCCCAACGAAAGAACCCACCTATGCCCCACTCCCCGATCGCCCATGTCCGTCTCGACCGGCACCCCGAGCACCCCGGCGCGGTCACCGCCGCCCTCACCGGCACCGGAGAGGGCGCGGACACCGCCCGCGCGCTGCTGGCCGGTCACGGCTTCCGTCGCCTGGACCCGGTGACCATGATCCTGGCCCGGATCGACCACGAGGAACCCCACCACGCCAACCAGGCGGCGACCGCCCTGCGGACCGCCGGGGCCATTGTGGAGATCACCCCCGGTCTGCGGGAGGACATCGACACCGAGTGGACCTGGGCCGACTACCCCATGCCCTGGCTGACCCGCGACGAGATCCGCGAGGTCTCGCAGGAGGCGCAGAAGATCCACGACGACATCGCCGCCGGCCGCCTGGTCATCCATCGCCACGCCCACGACGGGCACACCATCGTCGCCGTCGGTACCTACCCCGGCGGCCAGAGCATCCACCTCCACGGTGAGAACCACCTGCGTCAGACCACCGCCGTCTACGACACGACCAGCGCGGCCCTCGGGGAGTTCGACGACCTCTACACCGACGCCGTCCGCCCCGGCCCGGCACCCGCCACCGAGACCGAGGAACACGCGGCAGCCATTCTCGCCGCCACGGCACCCGCTGGAGCACACATGGCCACCACAACCCCGTCGACAGAACCCGCGCCGCAGACCGAGACCGTCGCGGTGCACGCGGCCCGCCCCGGCGACCACGAAGCCCTTCTCACCGAGTTCCTCGAAGCCCAGGGCGAATGGGAGAAATACCGGCCCTTCGACGAGACGACCGTCGCCAGCCACGAGAGCCTGACCCTGCGGGCGGAGTTCGTCCACGAAGCCGGCCCCCGGGACACCGCCTGGATCATCGCCGCCTACGAATCCCCCGTCGGCGAGCGCATCTGGCACGCCACTGTCAGCGCCGCCACTCCCGTCGAGATCATGCGGACCTTCCTTGACAGTCTGGCGTCCGAGAACGCCTGGGGCCCCGGCCCGGACTCCAAGATCACCGAAAAGACGCTCGCCGAGGCCACCCGCCCTCTCACCGACGCCGGCTGGCAGCAGAAGACCGACGGGCGCTGCATGACCTGGACCGCCCCCGTCCGCGAACAGTCCGGTCTGCGGTTCGACGCCTTCGCCGCCCAACGCCCGAACGGCACCCTGCCCGCCTGGACCCTGTGGGGCGGCGACACCGCCGACCACCCCACCTGGACCATCCACCTCTCCTCCCACACCCCGCCCGCGCTCCTGCAGGACCTCACCTTCGAACTCGCCCTGGGCGAAAGCATCCGACAGCTCCGGGACTCCGTACCGACCCGGGTCATGCCCCTGACGACCGGCCCGTCGGTTCAGCACCGGACAGCGGCGTCCGCATCCCCAACTCCTGTACGGAAGCGCTGACACGCAACGGCGGGCACCCGCGACGATACGTCGGCACCTCTGAGGCATCCGGCCAACCACCGTACTTTCTAGGGCGGTTGGCCTTCCGCGGCTGGTACCACCGAGTTTGCTGTTCTCGGCTCCAGGGCTGAAGCACTTCCCGGAGCGATAGGCGGGGGTTGGCCCGGAGTCATCCGGTGGCCTCTCAAATGCCGCTAGGATGATCGCTGCTGACCAAACCTCATGAGAATCCGTATGCGGCGGATGCCGTTCCGGATTCCCTTGCTTCCGGTAACCACTCAAGGTGCCGGCTGGGTGAAGGGAAGCAGTGATGACAGAACTGGATACGACCGGAAAGCATGTGTGGACCACCTTCGAGAAGGTGACGGTGGCCCTCGCTGTGCCAGGTGTCGTAACCGCAATCATCGCTTGCGTGGCGCAAATCGCTCAAGCGTTCTAATCGCGATGCGCGCAGCAGTGCCCGGGAGGGACCGGCAGCCGTTACTTACACGGCAGGCCCGGTCTAGTCAAAGGCGACCGGGCCTGTGATCCGCACAAGAAGGCCCGTTCCAGTTACAGCTGGTGCGGGCCTTTTCGGCGTTCCCTCAGAGGAGAAAGCCGCTACCAACATCTAGAACGATACCAGGTTTTGGCCTCATATCCTTTAACGGCAAGGCAAACGTGCAGGTCAGCGCAACAACGGCCAGCAAAAGGCCCGCTCGCCGCATCGGGCAACGGCGCCTCCCGGAAGTCGGGGAGCCGGCCCGCACTCCTCCAGAGGATCGAGCGCCATCCCGCAACTTTGAAGAGTCGGAGCTCATCTGCCCTTCGCCGCGGCGGGCGCAGGGCAGGCACCGGAGCCACCTGTAACCGTTATGTCTAGCTTCGTGTGACTGAGCCTGACCCGGTAGCATCTAGTGACGTTCCCAGGTGCTGCCCTGTGCCGCGCAGTCGGCGTCAGGCGCGGAGCGGCGGCACAGGAGGCAGTCACACCCCCGCCCTGCCGGCAGAGCAGTGACTCACGTGAGGAGGTGCTTCATCGGCTGCATAGCCGGCCTGCCGAGCCCTCTTGTCTGCCTCCACGCGGGCCGCCTGATGCTCGCCCAGGCTCCTGGGAGCGGCATCCGAGAAGCAGTCTCCCTCCCCGAGGCAGGGATCAGTGAGCGAGCCCCGGGTGTGCACTCCCGGGGCCCACCCCGCATCGACGGTGCGGCGACGTGTTCGCAGCACAAGGGTGGCGGGTCCCCCCGACCTGTTCGGTCTGGCCGTCTCGATGGCTCGTCGCGACCATAGCGCACAACTCCCGCCATCCAGTGATCAGTCACACGATGGAGTGAACTCTCGATACCCACACAGAAGAGCGCTCGGCCGGTCGCCTGGACCTTGTGTGCGCGACCCTGAGTGACCTACCTGGCCATCAATCCGGACGACCTGCTCCGCCGCCGAGCCGGCCGACCAGGACCACCACCCTCTCGGGCGGTGACTGCGGAACATAGCCGTGGTCCCCCGGTACGCGAAACCGGAGAATCACTGGACCATTGATTACTCCACCGCCACGTCCTGCCCACACCGTCGAGAGGCACCAGCACGACCACCCCACCCACAACTTCACACCAGGCCCCAGCGGAGCCCGTCACACTCACACGGAATCGAACCCTCCTACGCCGCGGCGTAGCTGAGGCGGAACAGGTCCTGAGCCCGCTCCAGGTCTCGCTCCGTGCGGAGCTGGACTTCCAGATCACCGGTTCCGTGGTGGCCGAGTCCTGTCACGTCCCGGGTGAACCCGGGGACGAGGTCCACTGTGGCGGGGTCCGCCTTGAGGTAGACGAGGAGCTTGGTCTGCTGGGGCGGGCAGAGGCAGGCGAAGTTCCGCAGCCGCTGATAGGCGCGGTACTGCTTGCGCTGCACGGGAACGATGTCGTCTCCGAGCCCGAGCAGTACCTCGTCGACCGCTGCCGCCAGCTCCGTCATCGCACCGCCCTTCGTACGGGCCCGCTGAATCCCGGCCGCGCGCCGGCGGGGGGCCTTCCGGGGCGCCGTGGAATGCCCGGTGACGGAAGCCACCGTCTCGAGTCCCAGGTGGTGCTCGCCGTAGAAGCGGTAGCGCGCCAGGTCGATGCTGCGGCGGTGCTCGCGGACGGCCTGGACGTCGTAGCGGGTGAAGTCTCCGGCCACGCAGATCAGCCTCGGCGCGCTCCAGAGCACCTGGGACGCAGCCGGCTGGCCGAGCCGCTCGCGGACCAGGTGCCCGAACTCCGCCCGGTGGTCCATCAGCCAGGACAGGTAGAACAGCCCCTGGTTGATCACGCCCGCATCGACGCCACGCTTGTACTCGACGATCACCGGGGACCCGTTCTCGTCGAGACCCAGCGAGTCGATCCGCCCGCCGTGCACCGGGCCGGTGCTGTACTCGCTCGCCAGGAACCGCACCCCGAGCATGGTCTCCATATGTGCCTCGATCAGGCCCTGGACATCCGCCTCGATCTCCGCCAAGCGCGGCGCGACCTCTGTCACGCCGCGTTCTGTGCTGAACAGCCTCAGCTCCGACACCCCCCTACCAAAGATCATTGCCGT
Source organism: Streptomyces sp. NPDC001889 (assembly GCF_053594535.1). Lineage (NCBI taxonomy): Bacteria > Bacillati > Actinomycetota > Actinomycetes > Kitasatosporales > Streptomycetaceae > Streptomyces > Streptomyces sp. NPDC001889. The sequence goes on from NZ_JBSFER010000001.1 coordinate 304,018, forward strand.
GGCGCAACACCAGGGGGCTGCCGGATTATTTCCCGGTCCCCGATATCAGCTTCACGGGATCACGGGATCGGACTAAACTTCTCTTAGTGGTCATTTAGGGAGGAGGACGTAGCCGGTGCCGCGTTCCTCCAGCGCGGTTCGCAGCGTCGGGTTGCCGCCGTAGACCTCGTCCCCCGCAACCCAGGCGGTCCGGTGGCCGGCGTCCAGGAATCGGGCAAAGCAGCGACAGACGGTCGGTATCCGGTTCGGGTGTCGGGGCCGCTGGCCCTGTCGGTTCATCCGTTCCGGCTGGAGCTGGTGCAGCGCGGGTTCACGCCGCGGTCCGCTCAGGATCACGCCTACGTACTGGCGGACCTGAGCCGCTGGTTGGAACGAAATGGGCTGGCTCCGGGGCAGTTGACCGCCGAGCGGGTGGAGGAGTTCGTCCGGGCACGGCGGGACGCCGGACACCGGCGGTGGCTGACGGATCGGTCGCTGCAACTGATGCTCAACTTCTTACGGGAGGCCAGCGCCGTCCCGCGGAAGGAGCCCGCCCCGGCCGGAGGTCCGGTCGAGGGCGTGCTGGAGGAGTACCGCAGCTATCTGCTGCACGAGCGCTGGCTCGGCGAGCCCACAGTTCGCGGGCGGGTCCCCATCGATGAAGATCGTGACGTCAAGTCTGCGGACACTGCTGCGGTTCCTGTTCGTGACCGCGGCCCTTGACCGGGACCTGGCGGGGGCCGTGCCGCCGGTCGCCGGATGGCGGATGAGCCGACTGCCGTCCGGCACGGACGCGGTGCCGGTCCTGCTCGAGAGCTGCGACCGGACCACCCCATCGGGACGCCGGGACTTCGCGATTCTGCTGCTCATGGCACGGCTGGGCCTGCGGGCGGTCGAGGTGACCCGGCTGCGCCTGGAGGACCTGGACTGGCGCGGCGGCGAGCTGGTGGTCCGGGGCAAGGGCGGACGAGTCGACCGGATGCCGCTGCCCGCGGATGTCGGCGCCGCGCTGGCCGACTGGCTGCGCCACGGCCGACGGCCGTCAGTGACACCTACTAAAGACGGTGGTCAGCACATCGCAAACCGCCGCGCCCGAAGCGCGCATACGGTCGATGGAAGAAGGCGCGATCAGGGCAGTTGGTACCCGGAGGAAGTACCGACAGGTTCCGCCGACCCCTTCTGTAGGGGGCAGGCGGAACACCTCGTGGCGGGAAGCAGCCGCCGGGGGCGGCGGGCACGGGGGGATCGCCGTCGCGCAGAGCGCCTGGCCCTGCTTGTTGCATCTCACCTCGTCTTGATTTGTTCTGTCGGCGATGAAGACCGTGACGTGCGTTTTCGTTCAGTCGGCTGCTGGCCGCCACTGGTCGGCGGCCCGGGCAGCCGTACGCGCACCAAGGAAGCCGACGGTCAGGGAGACCACGGCACATGCCGCCACGCCCGCTCCCAGAACGGTCCACGACACGGAACCCTGCTGCACCAGGGCGATGAAGAATACCGAGTGCCAGGCGGTCACGGCGCCGGTGACCACGGTGGCGATGAGCAGCGGGACTGTCAGGTGCCAGGAGGCCACGGAGTGGAAGACCCGGCGGCGGTCGGTCAGGACGGAGAGCGGGGCGAGGGCGCGGCGGACCCGGACGAACTCCGCGGCTGCGCTGACCGCGCCGGCCACCAGAATGAAGAGGATGCCGGTGATGCCGAACAGTTGGATCCAGTTCGTCAGCCGGGTTTTGGAGGGCTGCAGCCAGCTCCCGCCCAGTGCTTCGACCTGTACCGAGGGGTTGGCCAGTGTGTAGGCCGCCTGCTTCACCTTGGCGGACTGCCCCGGCTCGGCGGTCACGACGAGCAGAGTCTCCGCGCCGCCCGGCTTCACCGTGATCCGGGAAGTCCGGGTGAATGTGACATCTCCGTACCAGCGGCGCATCTCCTGCACTGTGGCACTGCTGGTCGCCGCTGTCGCACTGTCACCACGGCAGGCCGCGCCCAGTGCGCGCAGGTCGTTGCAGGACCCCTTGATAGAGACCCAGGGGGCTCTGGATGCTCCCGGATCGTGAAAGGTACGGGTCAGCAGGACCGCCCCGGGCGGGAGGGAGGCCCGGAAGCGGTCCGCCTGGAGCGCGGTCATACTCGCGGTAGTCACCTCGATCACCGTGTCCTTGATCCGCTCGTGCGTGGCGAGGGCGGCCTGTGACTGGGTACCGAGTCTGCTGGTCCACACCTGCATCTGGGCGACGATCCCGATGCCGATCACCATGGCCAGGGCGAGGCGCACGATGACGCCGGGGTGCGCGTGGGTCCACCGCCCACCGATCAGACGGCCCGCGTGCCCCCTGCGGCTGCCGTTGCCCGCGAGCCAGGAGCCGAGCCGGCGGGTCAGAACGGCCACGACGGAGGACAGGAAGGCCCACATGATGACGGTCCCGGTGGTGAACACGATGAGCTGTGCTTTCCGGGGCAGGTACTGGCTGGCCAGGATGAGCGCGACGCCGGCGCCGCAGACGTACAGCCGCCACGCGGGGACGCGGGAGGCGAAGGAGGCGGGGCGGGTGGACTTGCCGTCGCGGTGGACGCGGTGGGTGCCCACCACGATGCCCAGCACCACCAGCAGGGACAGGGCCGCCGCGCAGCCGGCGGTGGGCCAGGCGGCCCAGAGGTCCCGGTGGTCGAGGAGATACCCGGTGGGCACGAGGCGGATGTCCCGTACGGAGGCGAGCGTGTACGGAAGGAACGCGGTGAGGGTCCCCAGGGCGGCGGGGATCGCGGCTTCACCGATGTTGACGATCATCCGGTGCCGCCAGGTCCCGCCCAGGGCCTGGAGCAGACCGCTGCGCCGGTCCCGGGTGCGGGAGCCGACCCGGGCCGCGACCACGGCCAGGGCGAGCGCCGGCAGCCCCGTCAGGGCCCAGAGGGCCTGCAATGGGGAATTCACCGGCGGCTGGTCGACCATCTCCCCGGTCGCTCCGCCTCCGCTGCCGAAGGCTGCCGCGCGCATCCACCGGTCGTCGTCCTTCGGCGGGGCCCCGGCCACCTGGATGTAGGCGATCCGCTCGGATGGGGTGACCAGGCCGTCGGTGGTGACCGTCCCGGCGAATCGCCCGTACCGGGTCAGGACTCCCTCCCCCTCTCCGGTGCGAACCAGTTCGGGGGAGAGCAGTACCTCGCCCGGCCCCGGCCACCGGGTAACCCCGGCCGGAACGGGAGCCTCCGCGGTCAGCGGGTGGACGAAGACGAGGGACACAGGCCTCTTCCCGACCGTGTCGGCGCCCTCCCGGTACAGCAGCGCGGCGTCCTCGCCGAAAGTGATCACCGGCCCTCGGTCGTCCGCCCTGGTCTCCCGGCCCTCATAGGTGGCGAGGGTGGCCACGGTCGCCAGGGTCACGAGGGCGACGGTCACCGCGGCACCGAACAGGCCCCACCAGCGCAGCCGGTCACCAGGGGTGGCGCGGCCGGCGGCCAGGCCGATCCGGAACAGCGTGCCTGCGGTGCGGATACTCCGGGCCATCAGTGGACTCCCGTTTCGACGAGGATTCCGCCGTGGAGCTGATGGCGTCGGTCGGCCCGCTCGGCCACCGCGGGATCGTGGGTGACCAGCAGCAGTGCGCAGCCGCGGTCGCGGGCGGTGGTGAAGAGCAGGTGCGCGACCCCTTCCCTGGCCTCGGGGTCGAGAGCACCGGTGGGCTCGTCGGCGAGGAGGACCTCCGGCTCGGTGATCAGTGCCCGGGCGACGGCTGTGCGCTGCCGCTCGCCCCCGGAGAGCATCCCGGTGGGCGTCGACCCGACGGGAACCCCCAGCTCTTCGAGGAGCTCCTCCGCACGCCGGTAGGCGTCCTGGTGGCGGCCCCCGCCGAGCAGCACCGGCAGCGCGACATTCTCCACCGGGGTCAGCTCGGGGAGCAGTTCACCGAACTGGAACACCATCCCCAGCGTCTCCCGCCGAGCCTGCGCCAGCTGCGTGGACCCCAGCCCGGTGATCTCCCGGCCACCGGCGGTGATCGATCCCTCCTGCGGCCTGACCAGCCCCAGCACGCACATCAGCAGCGTTGACTTCCCCGACCCGCTCGGGCCGGTCACCGCCACCGACTCACCCGGCGACACCGACAGATCCACCCCGTCCAGGAGCGTCCGCCCCCCGACCTCGTACCGCAGACCGCTCACGCGGAGACCTAAGGAATCACGCTGTTTCATGGAATCGTGCCTCTTGTTCTCAATGGGGAATGCCGCACCAGCCCGGGACGGGGCTGGTGCGGCAACGCTGCCGTGGTGAGCAGGTTTACGAAATGATCCAGGCCGAGCAGTCGTCCGGGCTGCCGTAGTTCTCGTCGCACGCCTTGAACTTGTAGATTTTTGATCCGTCAGCGGAGGTGGCCGTGGTCCCTGGGCCGCTGTGGTTCCACAGGGTCCGCTTGTCCTCCGTCTGGGATTCTCGGTAGTACTCGGCCTTCACCGGGTCTCCGTCGGCACTGTTGTCCTTGACCGATATCTTGCCGACCTTGCCGCCGTCAGCCGGATTCCAGGCATGGGCGCCGCCGCCGTAGGCATTCTTGGCAACGGCCGTAGCTGTAGGCACCGTAAGGGCCACAGTGAGCAGGGTGGCAGCGATGAACTTCATTCTCCTCATGCGCATGCACTCCTTCAGATGGTGGTGATTAAAAGGACACAGAGCGCACATCAGGGGGACCGTGGAGACATCCGATATCGGTAGTCATCGGCCTTGTTCTGATGCCCTCTTGGCCGGATATCCGGCGTGATGTGTCGATCACCGTATACGGGTGGGGTTGCGAGCAACAAGGGTTGACCTGAGAAGGGCTCAAACCCGACTGCGGCCGAGCCTTGGGCGGTGGGACATGAGCAAGCACCGCATGTGCTGCAGGTTTCTGCAGTGCCGGAGGAAGAGAACAGACGTCAACGGCTCAAGTTTCAGCGCGTTACCGGCCGAAAGCGAGTTTCCGGAATCAGCGATTCGCTCCCGGAACATCGTGCTGCCGCCCGCGTCGGCCATCCCCACACCGGCGCTCCTTCCACATACGGAGGCACCACCCCCAGTTCCTCCGCGCTTGCCTGGTATCACCTTGTGATCCCATAAACATTTTCGGCTATCGCCCCAAGCCAGGCCGGCCAGAACGCGGACACCGCCGAGACAGGCAGTCCGGGGAGTCCGAGCTGAGCCGCTCGGCGGCGCGGGAAGAAGGATCAGCACGGAACCGGGTGACTTCCCTGTGAACGCAGCCTCGTCGGCGACGACGTGGTTGCCAAGCACGTCGGCCCTCGGTGCCGGCGGCCGGAGTGTCGGCGGGCGGAAGGGGCTCGGCTCCGAGCCCCCGGGCATCGAGCACGTCGTCAGCCGGGCATGGCGGGCCCGCTGTGCCTTTCGCGTGGGCACCCGACATCGCCCACTCGCGGGCTTCCGCGTTCGACGGGTTCAGCACCTGCATCCCGCGGGCGCGGCCGCGAGTGACGACCTGGACGCGGCCGGGGTGCTCGGCGGACATCGGGATGGGGCTGACCTCGGGGACGAGCATGCGCCAGGCGTTGAGGGTGTAGCGGACGAGGATGCGGGTGGCGAAGTTCTCGCGCATCTCGGGGCCGCCGATGGCGCGGGCGGTGGCGGACTGGGCGACCAGAAGGACGTGGAGGCGGACCTGACGGCCCATGAACAGGATTTGGGCGAGCGCTTCGACGGCCGGGGAGGTCTTGTCGTCGCCGGACTCGCGGATCTTCGCCCAGTACCGCTTGAGCTGGGCCATGGTGGCGTTGACCTCTTCGAAGAGGATCACCAGGCGGGGGCCGACCCGCCACGGTTCGCGCTCCAGGACGTCGTCCTCGAACTGCTCCGCGAGGGCGAGCCGGCGCCGGCCTTCCTGGGCGAGCTGGATGAGGGCGTCGTGGATGTCGGCGATGTCGCGGCAGTAGGTGACGCCGGGCACGCCGCGCGCCCAGGTGTGGGAGATCCGCTTGAAGTCCAGGACGAACGCCTGGGCGCCGTGGTGGATGAACTGGCAGCAGATGGTGCGCAGGATGGTGGACTTGCCGCCGCCGGTGCCCGCGGAGATCAGGACGTGCGGGGAGTCGGCGTCCAGGTCGACCGAGACCTTCTTCCGGCCCGATCCGAGGCCGATCAGCGGCGCGGACTCGGGCATCTTCGCGAGGATCTCGCAGACGCCCGGGTCGGCCAGGCCGAGCTTCCTGGGCGGGACCTTGCGCTTCTTCACCACGACGTGGGTGTCGCGGCCGGCGCGGCACCAGGTGAAGGAGACATTCTCCAGGGCGAGCTTCTTGGCGACGAGATCGGCGACCAGGTCCTCGTTGAACCGCATGTGGGTGGGGACGTCGATGCGTATCTCGGCGTCGTCGTCGGAGAAGTTCCTGGGGACGTGGAGGTAGCGGCGGGGATCGGTCAGCTCCGGGATACCGAGCGGCACGGAGATCGCTGAAACTCCCGCCGCCGCCTGGTCGCCAGCCCGTAGACGGCCCCGCCGACAGCGGCGGCCGAGACCGCGGTAATACCGCCCGTCTGGACAGCGGCCGCGAGCGGCGCCGGATCGTCCATCAGACCCCGGACGGTGGTGAGGGTGGTATCCCGCCTCTCCCCCTCTCCCAGGGCCCAGTACCCGGCCGCCCCCGCCGCACCCAGACCGGTGATCCGGGAAGCGGCGCGCTGCCAGCCGGGCCGGTAGGCAGAGCGGCGCACCGGGGCTTCCGCCTTCGGCAGCACCCGGGTACCCGCCCGCCAGAACGATGCGTTGGTCTTCCGCTCGCCGTCCATGGGGCGGCCGGACAGGAACCGGCCGATCCCGAACGCCAGCGCTTCGGCGGTCTCCTCCACCTGCCGGTCGAACTTGCTCTGCCCCATAGTCGTGCCCTCTCGTCGTCCAACGTGTTCCGGGCACCCAACACCCAGAAGCGGACACGACCGTAAAACAGGGAGCCTGTGCATAGATTCCGACGAATCAAGGGGCACTTGTGGATAGAAAAGACCAGACTGACACCAGGGACTCCGGCACCGGCCGCAACCCCCGCACGCCGTGTATGCCCTGAGGCCGGGGTGCAATGTCGGGGGTCACCGCCGCACACAACGGGCGGTCGGTGATAACGTCCCGCCGACCACCCCGGCAAGTGGGCCGGCCTGCTCTTGGCGGATGGGTCAGGTGGCGGGGCACCGGGCCGGTGTCATGTGGAGTGGTTTCACGACGCAGCGCCGGGGTCTCGGGTCGGTTCCGTGTATCGGCCCGGCCCGGGTTGTGGTCAGGAGGCGATGATGAGTACCGGTGCTCATGATCTGCTGGCACCGGAGAGCGAGGATGGGCGCATGTCTTCGCGGAAGTTCACCGTCGCCGTCTTGGTCGCCGCGCTCGTTCTGACAGGGTGTGGGGCGTCCCAGGACGAGTTGCTGGTCAACTGGGACAGCGCCAAAGCGTCCGTCGAGCCGGACCCCCGTCCCTCTGGCCGGGAGACGCTGGGGCCCGACACCCCGCCGAACTACGCCGACAACAGCCGGGCCCGGCGACCCGGCGAGATGAGTCCCCAGGACGAGGAACAGGCCCGCCGGAAAGCCGCTGACGTCGGACAGGCACTGGAGAAGCTGCGCCGGGAGGGCAGGATCAGCCCGTCGGAGGTACGGACCGTACTCGAGCGGCTCGCCGGCCCCGCCCACCTGTCCGTGGGACAGCTGCTGATCGGATCACCGGCGGTGAAGGCCAAAGGCAGCACTTACGGCATCTGGATCGGCAGGACCGCCTGTGTCACCGGAGTCGTCAGCGGTGCCCGGGCCTGGGCAAACGTCAACGGCCACTACCCCGAGACCCGCTGCATGCCCCCGGTAATGACCCGCTGAGAACGGAGCAGTCCCACAGCAGTACCCAGCAGTGAAGCCAGGGAGCAGCACCTCGGTGAAGGCGTCGGCACCGAGGACCTGGCCGCACGGCTCGCGAGCAGTACTGAGAGCCACTTCGGCATGTAGCCACCACCCCTGCCGCCGCCCCGGGGCCGGCGCTTTCAAGGCGCACAGCCCCCGGGGCTCCACGAGACGTCCAGTGGGCGTTCCTCTCTGTCATGGCACGGCGGACGTCGTCGAGCACCGTTGACTGTCAGTGGTGCGGCCTATGGTGCGTGCCCATGACACGTCGCACTCGCTTCCTGGTCACCGAGCATCCGGGCATCGCCGCGCAGTGGCATCCGACAATGAACGCGCACCTGGACATGCCGCTGATAGGCCCTGGGTCTCACAAGGTCGTGTTCTGGCAGTGTGGCGCCGGGCATGTCTGGCAGGCGAAGGTGTCTCCCGGGTCGCCGGAAGCGGCTGTCCACGGTGCGCGGGGTTTGTACCGCGGGGGCGGGTCAGGCTCGGCGAACGGGCGCCGGCGTTGTTGGCGGAGTGGCATCCTCGCAACGATGTGTCGCCGGAGGAGTTCGGGCCGGGGTCTCAGCGCAGGGTCTGGTGGCTCTGTCCGGCCGGGCACGAGTATCAGGCCCGAGTATCCAACCGGTCTCGGGGCACCGGCTGTCCCACGTGCGCTCCGGGCGGGCCGTGATGCACCGGCCGGGCTCCTGGCCGATCTGCCGGAGCTGTTCGCACAGGTGGACCCCGCTACCGCTCCGGCTGATGTGGCGGAGCTGCTGGTCAACTCACGCGTCCGGCTGGGATGGCGCTGTTCCAGCGGTCACCGCTGGGAGGCCACGGTGAGTCATCGGGCCGTCGCGGGATCGGGGTGCCCGCACTGTGCGGGAAGACGGCGCTCGCCCGTTCTGGCGGACGTGCGGCCCGAGCTGGCAGCGGAATGGCATCCCGCACGCAATGAGGCCCTCACCGCCGAGGCGGTGACCGCCGGTTCTCATCGTCTGGTCTGATGGACGTGCGGGGCGTGCGCCGGTGAATTCCGGGCGAAGGTGTTTCACCGTGTCCGCGGCTTGGCGAAGTGCCCCGCCTGTTCCGGCCGGGTGCGCTACCGGGACCTGGCGAGCGAGAGCCACGAGACCGCCGCTCTGTGGCGCCGTGGTGGCAAACTGGCGCGTCCCGGCCAAGCGTCAGCCCTTCGACTCACCCGGCTCCACCATGGCCTGGCTCATCACCCCACCGAAGGACAAGGAGACCCAAGATGACCGAGCCTCTGGACGCTGTTCCCACGAACTACGCCGGAACCCTGTTCAGGTCCCGCCTCGAAGCCGACTGGGCCCTCACCCTCAACGGCCTCGGCATTGTGTGGGAGTACGAGCCTGAACTGATCACGCTTCCCTCCGGCACCAGGTATCTGCCTGACTTCTGGCTGCCCGAAAAAAGGACGTGGCTGGAGGTGAAGGTGCCGAGCACGCCGCGCAGGGAGAAGGCAACGGAGCTCGGAAGGGCACGCGCCTGTCACTGCGCCGACGCATGCACCTGCGCGTGGCCCGGCGGCCAGCTGGTTCTGTTGGGCTGGCCCTCCCACCGCAGCCCGAACCGAGCCGAATACCGCGCCCGTTACGGACACGCATGGTGGGTATCCGCATACGGCCCCAGCGCCTTCCTCACCGAGTGCCCGTGGTGCGCCCGCGCCCACTGGGTCACCCTGCGCAGGCCGTGGCAGTGCCGCGGTGCGCTCCGGGTCCGGGCTGCTGCGGGCGGTGCGCCTGCTGGTCGTCCGCGCGCACCGGCCGCGAGCCCGCCGACGCCGTCCGGTTCGGCGTAACTGGGCCGCTCGCTCACGGGCCTGCTCACCCGCCCGCTTGTGCGCCTCCTGGATGTGGCGCAGCTGCTCGGCGGTGAGGTCAAGGGATTCGGCATCGGTGCGGGACTTCCTCAGGGCCCGCAGCTCAGTGAAGTCGACCGCCTCCCGCGGTTCGGCCTCCGGCTCCTGGCCGTCATCGTCACGGTCGGGCTCAACGGCCAAGGGCGGGAGGAGCTGTTCGGGCATGGCCGCCTGCTGGTGCGCGACAACGTCGTACCCCCGGCCACGCCCAACGGTGAGGGTGGTGCGGAGCTTCTCGCGGACCACCCCGGCGGCCAGGACGGCCCGGTCGTAGCGCAGCGGGACCCGGGGAATCTCCCACTCCCCCGCCGCCTGGTCCGGGAGCCGGGGCGTGGCCGGGGCGCCGTCGGTGTCGGGTGGCAGCTGACGGTCGGCATCCGGGATGGCCAGCTGTCGGTGGGCGGGCGTACGGGCGCGCAGCGTCTGGGCGTCGGTGATGTCGGCGCTGTGCGTGGCGATGGCCGTTTCCACGACCTGGTCGTCGAGGCCGGGTTCGCGGGGGCGGCCTCGGAGGACGAGGGCGAGGTGGCGTCGGGCTTCGGCGAGGAGGTGGTGGCGTTGGAAGGTGCCGTCCTTGTTCATCACGAACACCACGGCCGCGACTTCGACGGCGGCCAGGGCGAGGTCGACCACGGCCGGGATACGGGCCCGGATCGCCGCAGCCGCCGCACGGGCCCGCTCCAGGAGCGTGTCGATGAGCTCCGCCCCGAACGTGCGGACCGCGCTCTTCCGCCATATCTCGCGAAGCCGGGCGAGAGAGCGGGCCGTCTTCCGTTTGGGCGGGCGGGTCTGACGGGCAGCCATCTTGTTGAGCTTGGCCCAGGCCCGCTCGGACATGACCGGAGCGAACTTTGGGTTCCCGTCGTCGACGGCGGTGACGTACTGGTGCTCCAGGTCGGCCAGGCAGGCGGCGATCTGGTCGCTGCGCCGGGCCGTCCAGGCGATGAGCTCGTGCGGTATCCCGGCGATCTCCATCACCGGGCGGCGGCCCGGGGTGACGGTCCGCGGCTCGGACGCCACCCCCAGCCCTTCGCAGACCGCGGTGAGGACGAGTTCGTCGTAAAGGGCGGAAGCGGCGACCGTGTTCCTCAGCAGGGTCGTGGAGTGCACCGCGCCCCACTTCTCATCCGGCCGCAGCCCCCGCAGGGACAGAATCAGGTGGTCGTGAAGCAGGGGCCGGCCGGAGCGGGCCTCGTAGTGGCGGAACCGCGCGGCGGCCAGCCCGTGGACCGGCCGGACCTCATGAACGCCCTGCGCTCCAATACGGATGACGGCGGCCTCGTCCTCGATCCACACCAGCACCCGCCCGACCGCCCACTCGTGCGCGCCCTCGATGATCCGCTGTGTCTCCTCGTCCCCGAACGCCCACATCAGATAGACCGACGGCTGCGGCCGGAACACCAGATCCGCACCGGTGACCTTCACCCGCCGACCCAGCGCCCCGGCCCGCTCCGCCGCCTCCGGCGACCTCCCTGCGGCAAGCTGTTCGGCCTCGATCCGATCGGCGTCGGGATGGCGGCCCTCGCCGAAGAGGTTCCGCAGCTGCTCCTCGGTGGCCTCCTCCCCCTCAGCGAGACCGAGGGCAGCCAGGCCCCGGCCCGTCCACCGCCCCGCCGGGACACCCGCCTCCTCCTGCGCCTCATGAAGAGACCCACGAGCCCGGCTGGGGCCATGCCCGGCCAGCACATGGCGCATGTAGTAGCGGTACCTCTGCCCCACGGTGACCAGCTCGATATCCATCGTCATGGACACCAGGCCACACCGCCCTGACCAGTAAGAACAGACCGATCGGCGTGACGGCCCGCCAGGCGGGAGAAGCAGACCGACTCTCTCGCCCTGCGCCCGCCGGGCGGGAACCGGCCCAGCCCGGCGGGCCAGTGTCAACGCTCTCCAGCCGAACCCAGCACAACCCGCAGCACACGACCCGGACTACACCAACCAGCACCACTGAGCACCAAGGGAACGGGCACCGACAACGAGCGCCGCCGTGAGCGCGACTGACCGCAGGCTGTGGTGAGCAGGCGCGCCGGCGCCTGGGTTTGTCGTGGCCGTAGGGGCGGTCCGCGCGGCCGGAGCACAAGGAGCTGCAGTTCGGCCCCGGCCGAGGTCAGTATCCAGGCGTCCCGGCCCGGCGAGGCGGCGATTGTCGTCTCGGACGGCAGGTGAACTCTCGTTCACCTGACACGGCCACTGCTGTGGCGTGTCGTCCCGCGCATCGCGCCGCTCGCCCATGGGGGCGGCGAGACCGGGCGTGTACAGCCCTGCTGTGCGCCCGGGTGTACGTCTGGGGCGTTGGGGCGGGTGAGTTGGTGCACGGAGGAGCCTCGGAGGGGCTATGTTCCACCACCCTGTCCGCGAAGCGTCTCGGTTCGCCATCGCGCTGGCAGTGGCCGCGGGGTGCCTGGTCACGCTGTCGGCCTCCGCCGCACAGCATCGGCTTTCGCCCCGGCGCGGACGGGGCCGCAGGGCCGGTGCACGCCTGTGTCGCGAACAGCACCGGCGACTCGGTGTCCGTAACCGCGTACAGGGCGGACAGCGGCAGGACCACGAACAAGTGCCGGATTCGCCGGGCCAGCTCCCGCGTCCGCAGGGGAATACGCATTGACGCCGAAGCAGATCCCGGTACACAGCGCAGCTGTCCGGGCAATGAGTACCGCGAATAGTGACACGGTCACTAAACCGATGATCCTCAGGGCAGACACCTCTGCGGCGCCTCACCGGAGGTGCCGGATGTCCGGCGCCGCGGCGGTTCAGTCCTGGACGCGGTGGCCGATCTTTGAGAGGTGGATGGCCATGAGCCTGATTCAGACGGGCAAGCTGCAGTTGAACTCCACGCGCCCCGTCGCCGTCACGGGCGGCGACACGTCGACCTTCACCCAGGTCACCTTCCCCACCCCGTTCCCTGCCGGGTCCACGGTGATCGTGACCCCCTTCGTCCAGACGTTCAACGGCCCCGAGACACCCGGGCTGCGGATCGCGGACGTCACCATCAGCGGCTTCAAGATCCGCATCAATGAACTCCACGCCGCCGGCAAGGTCACCTCCGACGGCACACACGCCGAGGAGACAATCGGCTGGATCGCCACCACCGTCTGACCACGTTCCCGTCTCCGGGCTGCGAACGGCAGCGTCCGCAGCCCGGCATGATTCCGCAGTCACGAGTCGCAGGTGCCTGCAGCAGTGCCCACGCCGGACACAGGACACCTGCAGCAGTGCCGTACGAAGAGGTTGTGCTCCGCTCGTGATGCGGGACGCTGGACACCGAGGCTCCCGGGCGCGGAACCTCTCTGCTGTCGCCCAGCCAGGGCCTGCGTTCCTTGGCCTTCTCGGCCTTCGGGGAGCGGTTGTGCTCGATGGGCCTGCCCAGCACGGTCGCCCGCCGGGCCTTCGCCGGATCGTCGCCCGCCTGAAGGCCCTCGCGCTCGATCCCGTCGGCGTCCGGGTGCCAGCCTTCCCCCAGAAGCCGCTCGGCCTGCCGCTCGCTCACCACGTCCCCGTCCGTGAGGTCGACCGCAGCCAGGCCCCCGCCCCTCCACACGCCGGGCGGAACACCGGCTTCGTCCTGGGCGGCGCGCAGCGCCATGCCCGCGGGGCGGTGGCCATCGCCGACCATCACGCCGCGGAAGTAGTACCGCCACGCGTCACCCGGGCGGACCTCCGATTTGCTGATCACCGGGCCACGTAACACCGGCTTTGACCTGCACAAAAGGGCGATCCGGGGTCTGTCCCGCCGGGCGGGAGGCCATCACCAGATCTTTACCGGGGCGCCCGCCAGGCGGGCCGCCACACCAGCCCGAGACGGTAAGCCGCCGACCTGTGTGCAGTGCGCAGCGTGTTGAACGAACTGCTCCACGGAGACCTCTGCCCGCTGTGCGGCCGGCCCCTCACCCTGCGGGTCACCGCCACCGTCTGGTCAGCCCAGTCCGACTACCCGACACGCATCGAGACGGTCCCCCACTGCGCCCCTGCGCCAGCGACATGACACGCACGCAGCAGTGGGCCGACCTCATGAACGCCCGCTACGAGAGCTGACCCCGTGCGAATGCTGCGCCACGACCACATGGGCCTCACCCGCCACGCAATCCGACTCCAGCCGACTCCAACGCCAACCAGCGCCACCACTCCTCCAACCGTCCACTGAGCACCGCGTCACCGACGCCCTTCAACACGAGTAGCCACCACCGCCCCCGGCCGACCTTCGGCCGGGGGCTTCGTGCTTCCCCGAGGACACCGTGCCCACGTACGAGACCCGGCCGCGATTCACCACCGACCTGGACCGCCTCACCCCCGAACAACGCCGCCGCTTCCGCCGGGCCGTCACCGCCTTCGTCCACGACCTGCGCGCCGATGGGCGCTTCCGCGCCGGCCTGCGCATCAAGCAGGTCAGCGGGTTCCCCGGGATCTACGAACTCACCTGGTCCATGGGCACCGGCCCTGCCGGACGCGCCACCTGGCAGTACGGGGAACCGATCCGTCAGGGCACACCCCACGTCATCTGGCGCCGAATCGGCACCCACACCATCCTCACCGGCCCCTGACCGCCGGAACGTCTCCCAGTAGCGGGCGAACCGGTGCAGGAGGGGTGTCCGCAAACCAGGCCCTGGACACCGTGGGGCCCATCGACACCGGTTCGTGGCGGCGTCGGCAGGGGACGATGGAGTCTGCGGTCGACACCTTCGGTAGGGATACCGGGTTCACCGCGACCAGCGGTGGGGAATACAGGTCGTTCCGCCTGGATACCGACGACCGAATCGGCCCGCACATCAATGTGATGACGGGTAAGGGTGCGTCGGTTCGAAAATGGGCGATAAGGTTCCCTGGCGGGAGCGGGGGTATTTCGACGTGGTTGAGGCGGAACGTATGACCGACGGTAGTTCTTATGGGAGTCATCCGGAATACCTTCCGGACTTCATGAATGACCCCCGCGACGATGACGGCCGGCAGGTGATGAAGCTGGATCTCGCCGAGAACCGCGCGCTGGCGGCAGCGACGCTGAGCAGATTTCCGGCTGCTACCGGCGACGTGATCGACTTCGAGTCCACTCCGTTCGAAGACCGCCTCTGGTGGGACGATGAGGAGCACTGGACGAGGATGGCGGCGGAGCTGCTCTCCTCGTACGTACAGCGGGGCGAGCGGATCGCCGTCATCTGGGGCAACTATCTGATGCCGGCCGTGACCATGCCTGCGGATGTGGCGGTGCGACATGCGCGGGACATCCTGGACGCCGGGCCGCACTTCTGGATCCACCCGCTTGGCGGTTCGGTGCTCATCGAATGCCTAATGGATGGACAAGTGACGGTCGTGACGATTCCGTCAAGCTAAGCACAGAACCAGTGAGAACGCCCCGCCGGGGAATCGGCGGGGCGTTCTCGCTGGCCTCCAATCGTTGTTCGCAGCCAGGCGGCCAAGCGGCAAGATTCGGAATTGCCTGAGTAGGTAACGCGGAGCCTAATACGGTCCGCGAATTGCGATCGGGAACCAAGCTGAGAGAGCGCGTGACGCCCCTTCCTGCGCAACCTGAAGAGGGGGCGTTAGGAACTCGCGCGCCGCGAGTAGCCGGCCCCGTCCTCCTGGCCCTTCTGGGCGATCGGCGGACCGGGCGGTGCGCGGCCGGTACGGTGCCGGGTGAGACGTCGACGGCAGGGGAAGAGCGTGGCGAAGGTACGAGACCGTGGCGAGGTGCTGGGCTACGGGGTGCCGGCCGCGCTCTTCCTGCCCGGGGTCGTCTATCTCGGGATCACCAATGGCCACCGGTTCATCGCCAACGACTTCTTCGCCTTCATGTACTGCCTGGCCTGTGTCGGCTTCGCGGCGGTCCCGCTGCTGTCGTGGCGCAGGGGCGGCGGCCGGTACGCCGACCCGGGCTTCGTACGCTCCGCGTGGTTCCCGTGGCTGTTCACGACCATGCAGGGCGTCGCCTACAGCTCCCCGCGCAGCGACGCGAACGTCTTCCTGCTGGCCTTCGGCTGGGGCATGTTCATCTACGCAGGGATGGTCGCCCTGTACTTCCTCGCCCGCGCCCTGTGGTCCACCGACGACGAGACCGGCGAGGCCGTGCCCAACGAGGCAGCCCAGCCGGACGCCCACGAGCCGAAGGCCGGTGCCTGAGCTCTGCTCAGTCCGCCGCCCGGCGATCGTCCAGTGGGCCACGGCGTAGCCGTGTTCGTCGGGATGACGGGCCAGGCGCGCCATCACCCAGTGACCGGACACGGCCGCCCCGGACCGTGCGCGCCTGGAACGGGACGATCCGGCCGGGCCGGGCGGTCTGCGCGGTTCCGGGCATCGTCCGGGGGCGCGCGTGGCGAGCGTGCGCCTGTTGCCCGAAAAAGTCCGGCACCCGCTGAACGTTTGATGCCTCAATGCGATGAGCTGATCGCAGAACGTGTTCGGTTCGGTGAACGGAGGGCTTGTGAACGTGGGTTGGACGGAAGCATTGCTGTTGGTGATCACCGCCAGGGTGTTCGCCCGGGACTTGGCGGCCGGGGGCCGGCTGCTCTTGGGCGCGGGGGTCCGGGCGGGGTCCGCGCAGCTGGCGCGGGCGGGCCGGGCGCGGGTGCCCGGGCGGACGGAGGGGGACGCGTGATGGAGGAGGCGCCGCTGGATTTCCAGGCGTTCTACCAGACCCGTCTTCACTCCTACCTGGAGTACGCGTTCCTGCATTCGGGAAGCAAGCAGGTCTCGTTGGATCTGGTGGAGGTGGTGTTCGCCCAGCTGCTGGAGGACTGGCCGGAGGTCCTGCGGGAGGCGAACGTCGAGCGCTACGGTTTCGCCGTGCTGCGGCACGCGATAGCCACCTACCTCGCCCTGGCCGAGCGCCCGCGCACGCTGGTGGAGACCGCCTCGTTCGAGAAGGTGCGGGCCGCCACCCGGCGCCAGCTGGAGGTGATGGAGTCCTCGCTGGGCCTGTACTCCGCCATCGCCCGGCTGCCCGAACGGCAGATGGACGTCATCGTGTTCCGGTTCGTCCTCGGATACAGCATGGGTGCCGTCGCCCGGATCATGGGCATCTGCCCCGCCACAGTGCGCTCGCACCTGCACGCCGCGCGGCGCCAGCTCGCCCAGGAGGTCGGGGTCCAGTGGAACGACCGGGCGGCGAAGGAGATCGCGTGAACCGCAGGAACCGCAGGAACCGCAGGAACCTGGCCGTCACGGACGAGCTGCTCCAGGGCGCCGGAGTGTTCCGGGACGTGTTCGCCGACCTCGACAGCGACGCGTTCCTGGAACGGATCGTCCGCCGCGCCGCCCGGGGCACCCGAGCCTCCCGGCCCGCCAAGGACCCGGCCGGCCACCGGGCCCCGGCCGCGAAAACACCGTCAGCACCGGCACCGGCACCGGCACCGGCACCGGCACCGCCGGCCGGGCCGCAGGCGCCCCGGGAGGAGCTGCCCGTGTACCGGGAGGCAGCCGTCAGGCTGGAGTCCCTGTCGGCGAAGGTCGTGTCCAGCCCCGCCGCAGTCGCGGCGATGGGCCGTCTCGTCGACAGCCCCCGCACCGACCCGGCCGGGGCGCTGACCTTCGCCTGCCTGCTGTATCTGTCCGGCAGCGCCGAGGGCGCGGAGTTCTGGTGGCGCTTCGCCTCCGGGGCCGGGGTGGCGACCGCCGCCTACTGCCTCTACCTCCACCACACCCAGAACAGCGAAAAAGAGATGGCCAGGTTCTGGTTCGACCAGGCCCACCGGCTCCACCACCAGGCCGGAGCGAGCCTCTACCCCCGGATCGACACCGCCCCGCCCACACCCGTGACCAGCAGCCACTACACCCCCCAGGCGGCTGTCACCGCAGCCACCGGAGCCGTGCCCCCGGGCTGTGGCGAGGAGACCGCCGATCCGGCTCCCGGCACCGGGCAGTTCGCCGGCTGGGCCATGGAGCACCTCGCGACCGCCGACGCCGTCCTGCGTCTGGACGTCCACACCGACGACGACCACGGCGCAGTCCCCCGCCCCGACCCCGCCCTCGCCGCCGAGCTGATCAAACACCTGGAACACAGCCGCTGAACCCACCCCCGCTCGGAGACCGGCCGGGCCCGGCATCATCCCGGGCCCGGCCGTCCCCGTGCCTCACGCAGGCGTTGTACTGCGTCAGTCACCGCTTTCACGGTGTCACCGGCCGTCCACGGCGGCTTTCGCCAGGCGGTACGAGACCAGTGTCCAGCGGGTGCGGTCGTAGCCCTCGGCGTCGTGCCACCCGGCCCACATCGCGCAGACAAGCGGGTTCCAAGAGTGCATGCGCTCGTCGAGCCAGTTGTCCGGCACCGGCTCATGGGGGTAGTCGGTCTCCCACCGGAAGTTCGGGCCGAGCGTGTCGGTGCGGGGCCCAAGCGCCTCCGCGAGCGCGCGGGCGGCGCCGGCCTGGCCGCTGTCAGTCAGTTCGCGCAGCCGCGCGGCCAGGAACGCGGAGATGGCGGCGTAGTCCGCCGGGGTGAGCTGGTCAACGGTGAACGCCGTGTCTTCGGGGACGGAGGGGCGGTCGAGAGGCATGCCAGGTGTCTCCTCGGCTGCGGGACGCGGTGTTTGACCTCCGGGCGCACCCGGGTTCTCGCGTCGGATGAGGGGCGAGATTATCCGATGCCAGAAGGGAAGTAAGGGGGTTTCGAGGAGAACCACACGTCCCTCCGCCCCGGTCCGGCAGGCGGGCCCGACCCCGGGCGTGGAAGAAGCCCGGCCTGCGGCGGGCCGGGCTTCCGGGAGTGCGGGTCAGTGGCTGTGGAGGATGCGGACCGCGGTGACGACCAGGTCGAGGCCGTTGGTGACGTAGTAGCGGACCACCGCTCCGGCGATGGTCGCGGTGCGCCGGTCTCGTTCCTGGGGGCTTCCGGCCGGGTCGGATCCGTGGCCGTACGGGTCAGTGCCCAGGGTGCGGGCCATCTCCTTCTCGAACCGGGCCCGGTAGTCGCTCGGCATGGCTTTGCGGGACACGGCGGCGAGTCCGCTGTACTCGATCCGGTAGCGGCTCACCGCGCTCCACCCCCGTCGCCCAGGTCGTCCTGGGGGATCGAGTCGCTGTGGTCGCCGGCCTTCAGCCGGGCGATCACCTCATCCTCCTCGGCCAGCGCCTCCTCAGGGAGCGCCCAGTCCGCGAGCACCTGCGGCAGCTTGGACGCGTGGGTACGGGCGACCACCTGGTCGAACTCGGCGGCCCGCTCCGGCGAGAGCGTCGCCCGGATCCCCTCTATCGTCGCCGGGACTTCCACCAGCTTCCCGCCGATGAGGGTCGTCCACGTCCCGGCCTCATCCACCGACTGGCTCACGACTTGGTCCCTCTCTCCCGACGCCACTGTCTCCTGCACCCAGCACGCTACGCCGACCCGGAACCGGCCCGGCAGGGCGCGAAGAGGGCACACACGAACGATCGGGCCTCGCACGCTCTGCTGATCACCGGATCGAGTGAAGGACCGTCGTCTTCACCACTTCTCGGTAAGAACCCGTCTTCAATCCCCGGCTGATCTTGTTCAGGTGTCTCGTTAGAAGGCTCTTTGCTCGGTGTGCTCTGGTGTCGTGCACGCGCTTGGCCGCGCGCTTGTGGGTGCCGCAGGTGGTTTAGTGGTGCGCCTTGGCGGCTGCGCGCTGGGGTCGGATGCTGCGGGATGAGGGGCGGGGTCCGGGTTCTTGAAGCGCGCGGCCGGTAGGGCTGTACCCCGGGCTGCCTGTTGGGGTGGGTGTGATGCCTGCGGATTTACGGGTCGGAAGTGTGTCCCGGCGGCGCTATGAGGAGATCCTGGGCGAGGTACGTGAACTCGTTTCGGCAGAGACGTAGATCCATTTCCGGATCGGTGACCTCGCCCTGGAGATCGAGCCGCTGCGTGAGCACGGCGGTGCGCATCCAGGTGAGGAAGCGTTCGGGGTCCGGCAGTCTCTGGAAATGTTCGCCGAGGACGTGGGCATTCCCTACGGCACTCTCCGGGTCTACCGGTTCACGGCCGGTCACTGGCCTGCGGAGCACCGGGCCGAGGGGGTTCCGTTCGAGATCCACCGGATCCTGGAGCAGCTCCCGGACCGGTTCCAGCGCATCACCGATCCGCCCGTCCATCCGCGGACCGGGAAGCGGTGCTGGACCCAGGATGCCGCGAAGCGCCAGGTCGGCTGGCGCGTGGGTGCCCCGCAGTCGGTGCAGGAGAAAGTCCAGGCCATCCACGATCTGGCAGCCGATGAGCAGGTCGCGGCACGGGTAGCCGCCGACCTGCTGCGCCGCCCGGCGGTCGCCGAACGGGCTGCGGCCGATAAGACCGCCAGGCATCTGTTCAACCGTGCGCAGAACGACCGCTGGCACCAGCCCGAACGCCCCGCTGCGCCAGCACCGGGCCTGGTGGAGCCGTCGCCGGTGGCTCCGGTGGTGCGGGGCCTGGACGACTTCGTCCGCAAACGCCGGGTCGTCGGGATGATGGCCATATTGAAGGTAGAACCGGCCGGCCTCGGTGACCTCCGTATACAGGTCACCACCATCGCGGCTGATCTTCAGGAGGCCACGGTCGCGGAGGGCATACGCCGAGGGCCATTCACCCGGCGCCCAGACATGGGGGTCTTCTCCGGCCGCAAGGCTTCCGAGCAGGACACGTTGCCGATCGTTCAGGGCAGACCACCGATGCACACGGACCAGCTCACACCGCGCCCCCGCCCTCTGCAAGAGCCGAAAGAGTGACGACGGGCAGTGGGATTTGTCTGGGACTTTTCTGGGACTTCCGGCGGCATCAACGGGCACGGCCGCGAAAGAGCCGAAAGGCCATTTACGCAGGTCAGCAGCCCCACCTCAGCAAAATCAGCAGGTCACAGACCCGGCTGGTCCCTTCCGCGACATCTAAGACCGGGACATCCGATACCAGGGCATCTGGGATACGGACGCGGTCGCGCCCTGTCCGGCTCGAAGGCAGGGCGCCGGGCAGGGCGCGTTCATCTCAGCTCGTCCAGCAGATCCTGGACCTCCGACAGCTCATCGCTTCCCATCAGCTCACGCAGCACCATGACTCTCTCCAGCTCGGCCACCGCCTTGGAGCGATCGAAGGAGACCAGGACGCCCGCGAAGAGCCGGCGCACCTTTTCCTCGTTGGGCCGGTCCTCCTGTTCGCAGTAGAGGTCGGACGCCTGCCGGTAGAGAGGGATGGCCTCCTCGCTCTCGGCGCGGGCGAGGTGCACCTTGGCCAGGGTGAACAGCACATCGGCCCAGCCGCTGCGCTCCTCCGTGCACTCGATCACCCGGCGGGCCTCCGAGCACCAGTGGAGCGCTTCATCGTGCTCGCCCCGGTCGAGATGGAGGGCGCCGATGGCGTTGAGCGCCGCCGCCTCTCCCACCGGGTCGGACAGCTGCCGATACAGCTCCAGAGCCCGGCGGAGGCTCTCCTCCGCCTCCGTGGTCTCATCCAGCTTGCGCTGGGTGATCCCGAGTGTGTAAAGGGAGCGGGCCAGGCTGAGGGAGCCGTTCTCGCCGGGGTCCTGCTCGCTGAGGGACACGGCCCGCCGCAGGTGGCATGCGGCCAAACGGAAGTTCTCCAGCCGCCAGTACGTCCCCGCCAGCATCCGGTAGACCATGGCGAGGTCCGCCCGATCGGCCTCCGCCGCCGCGACCACGGCGGCGCTTTTGAGGTCTTCGCGCGCGTCGTCGAGGCGTCGGCGACGCCATTGATAGGTGACCAGGGCCATCGGCAGCATCCGCATGTACCACGTCATCCTGTGGCTGACAGCCAGGGCGATACAGCCTTTGATGGTCGGGTACTCCCTGTCCAGCACCTCCATCGCCTGCTCCGGGCCGGCGAGTTCGATCACAGTGACCCCAGTGGGATCACCGATGGGCAGCTTGCGCTGGCGGTCCAGCTGACGATCACAGGCCAGGACGTTGTGCAACTGGTGCTCCAGTGCCTGCCGCACGGTCGCCTGTTTGAGGGCTTCTCTGTCCCGATGGGTGGCGAGGGGCAGGTGGTGGTGGGCGAAGGCCCGCACCAGGTCGTGCAGATGAAAGCGGCCGGACCGGGTCTCGACCAGGCTCGCCGCCACCAGTTCCTCCAGGGCCCGGTCGGCCCGTATCCCCGCGCCCTCCGCCGCCCCGAGATCCATCACGGCTTCCCAGGTGACACTGGGTCCGGGATGGACGCCCAACTGCCAGAGCAGCAGCCGTGCCTCTTCACTGAGAACGCGTACGGAGCAGTTCAGCGCCACGCGGACCGACAGCTCGTCCTGGGGACAGTCCATCCGATCCAATCTCCTCCGCTCATCCTTCATCTCCCGCACCAAGGACTTGATGTTGGACACCATGCGGTGCTCCATACGTCGCGCCACCACCGTGAGGGCCAGCGGCAAGTTGCCGCAGATATGGATCAGTTCGGTGAAGTCACGGAGATACACCGCCCGGTCCTTCGCCATCACCTTCTCCTGAAGCAACGCCAGGGCATCCTCGTCACGCAGTGGCTCCATCGTGCAGACAAGCACCTCATTCTCGGAGCGCAGACGAGCCAGGGTGTTGCGGCTCGTGATGATCACGGCGCTGGCGCGGCCGACCGGGAGCAACGGCAACACCTGCTCTGAGCTGCGCGCGTCGTCGAGCAGGATGAGGACCGAGCGGTCCGCCAGAGCGGTCCGCAGCGCACCGATCTTTGCGGTGAGCCCGGTCACCCCTGAATAGGGCGGCAGATCGGGCAGGAATCGGTCCAGGATCTGCTCCGGTGGAGTGGGCTGTACGTCACCCTCGACGAATCCGTTCAGCTCGCCGTAGAGGGCGCCGTCGCGGAACCTCTCTCTCACCAGCCATGCGAGATCGCGGGCCACCAGGCTCTTCCCCACACCAGCCAAGCCAGTGAACAGAATGATCGCGGTTCTGCCGGCCGCCTGCTCTCGGCACACGTAGTCGAAAAGGACACGGATCGTCTCCTCTCGCCCGATGGGTCGACGGCCCTTGGGTGGTAGCTGATTCGGGATCGGGAGAAGCGCTCTTCCTGCTGATCGGGGCGCGCCTGCGCGCAATTGTTCGATAACGGGCTGGAGACGGTGGCCCGTTGGCCCATAGCGCTTCGTCCACGCTGCGACGCGGCGGTCCAACTCCTTGGCCGAGAGATTCCCGCCGTGTGCCCTCAGATAGAACTCGAAGATCCGCGGATGACCCGGTGATCGCGCGTGCCACTTCTCCGTCTCCTCGCGGAGCCACTCCTCCTGTCCGGACTTCAACGCGGCGTCGAGAAGTTGACATACCGCGCCGGATACCTCCGCTGTCAGCTTTTTCCGTCGTGCCTCGAAGCCGTCACCACGCAGCCCTTGCAGCGGTTCTCCGTAATCCGCCGACGGCACGGCGGCGGCAAGCTCCGCGAACCTCTCCCGAGGGGGCAGTGCCTCCGCTCGCCGTACCGCCGCGCGCAGACGCAGAAGATCGACACTCTCCTCGGGCGGACAGAGCGCACAGAAGCCCGATTTACCAGTTTTCGGCATGATCGTCTCGCCCAGTTGCTTGCGGAGGTCGGAGATCGCCCTGTCCACCAGACCGTGGACCTTCTTACTCTCCTCCCAGGACGACTCGGCGAGCTTCTTCCCCCAGAGGTACTCGGCGATCTGCTCCTTACTGCATCGGTACTCCGGCGAAATGGCCAGCAGCGCGAACAAAGCGGCCACTTTCGTCGTTCCGAAGACTCCCCCTCTTCCCTCGACCTTTGCCACGACCGGCCCGAGTACGCGCCCGTCCATCATTCTCCTCGTCCCCGCACCACGGTAATGAGCCGCCCCCCGGCGGCACCTCTTGATCTGTGCGCAGTCGCCGACCGCTTCACACGCATGTGCCTCCTCACGCCCCCCGGCCTCAGTTTTGGCTCAGCCTTGCCTCAGTTATGGGTCTGCGGAGTCCTCGACTGCCCGGGCACGATGACACAAGCCACTCGCCGAAACGCGAGATACCGGTGTAGTTCCTGATCAGAAGGGCCACTTCCATGAATAACCGCCAGCGTGTCCGCCGGGCGAGCCGTCTCAAGATGTCCCCCGGCTTCCCGCCGAGCCGCCGTCACCCCAGCGCCGGCCACTCCGAGGAGATGCCCCCCGTCACCCAGCGGAACGGGAACGCGGGCGCCTCGACCTCCGGCACGGGCTGAGAGCGCACAGGCCACAAGGGTGCCCGCTCGGAGGCGGGCACTCTTCTCCCACCGCGTGTCGGCCCGCTGGGTGCCCGCGCCGACCGGACGGCCTTCGGCGCTTCGGTACCTGCTGTCAGCCGGCGCGGTCCACGATATCGAGAGAGGACTTCCCTCGTGCATTCCCCAACCATTGGTGTGTTCGCCTCGGTGAGACGGCACTTCGACAATCCCGGTGTGAAGGAGGCAGTA
Organism: Streptomyces sp. NPDC001889; assembly: GCF_053594535.1. NCBI lineage: Bacteria > Bacillati > Actinomycetota > Actinomycetes > Kitasatosporales > Streptomycetaceae > Streptomyces > Streptomyces sp. NPDC001889. The sequence goes on from NZ_JBSFER010000001.1 coordinate 327,997, forward strand.
CGGGTGATCATCGCCCACGAGACAGAGCGGGCCGAACCGGTCCGGCTGACCGCCGCGGAGGCTCACGAGGCCCTGTACGGGCCGGGCGCCGATCCGCGGCACTCCGCCGCGATCTGGCAGGCGGTGCTCAGCGCCGCGCGGGCCGACCTCACTCCGCACGGGGACAGCAGGCTCCTGGTGATCTGGCTGATGCTGCCCCGACTGACCGGCACGGTCCATCGCGTCTGCCGCCGTCTGGGCGCCGACCGATGTGATGTGGAGGCCGAGATGGCACTGGCCCTTCTCGAAGAGCTGACGGAACCGGGCAACACGACCCACTCCTGTGCCGCACCGCTGGCCAAGGCGGCGCGCGTCCGGGCGTGGCGCCTGGCCCGCGGCGGCTGGCGCGAGTTTCCCTCCACACGGGTGGAGCACATCGCCCGGAACTGTGCTCTCACCCACGAGGAGGAGAGCGCGGATGCCTCCGCGAGTCAGGGAGGCCTGGACATCCGGGTCGACCGTCCGGACGGGCCGGACGGGCCGCGTGCCTCGCTGCGCTTCCGTGTCCGCTCCGAGCACCTGCGCGCTGATGCCCTCGCCACGGGCGGGGACGGAACGAGGGGCCGCGTCGAGGGCCGCTGTGTCCGGACGCGGCGGGCCCGACGGCGCTTTGGCACCCTGCCGATCCGCCCCGCCATGAGGCGCCGGTGAAGCACGATCAGGTTCTCGGCTTCACGGAGATGTTCGAGTTGCCGGTCTGTGTCGATCTGCGGACAGCGGCCCGTGCGTTCGGTGTCTGTTCCACGACCGCGTATCGGCTGATCCACCGAGGCGATTTCCCCTGCCTCGTCCTCCGGGTCGGTCGCGGGTACCGGATTCCGACCCATGAGCTGATGCGCGCGCTGGGCATCCATGAACGGCCCGTGTACTCCGTGGATCTCGGCCCGGACGCGGAGGTGCGGGTCAGCACTGGGTAGCCCTGCCCGACAGCCCTCCATGCGACCCCTGGGCCCGCATGGAGGGCCCGGGCAGCGCCCCGGCCCCGGCGCCCCGGCCCCGGTGTCCCCGTGCCCTTCAGCCGTTCCAGGTCGGAAGGTCTGACCTGGATCACCAGCAGGGCGATCAGGGCCGCGACGCGGCGAAGACGGAAGTCCCGTCCGGGCTCCAGGTACACCTGATCCTCGACAACTACGCGACCCACAAGACACCCGGCATCAAGAAGTGGCTGCCGGCCCACCCGCGTTTCCACCTGCACTTCACACCCACGAGTGCCTCGTGGCTGAAGCTGCCGTGCCGAAGGTGGAACCGGTCGGCCTCGGTGACCTCCGTCTGCACGTCGCCGCCACGCCGCCGATCTTCAGGGGGTCGCGGGACCGCTCAGCATTGGCCGAGGGCCATTCACCCAGCGCCCAAGTCTCAAGGTCCTCTCCGGTCGCGAGACGGGTCGTACAGGACACGTTGCCGATCGTTCAGGGCAGACCGCCCATGCGCGCCGCACCGCCACCCTCTGCGTAGAGTCGAAAGAAGGACGACGGGCAGTGGGACTTCCGTGGGACTCCTCTGGGACTTCCGGCTGCATCAAAGGGCATGACCATGTAAGAACCGAAAGAATATTTACGCGGGTCAGCAGCCTGGCACCAGCAGACACCGCATGTTAAAGACCCGACTGGTCTTTTCCGGGACATCTGATACCGGGACATCTGGGATACGGACGCGGTCGCGCCCTGTGCCGGTCCGGGGAAGCGGACCGGAACAGGGCGCGGTGGCGCGGGCGGAGCGCGGATCGGGCCGATGTCGTGCGGTGCGGGCCCGGTGGTGGCGCTCAGCCGGTGGCCGAGGGGACGGCGCGGGCCTGGAACGCGGTGTGGAACTCCTGGAAGGTGACCGCGCCGGAGGCCATGGAGAAGTAGAGATCGGACAGCTCCGGATCGTCGGCCAGCCGGCGCAGGTCCGCGAGACCGGACGCGTCGAAGCCCAGCTCGGCCGCCGCCAGGGTGGCGTGGTAGCCGCCCTCCGCGAGACTCCGCAGGGTGGTGGCGTACTCGGCCAGTGCCAGGTCCGGGGCGAGGTCCGAGGCGAGGGTGTCGGACAGCAGCTGGGCCTGGAGAAAGGCGTCGGTGATCCCCCAGGCGGTGATCGAGTCCTTGTGCATCGCGGCGTCGCCCACCAGCGCCCAGCCTGGGCCCGCGGCCTGCCGGATGAAGTTCCGCTGGTCGCCGGTGCCGTACAGCCGCTCGGTCGGCTCCGCCGAGCGCAGCCGCTCCCAGAGCTCGGCGTCGTGCTCACGGATGGTCTCCAGGTAGACCTCCATGGGCCGCTGCCGGGCCCGGGCGAACTCCCGCTGGCGCAGATAACAGACGACGAGGGTCGCGTCGTTGGTGGCGGACGAGCCGACCAGCACACCGTCCGCGTGGGTCATCGACAGCAGACGCTCGGCCGGCAGGTCCCAGAACCCGTAGTAGACACAGCTCCTGGGCGGGGCGCTGGTCAGCACCTCGGCACCGGCCAGGTGCGCCACCCGCGAGCGCATGCCGTCCGCGCCGACCACCAGATCGGCGCGCTCGTCGATCCGGCTCCCGCCGGCGGTGCGGCAGCGCACACCGGCCACCCGGTCGTCCGTGAAGAGCAGTTCACCGACGGTCGTGGCGTCCCGGAACTCCGCACCGGCCTCCACCGCGGCCTCGACCAGCAGCTGGTCCAGCAGATGGCGGCGGGGCGCGTAGTTGATCCGCTGGCCGCGCACCGGGCGGCTCGACCCGGTGACGGTGATCCCGCCGGCCCGGTAGGCCACCCGCTCCAGCGGCGGACAGCCGGTGGCGATCAGCCGGTCCAGCAGGCCCCAGTCGGCGAGCGCGGCAACACCCGGCAGCTGGATGTACAGGGTGGACAGGGTGTCCTTCGGGAAGACCGCCCGGTCCAGCAGCAGCACCCGGCGCCCCTGACGGGCCAGCAGCAGGGCGGTGCCGGCGCCGGCGCAGCGGGCGCCGACAACGATCGCGTCATAGCCGCTCATCGGCCGCCTCCCGGTCCTGAGCGGCCCACGCGTCCACCTCGCGCAGTACCGAACTCAGCGGAGGGCAGAGCCAGCCGTCCATCTTCCGGGTGGTCAGGCTCAGACCCGGCTCGGGCGGGACGACCCTGACTCCGGGGCGCGCCTCCAGCGCCGCGACATGGCCGGCCATCGCCGCGGACTCCCAGCCGCCGGGCGGCAGCGCGGGGGCCACACCGACCGGGGCGCTGGTGCAGTGCAGGGCCAGCAGGCCGGGCGAGTCCGCGAGGCCCAGCGCCAGCCGGGCCGTGTAATGCATCGTCGCGGGCCAGACCACCGCCAACTCGGCCCAGTGCGACCACTCCACATGCCGGGCGTCCGAGGCGTCGGCGTCGGGCTCCCAGGTGTCGTCGAACACCGGCCGGCCGGTGAGCATCCGCAGCGCCTCCTTGCTCACGAAACGCGCCGCCGACCTGGTCAGTACCACCTGAACCTCCAGCGAGGGCTGCTGCACGCGCACCCAGGCCAGCTGCGCGGGCAGATGGGCGGCCATGATCGACCCGGTCACCACCAGCAGCAGCCGGTCGCCGTGCAAGGCGAGCCGCTCGACGTCCGGCATGGACCACTCGGCCCGCCGCTCGCTCATGAACCGGCCTCCGCCGACGGTGCGACCAGCAGGCTTCCCAGGTGTCCGCCGACGGCGCCGGGCGGGCGCACCAGACCCGCCCGGGTGTCGATGGCCGCCCGGTACCCGGCCGCGACCAGCGCCGTCCGTACCGTCCGGGCGCCCCAGCCGACCCGCACCAGCAGCGCCCCGAGGTCGGCCCCGGCGGTCGCCGGATCGCCGAACCAGAGCAGCGCGACCGGCACCCGGGCCTCTCGCAGCCCGTCCAGCCGCGCGACCGACCCGGGCAGGGGCGCCGGCTCCCCCGGCAGGTGGAGCCCGGGTTCCATGCCCTCCGCCCGGACCACACCGATCAGCACCCGCAGACCGGGGCCGAACTCCTCGTTCAGCCACCTCCCGCACTGCTCCAGGGCTCGTCTCAGCTCCTGCGGGGGGACATCGCCCGGCCCGGTGACCGACACCGGCCCCGGCTCCGGTGTTCCGAGGGGTGGCGGGCCGAGCCGCAGCGCCGCGCCGTAGAGATCCGCCTCAGTCGTCAGTGGCATGCTCGGCCTCCCGGTACACACCGACCACGGCGGCCGGCACCTCCTGATCCGTCCTCAGCTCCAGCAGCCCGCTCAGCGCGGGATCGCACCGGGTGGTCACCTGGAGCCGGCAGCCCACGGCCGCCTGCCGCATCCCGGCCACTGCCGCGCCCGCCGCCAGTTGGGCGAGCCGGTGGCTCTCCGCCCGGCGGTCCGCGTACAGCCGTCCCGGTGTGGCGACCAGCACCACGATCGCCGCCGGCTCCCCGGGCAGGCCGAGCGGCACCGGGTCGGCGGTCGCCCGGGTGGCCACCAGCCGGCCGGAATCCGGGTCGTAGAGATGCACCGGGTGGGCCAGTTCGGGGACGCCCAGCAGATAGACGTCCACCTCATCGGTGGCCTCGGGTTCCGTCAGCAACGGCCGCAGATACCGGGGCAGCCGGTCCAGCGGAAGTTTGGGCGAGGCCTCGTACTGGGACCGGATTCGGGACGTGGGCCCGGTCGCGCCGCGCGGCCGTTCGGCCCAGGGTGACCAGGCGGCGGCCCGCTCGTAGTGGGCGGCCGCCAGACCGCTCGCCCCGGGGGCCCCCGGAAGGCAGCGCGCGCAGCCCGGCTCCGGGCCGAGCACCAGCACTTCCTCGCGCAGCTCCGCCAGGGTGAGTCGGACCACCCGGCTGATCGTGCGCGGCGGTGTGATCATGCTCAGCAGCGCCAGCACCTCCGCGCAGACCAGCCCGGCGGACAGCTCCACGGCGTCCTCGGGCAGCGCCCCGCCCGACGCCGGTCCTATGGCCCGGGACCAGCACTCCGGGCAGCCGGTCCAGTCCGGGTGGAAGAACGGCCCCAGCTCCAGCCGCTCACCGTTCCCGGCGAACCGGAGCACCGGTGTGCCCCGGTTCCACAGCTCGGCAGCCAGCGCGGCGAATCCGGCGGGCTCCTCCTCGCAGATCACCACCAGTTGCCGCGGCTCGGCGGGGGCGACGGCCGCCCGTGCGGCGCCGGTGACGCCGCTCTCGTGCAGGCAGGCGAGCACTTCCTCGGCGAGCGGACCGGTTCCCACGACGGTGACACGGGCGTTCGCCAGCGCCGCCGCGACCGTCCGCACCTCGGCGTGGCGTTGGGTGAGCGAGAGGCTGCGGGAGAAGTAGGCGTCCGCCGCAGGGGCCAACGGTACGTCCGGCGCGCCCGGCGGGAACCACTCGACCAGGCCCCCCCGGTCCAGCAGCCGCAACGCCCGGACGATCTCGGGCCGGCGCGCCCCGGTGGCGGTGGCGAGGCCGGTGATGTCGTGCTCGCCGTCCAGCAGGGCGAACAGCCCCGGCAGCAGCCCGGTGGCCGCCGCGCCGGTGAAGACCTGGCGGTTGGTCACCCCCTCGACCACCAGCCCGTCCGGACGCCGGACCACCGCGAGGCCGCGAGCCAGCCGGGGACGCGGCTCAGCGGCCGGCTGCGGCCCTCCGGCCCCGGCCGCGCTCATCGCGCGCTCCCGGCAGCGGCCGGGGACGGCACCCGGAGGGACCGCGCCACCCGCGCCACCGCCCCGTCGGCGCCCAGCCGGTCCCGCCGCCCGCAGCGCGGACAGCCGTGGCAGCCCAGGGTCCGGTGCGCGGAGATCCGGCTGCCGACGGTGTTGGCCGACAGCACCAGTCCCGGTTCGCGCCGCCGCAGGGCCTGCCGCGCCAGGCCCGCCGCCAGCCGTACATGGTGCGGCAGATGGCCCCTGACGCCGAGACTCGGATCGGCGGCGTACGCCTCGGTCAGCACCCGGGCGGTGTCGGAGTACTGCCGGTGCTGCGCCCGGCGGTCCAGATAGCAGCGGTGGCACGGGCCGTCCGGCGGCGCCAGCCACGGTCCGACCACGATCCACGGGTGCTCGAACACCACCGGAAGCCAGGGCCGGCCGGCCGCGAAGGCGGCCTCGTCGACGCGCTCACCGAGCTCCTCCAGGGGCCGCCAGAGCGCCACCACCAGAACCTCGGGCGCGTTGGGCGGCGGCCGGTCGGACGTGAACTCCTCGATGGCCCGGGGCACCGCGCCGAGTTCCCGGCTGACGTGGTCGCGCACCGCCTCGCCGAACTCCCCGACGCCGGCCACCGCGACACGGTCCGGCTGGATGGCTTGATCCATGGGTTCTGCTTCCTCCTCTGTGTCGACGGGACAGCGTCCGGCGGTCACCGGTCGAGTGGCACGCCCAGCACGAACTCCCCGACGGACGACTCCTCCAGCGGGTCGAGCCCGGTGATCCGGGCGAAGGCGGCGGAGTCGCCGCCGCCAACCGCGCAGCCGCCGAGCCTCATCGCCGTCGCCGCCAGGTACATGGCCTGGTACAGCACGCCGACGTTCTTCAGCGTGGCCGCGTAGCTCAGGCCCCGGTACTTCCAGGACAGCCGGTTGAACCGCCCGGCGAGTGTGATCACCACCTGGGGAACGGAGGCCGAGCTGAGGCTCTGACGGGCGTCCTGGACCAGTTCCAGCACCGCCCCGCGCTCCGGCGTGATCAGCGTCAGACCGTGCTCCACCGGCTCGTAGTGGTAGACACCGGACGCGAGCCCCCGGCACCGGGTGACCGACAGATACACCTCCAGGTCATGGCTGGCCCCACCGGACGGGACCGGCCGGCAGGTGCGGTCGTAGGGCGCCGCGTCGTCGGCCGGTATCTCCTCGCGCACCCGGACGGTGCGGTGGAGGAACTCACCGAGCTGGTCCAGCGTCAGCGGTCCGGGCCCGAAAGCGCGTACCGAGCGCCGCTCCTCCGCCACCTCCGCGAACGGGCGGTCCGTGCTCCGGAGCCGGTCCAGGTCCGGACGCGGCAGTGCGATCACCGGCTGCCGGACCGGCTTCACCGCGGCGAGCGGCGGGTAGCGGTCCAGGAACGGGTGGGTCATCCCGATCGCGAGACCGGAGAGACCCCGGCGGCTGTGCCAGTGGAGCAGAACGTCGTGGAACTCCCGCTGGGCGGGAACCGGGTCGGCGTCCTCGGGCAGCAGGCCGTCCTCGTCCACCGGTCCGGCGGCCCCGGCGGCGAGCAGCAGTTCCAGCAGCTCCAGCACGACCTCGGCCGGCAGCTCGGAATCCGCGCACAGCTCGCCCACCCGCTGTGGCTCGGCGAGCCGCGCCAGCACCGCCGCGGTCTGCGGGGCGATGACCAGCCGGGTGTGCCCGGTCAGCGACTCGACCACCAGCTCCTCGTCCAGGCGCCGCAGACAGGCGAACCGGGAGAGCTGAATCCGCCGGCCGGGCTCCGGACGCACCCGGGTGAGGGCGGCGAGCTCACCCGTGACGGCGACCCTCAGCAGTTCCCGGCCCCGGTCGACGCAGAGCAGATGGAGCACCCCCCGGTGCAGCAGTGCCGCCAGCTGCTCCGCCAGGGCCGCACCGGCCCGTGGCGCGAGTTCGGCCAGCTCGGCCTCGCCGCGCGCGCCCGCTCCCAGCGAGACCAGGGCGTCGGCGCACCCCGGGGCGGACGGGCGCAGCACCGTCGAGCGGCCGTCCGATGAGGTCAGCAGCACGGCGCCGGCGGGCTGGTCGTCGGCCGGCCGCATCCCGATACCGGGGGCGACACGCCAGACGATCACCGCTGCTCTCCGTCCCGGCGCGGGACGCCTACGCGAACGGCTGTGGCCATGGGTTCTGTTCCTCCTCGGGAAGACTGGCGTATCCCATCCGTACCGGCGCCTCGGCCAGCCTCGGATGGCCCCGGAACTGCGCGAGCGGCTCCAGCGACATCGGCTGGAGCTCCGGGATCACGACGGCGACCGCCGTCAGCCCGGCCGCGCGCAGCTCACGGCTGGTCCGGTCCATGGCCACCACCTGCATTCCGGCGCCGGCCAGCCGGGCGAGCAGCTCCTCGACCGCCGCCTCGGGGTCATCCGGCAGCGCGGGTCCGCCGGCGGAGAGCGGTCGCCCGGCCAGGTCCTCCGTCAGGAAGGTGAAGGCGTCCGCGTGTTCCGGCAGGGACATCATGCGTGAGCCGTCGAGGAACGCGAAGTCCCCGTACTCGCCCGGGAGGTCCTTCTCGGAGCGGTAGCAGTCACGGATCGTCAGCAGCTCCAGCAGACAGCGCTCGGCGGCCTCGCCGAGGCTCCGGCCGGTGCCCGCCCCGATGATCTGCCGGATTCCCTCGTCGTACGGGGCGATCTGCAGCGCGTACACCGCGGGCACGCCCAGGTCCGAGGTGGCGTCGAAGAGCAGAGTGCGCAGGAACCGCCGCTCGCCCCAGTCCAGCATCTCGCGGGAGCCGGGGGTGAGCACGGCGGGGTCCACCGGCGGCAACGGCAGCTTCTGCAGCCAGGTGAGCGCGATCGAGTCCCGCTCGAACAACTCCATCAGACCGCCCAGCACCGCCTCGTGGGGATCGGTGTGCACCGATTGTCCGGTGGAGATCTGTGCGATGAAGCGTTCGGGTCCGTGCACATGGAAGCCGTAGCAGGCCATCACGGTGGGCACCCAGATGTCCTGGCCGGAGAGCAGGTCGACGCCGCGGCTCCAGTGGATCGGGGTGTCCGGGTCGTAGCGGCTGACCGGGCAGCGCGGATCGGCGTACTCCCGCTCCGAGCACCGCGGCACCCGCGTCATGTCGAGTACGGGGCCGTCGAGTTCGGCCTCCCTGGCCAGGCGCGGCCGCTCGTGCGTCAGATATCCGGCGGAGCGCTCCGCGGCCTCGGCCGTGGCGACCACATAGGAGAGGAACTCGTCGTCGAGGATGCGGCTGCCGCCCGAGAAGCCGTCGGAGGGCTCCCTGGTCACGCCCGGCACCCCGCTGCCGACGTTGGCGGAGGCCGTCTTCAGACGGGGCAGCCCGCGCAGGGCGGGGGCGGGCCGGACCGCGGAGACCAGTCCCACCGGGGAGACGAGGGTCGCGAGCGGGGAATCGCGGAAGCGCTCCTCCGCCGGGGTGTCCGGTCGGGTGTCGGAGGTGATGGCCGTCTCTCCTGTTCTTGAGGGGGCACCGGGAGCGAGCGGGCGAGCCCGGGAGGGCCCGCCCGCCGTTGCGGTTCAGCCTGCTGTCGGGGCCGTGTCCGGACTCAACAGCCGCTGCAGCCCACGGTCTGGGTGCCGCAGGGGGCCCCACACGCCTTGCACCACATGAAGGCGCCGCCCTCGTGGAGCCCGACCAGGAGCTTCTCCCAGTCCGTGTTCTCCTCCTCCGACAGCTCCAGATCCAGGCGGACGTCCTCGACCATATTCACCGGCATTTCATTCTCCTTCTCATCGCGAAGAAAGGATGCGGGCCTTCCTTCAGCACCACGGCACAGCACCGGCAATACCGTGGAAACGTTCAGGAAATCCCGCAGCCGAATGGCGACTCAAGTCAACCGGGCACCCGGGAAAGCGTCAACGGACATCGCGTCACCACTCGGGGATATGGCTCCTGACCTGCGAACAAGGGTGTTCAACTGAGCACGTTCGAACTTGCACAGGGCCTATCACCGGGGCAATTCACCTGCTCCTCGGACTAGCCGGACCTCAGCTCTTGTCTGCTACGGTGTGGCCCGCAGTGATCTCGAATTCAGTTCGACGTTCCTCTGGGATTGAAAGGTGCTGAGATGAGCGTGCTTAGCGGAGCTTCGATCCTGGTAACCGGGGGCTGCGGGTCTTTGGGTCTGGCATTCGTCCGCCATGTACTGACCCATGTCGATCCCGGCCGTGTCGTGATCTACTCGCGTGATGAGTTCAAGCACGCCGAAACGCGGAGCGTGCTGGGCGAGGACCGGCGTGTGCGTTTCGTTCAGGGTGATATCCGCGACCGGCGGCGGCTCACTCAGGCGATGGCCGGCGTCGACCACGTGGTGCACGCCGCCGCCCTCAAGCGCGTGGACACCGCGGAGTACGCGCCGACCGAGTATGTGAAGACCAATATCGACGGCTCGCGCAATGTCATCGAGGCAGCCGTGGAGAACCGGGTGCGGAGTGTCGTCGGTGTCTCCACCGACAAGGCGAGCAGCCCGGTCAACCTCTACGGCGCCACCAAGCTGGTCGCCGACAAGCTCTTCACCTCGACCGGTGCGACGCTCGCGGGCGAGTCCGGGACCAGGTTCTCGGTGGTGCGCTACGGGAACTTCAGCGGCAGCCGGGGCTCGGTGGTGCCGTTGTTCCGCCGGCTGGCCGCCGCCGGTGAGAGCCTGCCGGTCACCGACAAGCGGATGACCCGCTTCTGGATGAGCATCGAACACGCCGTCACCTTCCTGGTGGACTCGTTCGAGCTCATGGCCGGTGGCGAGCTGTTCGTGCCGCGGATACCGAGCGTGCGGATCATGGACCTGGTCGAGGCCATAGCCCCGGGCGCCGCCACCCATGAGGTCGGCCCCCGGCCAGGTGAGCGGCTGCACGAGGAGATGATCTCCAGTGACGACAGCCACCGGGCCTTCCGGCTGGGCGACCGCTATCTGGTCACCTCCGCCACCCGGGGCGCCGGACGGGCACCCGCGCCCGGGTGGTGTTCGGTACCACGGGAGTTCGCCTACCGTTCGGACTCCAACGACGACTGGCTGTCGGTCGGGGAGCTGAAGGCCATGCTGGAGCGGAGCGAGGGCTGACCGGCCCGGCAGGCGCACGGGGCCGGCAGGCGCACGGGGCCGGCAGGCGCACGGGGCCGGGCCGGGCCGGCCTCAGGCGTCGAGCAGTTCGAACAGCCGCTGGGCGACCGTCTCGCCGGTGCTCCAGCCGAATCCTTCCCGGGCCGCCGCCCGGTCCGGCGCCGCCGCCCCGGCCCTGGCCCGTTCGATGGCCCGCCAGACCGCCGGGGGCCCCTCGCGCACCGGGGCGGTCTCGATCAGCCCGGCCGCCGTCAGATGGCGGATACGGCCCGGGAAGGTCTTCGGGAAGCCGGCCGCCGACTCCTCGTCCAGCAGCGCGACCGCGGGCACCCCGTTCCAGGCCAGGTCGCAGACGGTGGAGCCCATGGCGTCGTTGAGCACCACATCGGCGGCCCGGTAGTAGGTCTCGGGCTCCGGGGTGACCCCGGCCCAGACCACCTCCCCGCCGCCCTCGGGCGCGCCGTCGCCGTCGTGGACCGGGAGCGGTTCGGCCGGCGGGTCGGCCAGCAGCAGCAGCCGGGCGCCGGGGCCCGCGTGCGCGCGCCAGGCCCCGATGGCGGCCGTCGCCATCCTCCGGCTCTCCGGTCTGGTGTTCATCCCGCCCAGGCTCAGCACCGCCACCTCGTCCCGCTCGGCGATGCCCAGTGCGGACCGGGCGGCCCCGCGCCCGGCGGGGAAGGGCTGCACCACCGGCCCGAGGAAGCCGATCGGCGCGGTGGTCCCGTACGACTCCCGCCGGTTCCGAGGGAAGTCGAGCACCAGCACCTCGTCGGCCGTGTCGAAGAACCGGTCCGCGTCCGGCATGCCGTACTCCGCCCAGAGCGCGCAGAGCAGCATCACACAGGGCCGCTTCCAGACCTCGCGGGCGAACGGCAGGGCCCACATGACCTCGTCCGAGACGACCAGATCGGGGCGGGGCACCGAGGCCAGCGCCCGCCAGACGGCCTTCGCGGCGCCCTCGCCGAAGTCCTCACCGTAGTCCTCGTCGGGCAATTCGATGGGGGTGCATTGCACCCCGCGCATCGCGTAGTAGGTGACCGCGCTGCCGTTCGCCATGATGCGGACCGTGGTGCCGGGCCGCCGGCGCAGCTCCTGGATCACCCTCAGATCACGTGCGGCGTGGCCGAACCCGTGGCCTCGGGTCAGGAACAGGATCTCGGGCATGCCTCTCCTCGGTCATCGGTCGTGTCCCCGGGCGTGGGGCATCGGTCCCGGGCGTGGGGCGTCAGGCGTCAGGCGTCAGGCATCAGGCATCGGTGAGCGGGCGCCGGGCATCGGTCATGCGCGGTCGTAGTACCCGGACGTGCGCGGACGTGCGCGGTCGTAAGGCGGTCAGCGGTCGCCGGTGGGCCGGTCCAGCAGGGATTCGATCTCCTCGGCCAGGCCGGCCCAGTCCGCCGCGCAGGTGCGGGCCAGGGTGAGGATCGCGGGGACGCTGTGCGAGGGGACCTCGGCGGGCAGCCGCTCCCACACCCGGGCATCCGCGTGGTGGGTGACCAGCATGCGCAGCAGCGCCCGGCCGGAGCCGCTCTGCCGCAGGGACGGGTCCCGGGTGAGCCGTATCAGCAGCAGGCGGCGCTCCTCCGGTCCTGCGGGGACCTCCGGCGGCGGGCCGACACCGCAGACCGGCGCCTCCTCGCGCTGGCAGTCCGGGACCGGGTCCAGGCCCTCCAGCAGCCGCTGTCTGACGTTCCGGGCGGTACCCGGCGAGATACCGGTCCGGCGCGCGATATCGCGCAGTGAAATGGTGGGGTCCTCGCGGATCAATTCGGCCGCACGGGAACGGCCTTCGGCGGTGCGCACCGGGCGTGCCCGGCCGTCCTTGCCCACGCGCCGGACCGGTTCCGGGAGATCCCGCATGGTGCGGCGCAATGCCGCCACGGTCTTGGTGGCGAGACCGCTGGCACCGGCGATCCGACGGTCCGACCAGTCCGGATGGCTGATCATCAATTGTTCGGCGGCGGCTGTCCGGTCGGCTCTGGTCGGCGGGCGATCAGCGGGCCCACCGGAGGAATTCGGAACAGGAACGGACAACGGTGCCTCCCCCGAGGTGTGTGCGGCATTTCCCCTGGTGTTCAGAAGCGGAATTCACCACCCATGGGCCGTGCCGGGTACATCCCGGGAACGCGAACGGCCACTGTTGCGTCGGATGTTACGTTGACGTTGGTCCGAACCAATAGTTCAATCGCGGGGTGATCAGCGGTTAGCCGCCTTTCGTCCGTCGCCCGTGCGATCCGGCCCGGGCGCCCCGGTCTCCCAAGGAGTTGAGCGACCTGTCGACCACCCTTCACCGAGCCCGTCTGCTCGCCGACTGCGCCGCCCTGACCTTCGACCCCGAGGCACAGAGCACCTGCCCGCCGTGGTGGTACTGGACCCGGCCCGACCACGATCGGGTGGTGGAGCTGCTGCGCGGGGAGCCACGGCTCGCCGGCCCGCTGACCGAAGTGACGAGCGCTCCCCAAGACGTGGCCGCGCACCGGCGGCTGAGCCTGGCGCTGGCCGAGGTGCTGGCCGAGGAGTCCGCCGTCGCGGCGGAGCTGGAAGCCGCGCTGGAGGTGATCGAGCAGTCCGCCCGGCTCGGCCTGCACCTGGGCGAGGAGCTGGACGGCGGGCCGGCCGTGGACCCCCTGTCGGTGGAGCAGATCCTGGCGGGCATCGACCGGACCGGGCCCCGCCCCGGCACCGCGCCCACCCGGATCACCGTGGTCGTCCCCTTCCGCGCCCGTGACCCGCACGACGGACGGGCCCGCAATCTGGCGGCCTGCCTCGCCGGGCTGGCCGACCAGGGCCTGCCGCGCGACCGGTACCGGATCGTGGTGGTGGAGAGCGACTCCGAGCCGCGCTGGCGGTCCGCGCTCGAACCGCACGCGGACCGCTATGTCTTCGCCTTCAACCCCGGTCCGTTCAACAAGGCCTGGGCGGTGAACTGCGGGGTGGTGCACGGTGGCGGCCCGGACGAGATGGTCTGTGTCCTGGACGGCGATGTGCTGCCCGACGCCGACTTCCTCTCCCGGGGCGCGGCCCGTTTCGCGCAGGACCCCACCCTGCAGGTGCACTGGCCCTACCGCGACATCATCTTCGCCGACGCGGCGAGCAGCGACCGGGCCGTGGCCCTGCGCTGCGCCGAGGGCCGGCCCTCGGTCGACCACGCCGGGCTGCGCGGGGTCTTTCTGCGCCGTCCGCCCGGCGGGTGCATCTGGGTGCGGCGCCGGCTCTTCGACCAGATCCTCGGTCTGGACGAGCGGTTCGAGGGGTGGGGCGGCGAGGACAACGACTTCGCCTGGCGGGCCGACTTCCTCGGCGGCGTCGAGCGCTTCGGCGACACCCTGGTCCACCTCCACCACGCCCGCGCCCATACCGACCCCGGCAGCCCGCCCCCCGCTCGCAGCCCCGACCACCACTGGTGCAGCTGGTTCCCCACCTCCCCGATCGGCGACCTGGCGAAGTACCGGACAGCGGGGTGAGGCCCGGGCCGCGCCCCGGCCCCGGCCCCGGCGCCCCGGCCCTCATCCCGGCCCCGGTGTCCCCGTGCCCTTCAGCCGTTCCAGGTCGGAGGGTCTGACCTGGATCACCAGCAGGGCGATCAGGGCCGCGACCGCGGCGAAGACCGCGGCCGTGACGAAGGCGGCCGAGGTGCCGTTCGCCAGGACCTGGTCGCCCCAGGGGGGCGGGAGCTGTCCGGTCTCCCGGAAGAGGAGGCGCTGCTGCGGGGTCGACTCCGCCAGGAACGAGGGGAGCTGGTCGCGGACCTCGTGGCGGCTCGCCGTGCCGAAGACCGTCACCAGGATGGACAGGCCCAGCGAGCCGCCGACCTGCTGCGTCGCGGCGAGCAGGCCGGAGGCGGCGCCCGATTCCCGGCGGGCCACGCCGGAGAGCGCCATCAGGGTCAGGGAGACGAACTGCATGCCCATGCCGAGGCTGAAGACCAGCATCGGGCCCAGCACACTGCCGAGATAGGTGGAGTGGACATCGGCCTGGGTCAGCCAGGCGAGGCCCAGGGCCGACAGCAGGGCGCCCGAGACCATGAAGGGCTTGGGCCCGTACTTGGGCAGCAGTTGGGAGGTGATCCCCGCGCCCAGCGCGATGATCGCGCTCACCGGCAGGAAGGAGAGCCCGGCCTTCAGCGGGCCGAAGCCCAGGACGTCCTGGACGAAGAGGGTCAGGAAGAAGAACATGCCGAAGATCGCCGCGGCGATGCACAGCATGATCCCGTAGGTGCCGGACCGGTTGCGGTCGGCGAACATGTGCAGCGGGGTGATGGGCTGCCGGGAGCCCCGCTCGACCAGGACGAAGGCGGCGAGCAGCACCACGGCGGCGCCGAACGAGCCGAGGGTGACCGGGTCGGTCCAGCCGTGCGCACTGGCCCGGATGAAGCCGTAGACCAGGCTGACCATGCCGAGCGTCGAGGTCAGAGCGCCCGCGATGTCGAAGTGGCCGGAGCGGCGCTCGGACTCCTGGATGTGGCGGCGGGTCGCCAGCAGGATCAGCGCGGCGATGGGGACGTTGACGAAGAAGACCCACCGCCAGTCCAGCCACTGGACCAGCATCCCTCCGGCCAGCAGCCCGATCGCGCCGCCGCCCGCCGAGACCGCGGAGAAGACGCCGAACGCCCGGTTGCGCTCCGGCCCTTCGCGGAAGGTGGTGGTGATCAGGGCGAGCGAGGTCGGCGAGGCGATCGCGCCGCCCACTCCCTGGAGCGCGCGGGCGGCGAGCAGCTGGCCGGAGCTCTGCGAGAGCCCGCCGAGCAGTGAGGCGATCGCGAAGAGCGCGACACCGAACATGAAGACCCGCCGCCGGCCGAGGAGGTCCCCGGCGCGGCCGCCGAGCAGCAGCAGCCCGCCGAAGGTGAGCGTGTAGGCGTTGACCACCCACGACAGGCTGGTGGTGGAGAAGTTCAGCGAGGTCTGGATGTGCGGGAGGGCGATGTTCACGATGGTGATGTCGAGGACCACCATCAGCTGCGAGCCGGCGATGACGACGAGCGCGACACCATGGCCGCCGCCTCGGCTCGGGGCGGCGACCGGGGCGAGTGATTCCGGTCGCGGAGTCGTCATGGTCGCGGGGTCGTCATGTCGCGGGGTCGTCATCGCGCCGGGTTCCCCTGCGCCCGGGAGGCTCCCGGGTGTGTGGAGCGGACGCGCGTGGGACGGATACGCGTGAGCGGACGGGGACAGGAAAGGGAGGGAGGGAAGAACGGCCGTCGGCCCACCCATCGACGGTAAGCCCGCGACCGCCGGCCCACCAGTCGATCACGCGGCCCTCCACACGGCACAGCGGCCCGGGGCGCAGGGCGCTCCAGGGGCAAAGGACAGCGACCCCGGGGCCCAGGGCAGCACCGCACCCTGGGGTGCCCGAGGCAGCACCCCCGGCGTGCCCGAGGCAGCACCCCACCCCCGGCGTGCCCGAGGCAGCACCCGCCGGGGGGCTCAGGGCAGTACGGCCATCCCGTCCAGTTCCACCAGCGCCCGGGTGTCCCAGAGGCGTACGACACCGATGACGGCCATCGCGGGGTAGTCACGGCCCGCCAGCCGCCGCCAGATCCGGCCGAGTTCGGGCGCCTGGGCCCGGTAGTCGGCGACATCCGTGGCGTACACCGTGACCCGGGCGAGGTCGTGGGGTGCCCCGCCGGCGGCGGCCAGGGCGGTGAGGAGGTTGGCGAGCGCGGTCTCGAACTGCTCGGGGAGTGTCTCCCCCACCACCGCCCCGTCCAGGTCGAGCGCGGTCTGGCCTGCGAGCAGGACCAGCCGGGAGCCGGTGGCGGTGACCGCGTGCGAGAAGCCGGAGGGGGCGGGCAGGTCGGCGGGGTTGTGGCGGTGGAGGCTCATCTGTCCTTCCCGTACGGCTGCGGGGTGGCGGTGACCTGTGAAGCACAGGCCGTGTGGGCCGTGCGGGCCGCGTACAGCTGTTTGGCGATGATCGAGCGCTGGACTCCGCTCGCGCCCTCGTAGATCCGGGGCGCGCGCACCTCACGGTACAGATGTTCCAGGAGATGTCCGCGGCGCAGCGCCCGTGCGCCATGGAGTTGGACGGCGGCGTCGACGACGTACTGCGCGGTCTCGGTGGCGAAGAGCTTGGCCATCGCGGAGCGGGCCGGCACATCGGCGGCGCCCGCGTCATGGGCCGCCGCGGCGGAGAGGACCAGCAGCCGGGCCGCCTCGACGCGGGTGGCCATCTCGGCGGTCTGGTGGGCGACGGACTGGAGTTCCGCGAGAGGGCCGCCGAAGGCGGTGCGGCGGGCGGTGTGGTCGAGGGTGGCGTCCAGGGCGGCCTGCGCCATGCCGACGGCGAACGCGCCGACGCTGGGACGGAAGAGGTTGAGGGTCTCCAGGGCGACCGGGAAGCCCCGGTCGGGTGCGCCGATGACATCCGCCGCGGTGACCGGCACCCCGTCGAAGGCGAGGGTGCCGATGGGGTGCGGGGAGAGCATCTCCACCGGGGCGCCGGTCAGCCCGGGGCGGTCGGCGGGCACGAGGAAGGCGGTGATTCCGCGGGCCCGGGCCCCGGGGGTGGTGCGGGCGAAGACGGTGTAGAAGTCGGCCTCGGGCGCGTTGGAGATCCAGCACTTCTCGCCGGTGAGCCGCCAGCCGGCTCCCCGCTCGGGGACGGCCGCGAGCGCCAGGGCCGCCGCGTCGGAGCCGGCGTCCGGCTCGGTCAGGGCGAACGCGGCGACGGCGCGGCCCGCGGTCACCTCGGGGAGCCAGCGGGCCCGCTGGGCGTCGGTGCCCGAGCGGAGCACGGGGGTGGTGCCGAGGCCCTGGAGGGCGAGGGCGGTCTCCGCCTCCGTACAGCCGTGGGCGAGGGACTCGCGGAGCAGACAGAGGTCCAGCGCGCCGGCGCCGAAGAGCTCGCGCAGCAGTCCCCGTTCGCCGAGGGCGGCGAGCAGCGGGCGGTTCACCCGGCCGGGTTCGCCCCGTTCGGCGAGCGGGCGCAGGGTGTCGGCGGCCAGGGCGCGCAGCCCGGCGCACCGGGCGGTCTGTTCCGGATCGAGCGAGAATACGGGCATTCGTGCCCCCACTCCTGAGATGCCGACCGAGCATTTATCGCGGACCGTTGACTGTCGTCACGGTAACGATACGCTCCCTGCACGACCCCACCACCAGAAGGGGCGAACCATGGAGCTGACACCCTCGGCCCACCTCGACACCTTCACCAGAGACCGTCTCCCGCCGCCCGGGCAGTGGCCCGTGATCCTGGGGACGCCCTCCCCGGAGCGGCTCAACTGCGGCTCCGAACTGCTCGACGGGACGATCGGCCGCCTCGGCCCCGGCCGGCCCGTCTTCCGCACCGCGGACGGGGCGGTGTGGACGTACGGGGAGCTGCGCGAGCGGGTCGACCGGATCGCCCACACCCTCACCACCCGGCTCGCGGTGGTCCCCGGCAACCGGGTGCTGCTGCGCGGCCCCACCACGCCCTGGCTCGCGGCCTGCTGGCTGGCGGTGATGAAGGCGGGCGCGGTGGCGGTCACCGTACTGGCGGGGCAGCGGGCCGGGGAGCTGGCCTCGGTGTGCGGGATCGGCTCCGTCGGACACGCCCTCTGCGACGCCCGCTCGCTCGGGGAACTGGTGGCGGCCCGGGTGCCGGGGCTGCGGATCACCCCGTTCGGCGGGGACTCCCCCGGGGATCTGCTGCGGCTCGCGGAGAGCGCGCCGGCCGCGCCGTACCGCGCCGTGGGGACGGCGGCCGACGACATCGCGCTGATCGCCTTCACCTCCGGGACCACCGGGCGCCCCAAGGGGTGTCTGCACTTCCACCGCGATGTGCTGGCCGTCGCGGACACGTTCTGCGCGCGGGTGCTGCGGCCGGAGCCGGACGACGTCTTCGCCGGGAGCCCGCCGCTGGGGTTCACCTTCGGTCTGGGCGGGCTGGTGGTCTTCCCGCTGCGGGTGGGCGCGTCGGCGCTGCTGCTGGAGGAGGCCGGGCCCCGGCACCTGCCCGCCGCGATCGCCGCGCACCGGGTCTCGGTCCTCTTCACCGCGCCGACCGCGTACCGCGCGATGCTCGCGGCGACCGGCCCGCCCGGCGGCGCCGACGGGTCCGGTGCCGGCGGGCCCGGTGGCGCGCTGGAGTCGTACGACCTCCGGTCGCTGCGGCGCTGTGTGTCGGCCGGTGAGCATCTGCCCGCCGCCACCTGGCGGGAGTGGCGGGACCGCACCGGCCTCCGGATCGTCAACGGCATCGGCGCCACCGAGCTGCTGCACATCTTCCTCTCGACCACCGGGGACACCGGCCGCCCCGGGACCCTCGGATTCCCGGTCCCCGGCTGGCAGGCGCGGGTGGTGGACAGTGCGGGCAGGCCCGTCGCGGACGGGGTGCCCGGGCTGCTCGCCGTGCGCGGCCCGGTCGGCTGCCGGTATCTGGACGACCCCCGGCAGACGGAGTACGTCCGGGACGGATGGAACCTCACCGGCGACACCTGTGTCCGGGAGGCGGACGGCTGCTTCCGCTATGTCGCCCGCGCCGACGACATGATCATCTCCGCCGGTCACAACATCGCGGGCCCCGAGGTGGAGGAGGTGCTGCTGCGGCACCCCCGCGTGGCGGAGGCCGCGGTGATCGGCCGCGCGGACGCGCGGCGGGGGCAGCGCGTGGTGGCCTGTGTGGTGCTCCGCGGGGACGCCGAGCCCGGGCACGCCACCGCCGCCGCGCTCACCGACTGGGTGAGGGCCCGCCTCACTCCGTACAAGTGCCCCCGCGAGTTCGTCTTCCTCGACGCCCTCCCCCGCACCCCCACCGGCAAGCTCCAGCGCTTCCGTCTGCGGAACCCCGGGGGGCCCTAAGGTGATCACGTGGCCGACCAGCACTCCCCCCGCTCCCTGATCGTCACCCTCTACGGCGCCTACGGACGCGAACGGCCCGGGCCGGTGCCGGTCGCCGAGCTGATCCGGCTGCTGGCCGCGCTCGGGGTGGACGCCCCGTCCGTGCGGTCGTCGGTGTCGCGGCTCAAGCGCCGGGGGCTGCTCGTGGCCGGGCGGTCGGCGGACGGGGCCGCGGGGTACGCGCTCTCCACCGACGCGCGGCAGATGCTGGAGGACGGCGACCGGCGGATCTACGACCGGGCGACGCCGCTGCTCTCGGACGGCTGGGTCCTCGCGGTCTTCTCGGTGCCGGAGGCGGAGCGGAGCAAGCGCCATCTGCTGCGCTCCCGGCTCGGACGGCTCGGTTTCGGCACCGCCGCGCCCGGGGTGTGGATCGCGCCGGCGCGGCTGTACGAGGAGACCCGCCACACCCTGCGCAGGCTCCGGCTCGACCCCTATGTGGAGCTGTTCCGGGGCGAGCACCTGGGGTTCGCGGCGACGGCGGAGGCGGTGGCCGCCTGGTGGGATCTGGGCGCCGTCGCCAAGCGGCACACGGAGTTCCTGGACGCGCGGGAGCCGGTCCTCAGGGGGTGGCTGTCGGGGCGCCGGCCCGAGCCGGAGGAGGCGTACCGGGACTACCTCCTCGCGCTGGACTCCTGGCGGCGGCTGCCGTACGCGGACCCGGGGCTGCCGATGGAGCTGCTGCCCGAGGGGTGGCCGGGGGGCCGCTCGGCGGAGGTCTTCGGGGCCCTGCACGAGCTGCTGAGGGACGCGGGAGAGGCGTTCACCCGGCGGTGAGCGCGCCCACCAGGACCGGGGCCGGCCCCGGTCAGAGGGCGAGCCTCGGTCTCGGGGCGTCCCTGCGGCCCGTCGGGGGCGGGCGGCTGCCCGCGCGGTAGGGCGGCGGCCAGGGCGCGCCCGGCCCGGTGTGGTCCTGCTCGGCCGCCGCGTGCAGGGTCCAGTGCGGGTCGTACAGATGGGGCCTGGCGAGCGCGCACAGATCGGCGCGGCCCGCCAGAAGCAGGGAGTTGACGTCGTCCCAGGAGGAGATCGCGCCGACCGCGATCACGGGGACACCGGCCTCGGTGCGTATCCGGTCGGCGTGGGGCACCTGGTACGAGCGCCCGTACTCGGGCCGCTCGTCGGGCACGACCTGTCCGGTGGAGACATCGATGGCGTCGGCGCCGTGCGCGGCGAAGGCGCGGGCGATCTCCACCGACTCCTCGGCGGTGGTGCCGCCGGGCGCCCAGTCGGTGGCGGAGATCCGGACGGTCATGGGCCGGTCGGCCGGCCAGCTCTCCCGTACCGCGTCGAAGACCTCCAGCGGGAAGCGGAGGCGCCCCTCGATCCCGCCGCCGTGGGCGTCGGTGCGCCGGTTGGTGAGCGGGGAGAGGAAGCCGGAGAGCAGGTAGCCGTGGGCGCAGTGCAGTTCGAGGAGGTCGAAATCGCAGCCGGCGGCGCGCCGGGCGGCGGCGGCGAACTCCTCCCGCACGGCGGTGAGCCCGGCCCGGTCCAGGGCGTGCGGTATCTGGTTCACGCCGGGGCGGTACGGGATCGGGGAGGCGGCCCGCAGCGGCCAGTTGCCCTCGGGGAGCGGGGCGTCCATGCCCTCCCACATCAGCCGGGTGGAGCCCTTGCGGCCGGAGTGGCCCAGCTGGACACCGATCGCGGTGTCGGGCGCGCGGCGGTGCACGAAGGCGGTGACCCGCCGCCAGGCGGCGGCCTGTCCATCGGTCCACAGCCCGGCGCAGCCGGGGGTGATCCGGCCCTCCGGGCTGACGCAGACCATCTCGGTCATCACCAGACCGGCCCCGCCGAGCGCCCGGGCGCCCAGATGGACGAGGTGGAAGTCGCCGGGGACCCCGTCGGCCGCCGAGTACAGGTCCATGGGCGAGACCACGACCCGGTTGCGCAGCCGCAGCCCGCGCAGCCGGAAGGGGGTGAACATCGGCGGTGTGCCGGGCGGGCAGCCGAACTCCCGCTCGACGGCTTCGGTGAAGGCGGGGTCGCGCAGCCGCAGATTGCCGTGGGTGACCCGGCGGCTGCGGGTGAGCAGGCCGAACGCGAACTGCCGGGGCGGCCGGTCGAGCGCGCCGCCCAGCTCCTCGAACCAGCGCAGGCTGGCGGTGGCGGCCCGCTGCGCCGACTCGACGACCGGGCGGCGCTCCTCCTCGTACGCGGCGAGCGCCTCCTCCACCGTGGGGTGCTCCCCGATCCCGGCGGCGAGCGCGAGGGCGTCCTCGACGGCGAGTTTGGTGCCGGAGCCGATGGAGAAGTGGGCGGTGTGCGCGGCGTCGCCGAGCAGGACGGTGCGGCCGTTGGACCAGTGCTCGTTGACGACGGTGCGGAAGGGGGTCCAGGCGGAGTCGTTGGCGCGCAGGGGCCGGCCGCCCAGGGCGTCCTCGAAGAGGGCGGCGCAGCGGCGCAGGGTCTCGGGCCCGGCCCGTTCGCCGAGGCCGGCGAAGCCGGCGGCCCGCCAGACCTCCTCGCGCATCTCGACGATGACGGTGCTGGCGGCGGGGGCGTAGGGGTAGCCGTGGAGCTGGACGACGCCGTGTTCGGTCTCGGCGGTCTCGAAGCGGAAGGCGCCGAGGGCGAAGTCGGCGGCCAGCCAGACATAGCGGCTGCGGTGAGTGGTGATCCTCGGGCCGAAGGCGTCGGCGTGGGCCCGGCGGGTGGCGCTGCCCGCGCCGTCGGCGGCGATGACCAGATCGTGGGTGCGGGCGAGCGCGGCGGCGGGCGGGGCGGGGGCGCGGAAGCGGAGCCGTACGCCGAGGTCGGCGCAGCGGGCGTGGAGCACCGCCAGGAGCCGCGCGCGCCCGAGGGCGACGAAGCCGTGGCCGCCGGAGGTCAGCCGGTGGCCCCGGTGGACGATGTCGATGTCGTCCCAGCGGATGAACTCCCGCCGGAGCGCTGAGTGGACGACCGGGTCGGCGCGCTCGATGCCGCCGAGGGTCTCGTCCGAGAGGACGACTCCGAAGCCGAAGGTGCGGTCGGGGGCGCCCCGCTCCCAGACGGTGATCTCGCGCGCCGGGTCCAGCCGCTTCAGCAGCGCGGCGGCGTAGAGCCCGGCGGGCCCGCCACCGACGACGGCGACCCGGAGCGGCGGGGTCACCGGCCCCGCCACACCGGGGCGCGCTTCCCGGTGAACGCCGCGTGGAACTCCGCGTAGTCCTCGCTCGTCATCAGCAGGGCCTGGGTGGCGGCGTCCAGCTCCAGGGCGGCGCCGAGCGGCATGTCCAGTTCGGCGGTGAGCAGGGCCTTGGTCTGCGCGTGCGCGAGGGCCGGGCCCGCGGCGAGCCGGGCGGCCAGTTCCGCGGCGCGGGCGTCGGCGCCGCCCTCCCCGGTCACCTCGCTGAGCAGTCCGATCCGCTCGGCCTCCGGCGCGCCGACGGGTTCGCCGAGCATCAGCAGCCGGGTGGCGTGGCCGAGGCCGACGACGCGGGGCAGCAGATAGGCCGCGCCCATGTCCCCGCCGGAGAGCCCGACCCGGGTGAAGAGGAAGGCGAAACGCGCGGTGGGGTCCGCGATCCGGAAGTCGGCGGCGAGGGCGAGGACGGCGCCCGCGCCCGCGGCGACACCGTGGACGGCGGCGATCACGGGGAAGGGGCACTCGCGCAGCGCCCGCACCACCTGTCCGGTCATCCGGTTGAAGTCGAGGAGCGCGGCGGTGTCCAGGGCGAGGGTGGCGCCGATGATCTCGTCGACGTCCCCGCCGGAGCAGAATCCGCGCCCCGCCCCGCCGAGCACCAGCGCGCGCACGCTCCGCTCCCGGGCCAGTTCGGCGAGGAGGTCGCGGAGATCCGCGTACGCGCCGAAGGTCAGCGCGTTGAGTTTCCCGGGGCGGTCCAGGGTCACCGTGGCGACACCGTCGCGGACGGTGAGCCGCAGATGGCGCCACTCCTCCGTGTGCCTCGCCGAGCTGGGGAACGGGCTCATCGCACCTGGCCTCCCTCGGGGCGGCGGTGAGCCCCTGATGAAGTTATCACCAGAATATGACTGCCGTCACGAGTGCGCGACAAGCCGGAGCCCCCGGGAGCGCTCAGGGGCGGGCCAGGGTGGCGACCAGGACCGCCTTGATGGTGTGCATCCGGTTCTCCGCCTCGTCGAAGACGACCGAGTGCTCCGACTCGAAGACCTCGTCCGTGACCTCCAGCTCGGTGAGGCCGTGGCGCTGGTGGATCTCCTGGGCGACGGTGGTGGCCAGATCGTGGAAGGCCGGGAGGCAGTGCAGAAACCGCACTCCGGGGTTGCCGGTGGCCCGCAGCACGTCCATGGTCACGGCGTACGGGCGCAGTGCGGCGATCCGCTCGTCCCAGACCTCCTTGGGCTCACCCATCGACACCCAGACGTCGGTGGCGACGAAGTCCGCCCCGAGGACCCCGGCCGCGATGTCCTCGGTGAGGGTGATCCGCGCCCCGCTGGCGGCGGCCAGCTCCCGGGCCCGGTCCACGACCTCCTGGGCGGGCCAGTACGCGCGCGGCGCCACGATCCGTACGTCCATGCCGAGCAGCGCGCCGGTGACCAGATAGGAGTTGCCCATGTTGAAGCGGGCGTCGCCGAGGTAGGCGTACGCCGTCTCCTGGAGCGGCTTGGCGCAGTGCTCGGTCATGGTGAGCAGGTCGGCGAGCATCTGGGTGGGGTGCCAGTCGTCGGTGAGGCCGTTGTAGACCGGGACCCCGGCGTACCGGGCCAGCTCCTCCACGGTGGACTGGGCGTCCCCCCGGAACTCGATCGCGTCGAACATCCGGCCGAGGACGCGCGCGGTGTCCCTCGCGGACTCCTTGCTGCCGATATGGGAGCCGGCCGGGTCGATGTAGGTGGTCGACGCGCCCTGGTCGGCCGCCGCGACCTCGAAGGCGCAGCGGGTCCGGGTCGACGCCTTCTCGAAGATCAGCGCGATGTTCCTGCCCCGCAGCAGCCTCTCCTCGGCCCCCGCTCGCTTGGCGGCCTTGAGCCGGGCGGCCAGCTCGATCAAGCCGCGGAACTCCCCGGCCGTGAAATCCAGCTCTTTGAGGAAGTGGCGGCCTTCGAGATGTATCGCCATGGTGGCTGCTCCTGCGTTGCGGATGCGGTGACCTATGGAAGTGTATACGGAAGGCCACATTGATATACAGAGGCATCGGGCTGCCCCGGGACCGGCCGGAGCGCGGAGACACCGGCCGCCCAGGGGCGCGCGCCGGGGCCCGGGCGTCCGCGGCCCGATCCCCGCCCCGCCCCGTCCCGTCCCGTCCCACACTGTCCCGCACTGTCCCGCACTGTCCCGGTCCGGTCCGTACCGGTCCACACCGCCCCGGTCCGGTCCGGGTGCGGCCCTACACCGGATCGCGCTCCACGGGGCAGCTCATGCAGCGCGGGCCGCCCCGCCCCCGCCCCAGTTCGCTCCCCGGGATCTCGATCACCTCGATGCCCTGCTTGCGCAGATGGGTGTTGGTCGTGACATTACGCTCATAGGCCACCACCACGCCCGGCTCGACGGCCAGCACATTGCATCCGTCGTCCCACTGCTCCCGCTCCGCCGCGTGCACATCCTGGGTCGGGGTCAGCACCCGGATCTCCTTCATCCCCAGCGCGGCGGCGATGGCGCTGTGCATCTGCTCCGGCGGATGGTCGCTCACCCTGAGCCCCTGGGCGCCCTCGGCGGGCTCGATCGTGTACGAGCGGAGCATCCCCAGGCCCGCGTACTGCGTGAAGGTGTCCGCGCCGACCATCGTCATCACCGTGTCGAGGTGCATGAAGGCCCGCCGCTTGGGCATGTCCAGCGCCACGATCGTGCGCGCCGAGCCCGCCGCGAACATCCCCCGCGCCAGCATCTCCACCGCCTGCGGAGTGGTGCGCTCGCTCATTCCGATCAGCACGGCGCCCCGGCCGAGCACCAGCACATCGCCGCCCTCGATGGTGGACGGATAGTCGTCCTGCCCCTCCGACCAGTGGTGGAAGTCACCGGCGAGCGGGCCGGTGAAGAGCGGATGGTGCTTGTAGATCGCCTCGAAGTGGACGGTCTCGCGCCGCCGGGCCGGCCAGCGCATCGCGTTGATGGAGACCCCGTCGTAGATCCAGGCGGAGGTGTCCCGGGTGAAGAGGTGGTTGGGCAGCGGGTCGAGCAGAAAGCCGTCCAGGTCCAGCACATGGAACCGGACCGACGTCGGCTCGGGGTGATGGGCCAGGAACTCCCGCTTGGTCATACCGCCGACCAGCGCCTCCACCAGATCGGGGGTGGGCATCTCGTCGAAGGCGGCTCTGAGGTGGTCGGTGGCGAGCGGCCCGTACTCCTTCTCGTCGAAGACCCGGTCCAGGACGAGCTTCCTCGCCTCCGGGATCTCCAGCGACTCGCGGAGCAGATCGCCGAAGAGATGCACCTCCACGCCCCGGTCGCGCAGCACGTCCGCGAACCCGTCGTGCTCCTGCCGGGCCCGGCGCACCCAGAGCACATCGTCGAAGAGGAGTGTGTCCTTGTTGCTCGGGGTGAGGCGCTTCAGCTCCAGATCGGGCCGGTGGAGTACGACCCGGCGCAGCCGCCCGGTCTCGGAGTCGACGTGGAATCCCATGTCCCCATCCTCACCGCGCGGCGCGCGCTTCACTCGGCGGACGGCGGGGCGTTCCCCGCCGGTACCCCCTCGTATCCCGCGCCGGGGCGCTCTCTACACCGAACGCGCGCCCCCGGCCGTGAGCGGGGGCGCGCCCGCGCGGTTCAGAGCCGGGGGTCGACCGGCTCGGACTCCAGCGCCAGAACGGCGAAGACCGCTTCGTGGACCCGCCACAGCGGCTCCCCGCCGGCCAGCCGGTCCAGCGCCTCCAGACCGAGGGCGTACTCCCGCAGCGCCAGCGAGCGCTTGTGGCCCAGATGCCGGGCGCGCAGCCGCTCCAGATGCTCCGGGCGGGTGTACTCCGGGCCGTAGACGATCCGCAGATACTCCCGGCCCCGGACCTTGACGCCCGGCTGGACCAGCCGGCCCTTCCCGTCGCGGGTGAGCGGCCTGAGCGGCTTGACGACCATGCCCTCGCCGCCGCGCGCGGTCATCTCCAGCCACCAGTCGGTGCCGGACCGCACCGACTCCCCGTCTCCCGTGTCCACCACGAGCCGGCGGGTGACCTGGAGCAGCCCGGTGGGGTCGTGCTCCACCAGCCGGTCCAGCCAGGCCAGCTGGGTGTCGTGCGGTACGTCCGTCAGCGCGCGGCCGGGCGCGGCCAGGATCTGGAAGGGAGCGAGCCGTACGCCCTCCAGGCCCTCGGTGGGCCAGCAGTAGCGCCGGTACGCCTCGGTGAAGGCGGCCGTGTCAACGGCGCGCCCGCGCTGGGCGGCGAGCAGCGGGGCGACCTCGACACCCCGGGACGCGGCGGCCTCCAGGGCGGCGACGGCGCCGGGCAGGACGGCGCCCGCCGCCGCGCCGACGGCCGCGTACTGCGAGCGCAGCAGCCCGCGCGCCTTGAGGGACCAGGGCATCAGCTCGGCGTCGAGCAGCAGCCAGCCGCCGCCGGCCGCACCCGCGCCGCCGGCCGCGAGCTCGACCCAGAGGCCGGCGGCGCCGACGGCGGCCCGGAGCCGGCCGAGGATCTCCTCGGTGACCTCGGGGTCGTCGAAGAAGGGGCGGCCGGTGCGGGTGTAGAGCGCACCGGTCGGCCCGTCGACACCGAACCGCTCCCGCGCGGCCCCGGCGTCCCGGCACACCAGCGCCACGGCGCGCGAGCCCATGTGCTTCTCCTCGCACACCACCCGGCCGACCCCGTCCGCGCGGTACTGCGCGAAGGCCTCGGCCGGGTGCTCCAGATAGCCGGGCTCCCGGGAAGTGGCGGTGGGGGCCATCGTCGGCGGCAGATAGGGGAGCAGCCGGGGGTCGACCGCGAACCGGCTCATGACCTCCAGCGCCGCCGCCGTGTTCTCCTCACGGACGCCGACACGGGCCATGTGACGGGTCTCCACGGCGCGCCGGCGCACATCGGCGAGGTCCAGCGGCCGTCCCTCACGGCTGCCCGGCGCCTCGCCGGACAGCGTTCTGGCCGGCTCGTACCAGACCCGCTCGGCGGGTACGTCGACCAGCTCGCGCTCGGGCCAGCGCAGCGCGGTCATCCGGCCGCCGAAGACGGCTCCGGTGTCCAGGCAGAGGGTGTTGTTGATCCAGGAGGTGGTGGGCACGGGGGTGTGGCCGTAGACCACGGCCGCCCGGCCCCGGTACTCCTCCGCCCAGGGGTAGCGCACGGGCAGGCCGAACTCGTCGGTCTCGCCGGTGGTGTCCCCGTACAGCGCGTGGGAGCGGACCCGGCCGGAGGTGCGGCCGTGGTACTTCTCGGGCAGGCCGGCGTGGCAGACGACCAGCCCGCCGCCGTCCAGGACGTAGTGGCTGACGAGGCCGTCGATGAACTCCCGCACCCGGGCGCGGAAGGCGTCGTCCTCCTTCTCCAGCTGCTCGATCGTCTCGGCGAGACCGTGGGTGTGCTGGACCTTGCGTCCCTTGAGGTAACGGCCGAGCTTGTTCTCGTGGTTCCCGGGCACGCAGAGCGCGTTGCCCGCCGCGACCATGGACATCACCCGGCGCAGCACGCCGGGGCTGTCGGGGCCCCGGTCCACGAGGTCGCCGACGAAGACCGCGGTACGGCCCTCGGGGTGGACGCCGTCGGTGTAGCCGAGCCGGCCGAGCAGGGTCTCCAGCTCGGAGCTGCAACCGTGGATGTCACCGATGATGTCGAAGGGGCCGGTGAGGTGGGTGAGGTCGTTGTAGCGGCGCTCCAGGACGACCTCGGCCGACTCGGCCTCCTCCGCGCTCCGCAGGATGTGCACCTTGCGGAAGCCCTCGCGCTCCAGTCCGCGCAGGGAGCGGTGGAGTTCGCGGCGGTGGCGGCGGATGACGTGGAGGGGCATCCCGGCCCGCTCGGGGCGCCGGGCGTTGCGCTCGGCGCACACCTCCTCGGGGAGGTCGAGCACGATGGCGATGGGCAGCACATCGTGCTCCCGGGCCAGCCGGACCAGTTGACGGCGGCTCTCGGACTGGACGCTGGTGGCGTCGACGACGGTGAGCCGGCCGGCGGCGAGCCGCTTGCCGGCGATGTGGTGCAGGACGTCGAAGGCGTCGCCGCTCGCGCTCTGGTCGTTCTCGTCGTCGGCGACGAGGCCCCGGCAGAAGTCGGAGGAGATGACCTCGGTGGGCTTGAAGTGCCGGGCGGCGAAAGTGGACTTGCCCGAACCGGTGGCGCCGATCAGGACGACCAGGGACAGGTCGGTGACGGGGAGCAGGCGCTTCGCCGGTGCGGTGGTGGTGGTGGTGTCGGTCGTGGTGGTCATGCCGCCTTCTCCTCCTTCTTCTTGTTCTCCGCCGGGGCAGGGGCCGGAGCCGGCCGGTCGGCGGGGGTGGCGCGGGTGAAGACGGCCATCTGGGTGGGCGGGCCCACCTCGGGGTCGTCGGGCCCCACGGGCAGGAACTCCACCGTGTAGCCCTCCCGCCCGGCGACCGCCGCCGACCACTCCCGGAACTCCCGGCGGGTCCACTCGAAGCGGTGGTCGCTGTGGCGGACCCGGCCCGCGGGCAGACTCTCCCAGCGGACGTTGTACTCGGCATTGGGCGTGGTCACGATGACGGTCCCGGGCCGGGCCGCGCCGAACACCGCGTACTCCAGCGCGGGCAGCCTGGGCGGGTCGACATGTTCGACGACCTCGCTCAGCACGGCGGCGTCATAGCCGGCCAGCCGCTTGTCGGTGTAGGCGAGCGAGCCCTGGAGCAGGGTCAGCCGCGCGGCCAGGCGCTCGCCCATCCGGTCGACCCGCAGCCGCCGGGCGGCGACGGCCAGCGCCCGGGCGGACACATCGACGCCGACCACCTCGGTGAAGCGCGTCTCCTTGAGAAGCGCCTGCACCAACTGGCCCTGTCCGCAGCCCAGGTCGAGCACCCGGCTCGCGCCGTGGTCGCGCAGCACGGAGAGGATCGCCGCACGCCGCTGTTCGGCCAGGGGCACCGGCTTCTCCTCGGTGTCGGTGCGCTCGTCGACGGCGTTGTCCAGGTCCTCGACCCCGAGGTCGTCCGCCTCGGCGAGGCGGACCAGTTCCAGGCGCTCCATCGCCTGCCGGGTCAGGCCCCAGCGGCGGGCGAGATAGCGGCTGGTGATCAGCTTCTGCTCGGGGTGGCCGGCGAGCCAGCCCTCGCCGGCGCGCAGCAGTTTGTCGACCTCGTCGGGGGCGACCCAGTAGTGCTTGGCGTCGTCGAGAACCGGGAGCAGGACATAGAGCTGCCGCAGCGCGTCGGCGAGCAGCAGCTCGCCCTCCAGCACCAGCCGGACATAGCGGGACTCGCCCCACTCGGGGAAGCGCTCGTCCAGCGCCACCGGCTCCGCGCCGACCGTGCTCCAGCCCAGCGGCCCGAACAGCTTCCGCACCAGCTCCGCACCGCCGCGCGCGGGCATCGCGGGTATCTCCACCCGCAGCGGCAGCGGGGCCCCGGCGCGCTCGGGGCGCGCGGCGCAGACACCCCGCAGGGCGCTCCTGAAGACGCCGCTCATCGCGACGGCGAGCAGTGAGGACGCCGCGTAGGGGCGGTCGTTGACGTACTGCGCGAGTGCCGCGTCGGGCGTGCCGCCCCCGCTCTTCCCGCGGCGCACCAGCGCCACGGGATCGACCTCCAGCAGCAGCGCGGCGGTGCAGCGCTCGGCGGAGGCCTCGGGGTAGAAGACATGCGCGGTGCCGTGCGCGGTGGAGAAGCGCTGCGCCTTGTCGGGGTGCTTGTGCAGCAGGAATCCGAGGTCGGTGGCGGGGCGCTCGGGGGTGCCGGTGGTGCTGATGGTCAGGAACACCGTCCGAGTATCACCGGATTGACCGCTCCCGACCACGCAGTTTCCACCGCGCGCCCCCGCCCGCCCCGCCAGAACCGGGCACGCTGGAAACCCCCTCGACCGACGCCCTCTGAGGCGCCGCCGCTACGGGCTGCGCCGACCCGGTGCTCCCGGCACTTGAGGAGCACCCACCGGCTCTCACCGGCTTGATTGCCCACCACCTCAGCCCTCACTGCCACTTGAGGAGCCCCCCCACTAACCGGTGCTGGAGCCCACCCACCCAGCCCTCCCCGACGCGCGGAAGGCGCCACCCCGGCCCCTCCCCGACGATCAGGAGGCACCACCCCCACCCCTCCGGGCGAGCTGAGGCACGAAACCCAGCCCTTCCGGGCGGACCGAGGCACACATTCCAGCCCCTCCGGCGGGCGAGGCACACCACCCCAGCCCCCCGGCGACTGAGCAGCACCACCCCAGCCCCTCCGGCGATTGAGGAGCGGGGGTTCGGGGGCCGGCCCCCGACCGTGGCCCGCAGGGTGCGGGGTCCTGTTGACCAGGGTCCGTCCTCACACTTCCCAGAGCCGCCTCCCGGAGGGACCCCCCGGGCGGGCCGGGGCTGACCGGGAGAGGGTCACCCCGGGTGGGGGCGCGGGAAGTGGGTGGCGAGGGCGGCGATCTCCCGTGGGCCGACCCGGCAGCAGCCACCGATCAGCCGGGCCCCCGACGCACCCCACCCCGGAGCCATCCCGGGGTCGAAGGAAGCCCTCCCCCGCCAGCGGCGCGCAGCGCTGTCCCACCGCTCCCCGCTGTTGGGGTACACCACCCCCACTCCACCGGTCACCGCCGCCGCGAGGGCGACCGCGCCATCCGCGTCGGCCGGATCGCAGCAGTTCACCCCCGCGGCGATCACCTGGTCCCGGCCCGCCACCACCCCCAGGGCCTCGGCGAGCGGCTGCCCGGCCCGGGTGCGCTCCCCCGCGACGGTGTACGAGAGCCAGAGCGGCACCCCGCACCCCTCGGCCGCCGCGAGCAGAGCCTCCGCCTCGTCGGTGTCGGGCACCGTCTCCAGGGCGAGCACATCGGGGCCCGCCGCCGCGAGGGCCTCGATCCGGGGCCGGTGGAAGCGCTCCAGTTCCCGCACCGAGAGCCCGTACCGCCCCCGGTACTCGCTGCCGTCGGCGAGCACCGCGCCGTAGGGCCCGACCGAGGCCGCCACCCACACCTCGGCCCCGGCCCGCTCACCGGCCTCCCGTGCCAGGGAGACGCTGCGGGCGAAGAGGCCCGCGGCCTCGGCGCGCCCGATCCCCCGCCGGGCGAACCCCTCGAAGCCGGCCTGGTAGGAGGCGGTGGTGAGCACCCTCGCCCCCGCCCGCGCCCAGGCGGTGTGGGCGGCCAGGAGCTGCCCGGGGTCGTCCAGGAGCAGCCGCGCCGTCCAGAGCCCGCCGGAGAGATCGCACCCCTGCGCCGCCAGCTGGTGGGAGAGCCCGCCGTCCAGGACGAGGGGCCCCTCGTCCAGCGCCGCGGCGAGCGGCCGGCCCGGGCGCACCGCGCTCAGCCCAGCTGGGACTGGACCTGGGCGGAGATCAGCTCCAGATGGTCCAGATCGTCCAGGTCCAGCACCTGGAGATAGATCCGGGACGATCCGGTCGCGGCATAGCGGCCGATCTTGTCGACGACCTCGGCGGGCGAACCCGCCAGACCGTTGGTCCTCAGCTCGTCCACCTCCCGTCCGATGACGGCGGCCCGGCGGGCCACCTCCGCCTCGTCCCTGCCGACGCAGACCACCAGCGCGTTGGAGTACACCAGGTCGCCGGGGGCGCGCCCGGCGCTCTCCGCGGCGGCCCGGACCCGGCCGAACTGCCGCTCGCTGTCCTCGATCGACGCGAAGGGGATGTTGAACTCGTCGGCGTACTGGGCGGCCAGCCGGGGGGTGCGGGTGGCGCCGTGGCCGCCGATGAGCACCGGAATCCTGCTCTGCGCGGGCTTGGGCAGCGCCGGGGAACCGGAGAGCTGGTAGTGGGTGCCGTCGTAGGAGAAGGTGTCACCGGTCCCGGTGGCCCACAGCCCGGTGACGATCGCGAGCTGCTCCTCCAGCCGGGCGAACTTCTCCTTGGGGAAGGGGATGCCGTAGGCCTTGTGCTCCTCCTCGAACCATCCGGCGCCGAGGCCCAGCTCGATCCGGCCGCCGGACATCTGGTCCACCTGGGCCACCTGGATGGCGAGCACGCCGGGCAGCCGGAAGGTGCCCGCGGTCATCAGGGTGCCCAGCCGGATGCGCCGGGTCTCCCGGGCGAGGCCGGCGAGGGTGATCCATGCGTCGGTCGGGCCGGGCAGACCGTCGGCGGAGCCCATGGCGAGGTAGTGGTCGGAGCGGAAGAAGGCGTCGAAGCCGAGGTCCTCGGTGGCCTTGGCCACGGTGAGCAGGGTGTCGTAGCTCGCCCCTTGCTGGGGCTCGGTGAAGATGCGGAGATCCATGGCTCCATCCTGCACCGTCGCCCGCCCTTCGCCCCGCCGGGCCCGCCGCCGGGCCCCGGGCCGGGCAGGGGCCGCCGGGCCGTGACGCGGTGCGGCGGCGGGCCGCGCACCGCTCCCGGTGACCGGCCCCGGACAGCCGCCCCGCGCCCGCCCCGGCTCATGACGGACCCGCGGCCGAGCCGGCCACGTTCGGGATCTCCAGCGCCAGGGCGGAGGCGGACGGGCCACGGGCGCCCTGGACACCCGGCGCTCCGGGCGGTTCGGCCGGCCGGGGTGCGCCGCGGTCACCGGAGGGCCCCGGGGCCCCCTGTGCCCGCTGCGCGACCGGCCGGGCGGCCCATCCGCCGCCCGCCGGACCCGCTCTGCTCCGCGCGTCGGGCGGCCTGCCCGCGTCCCGCACGGCGAGCTTCCGCAGCATGCCGCGCACCCGGTCGTTGGACTCGTCCGCCGCGTCCACCGCCTCGACGCACTGCCAGTACAGCCCCTCCTCGTCAGTGGCGCACGCGACCCCGACGAGGGCAATGCCCACATCGCCGAGGAGCACCCCGAGGCCGAGGAGGGTCCCCCGGGTGTCGGCGAGACCGGAGAGCTGAGCCGCTCTGATCCCTCCGCTGCGCACCCCGGGGTGGTCCAGCGCTCCCACCCCCCGGCCCCCGGTCTCGCTGAGCCCGCGCGCCTCGCCCCTGAGCTCCGGTGGTCCGTACACCGCGAGCCGGCCGCCGATCGCCTGGGCCAGGGCCTGTGCCTGCCATGCCTCCGCCACGATCTCCGGCACTGACCGGCTCTGGGCCAACGCGTGCCGGCTGGCAAAGATGAGTCGCTCCGCATCCATGAACGGCGCCCCCGTTCGTAAGACTTACTGCCCACTCAGTTCATTACCCAGAGTGAGGCTTATTGAGCCCAAACGCCAGAGGAATTCGGGAATTTGTGGACAGCAAGTCGACTGTGGAAAGATCCGTAACTCCATAGAGTGACAATTCCTTGATCGATGAGGAGAAGGGGCCCGGTTTCCCCCCTTTCCCACCCCGAACTCACGTCACCGGGAAGCGGATCTCATTGCGGTCGATCTTGTCCGAGAGCGCCTCCAGCGGGTCCACGCCGAGCGCCGCGCAGAACTGGAGCAGATACGCCAGCACATCGGCGACCTCGTCCCGGACCCGGTGCGCGGACTCCTCGGCGTCCATCACCCGCGCCGACTGCTCCGGCGTCAGCCACTGGAAGATCTCCACCAGTTCGGCCGCCTCGACGCCGAGTGCCATCGCGAGGTTCTTCGGCGTGTGGTATTGCCCCCAGTCCCGCGCCGCCGCGAACTCCGTCAGCCGGTGCTGGAGCCCCGCCACATCGAGCCCGCCTCCGGGACCCGCTCCCCTCACCGCGTCCGCACCCCGCACCGCGCCCCCTCCGCTCTCCGGCCCCACCGGGCCCGTCTCCTCCGGCCGGGGCCGCGCGCCCGGTCCGTCACCACTGCGCTGTCCGTCCATGCTCGTCACGGCACCAGATCTACCACCCGCACCCCGTCGACCCCGCGCGCGAAGGACGCGTCGGAGACCGCTCCCATGAGCCGCACATGGCCTCGGCCCGCCGTCTGTGCCGCCAGGGCCACCAGGGCGCGCGCCTGTGCCGGATCGAGACAGCGGTCGAAGCCGTCCGCCAGGACGGTCAGCGACTGGCGCGCCTCCGGGACCTCCGCCGCCCGGTCCACGGCGAGCACCCCGGGCCCGGTGAGCAGCACCAGCGCCAGCGCCAGATAGCGGAGTTCGCCGTCGCCGAGCCGGTCCAGCGGAGTGGCCCGGCGGCCGGCGTCCCGCGCCAGCAGCGCGCGTACCCTCCCGTTCGCCAGCTCCTCGACGGTCAGCCCCGCCACCGCGCCCGCGCATCCCGCGCGGGCCGCCGCGGTCAGCCGGGCATGGCGTCGCGCGCACTGCTCACGGGTGCGGTGGAGCACCTCGGCGAGGTTGTCGCAGCCGCGCCGGAGCCGGCCGTCGCCCAGGGGCACCGGCCCGCGCATCCCGTGCGGCTGCGGGTCGCAGACGAAGGCCGAGCGCAGCGCCACCACCGTCTGCTCCGCCGCCGCGAGCACCTGTAACTGGCCCTCGGTCCGGCCCGCCACGCGCAGCGGCAGCAGCGCGGTGCCCAGCCGGTCGTCGGGCAGCGGCGCCCGGGTCACCCGCCCCGATCCGGCGGTGTGCCAGGCGGCCTCCACCGACGACCGCCGGGGATCGCGCAGCGCCGTGCTCAGCAGGGTGCGTCCGCCGCAGGTCAGCCGCTCGCCCACGATCCGCAGCGCGGGCTCGGTCTGGACGGCGAGATCGAGCCGGACGGCTCCGGCGGGCCCGTCCGCCGTACAGCCGATCCGGAATCCCCGCCTCCCCTGATCGTCGCTCCCCGACCGCTCCGGGACCCAGCGCCCGGGGTCGGGGAAGGTGGGGCCGAGGCCGCTGCCGCCGGCCAGCCGCGCCAGCGCCTCGTACGCCTGTAAAGCGCTGGACTTGCCGCTGCCGCTGGGCCCCGTGAGCAGGGTGAGCGCGGTGAGGGGGAGCGTGGTGCCCCGGTGCGGCCCGAAGGCGGAGAGCCGCAGTTCGGTGACGGCGGGGCGGAGAAGGGCGCCGGCCGGCACCGGGGACGCGGGGTCGCCGGTGCCGGCGGACGGGGAACTGCCGGGGCGGGGGGAGACGTTGCCGGGCAGGGGGCGGTTGTCCATGGCCGGACGGTACGCAGCGGGCGGGAGCCGAACCGTTCCGTCTCCGCGCCCTTCCTACGAACGGGGGATATGACGGGTGAAGGTGTCGGTGGCCTCGGCGATTCCGTCGACCTCGGTGCCCGTGGGGGCGAGCAGAAAGACATTGCGGTCGACGCGGTGCATTCCGCTGCCGAGTCCGAAGACGACCCCGCTGCTGAAGTCCAGGATGCGCTTGGCGACATCGGCGTCCGCGCTGGTGAGATCGAGGAGCACCGGAATCTGTGCGATGAGGTACTCGGCGACATCGCGCGCGTCCGAGAAGACCCGCACCCGCAGGACGACCATCCGACGGTTCTCGGCCGCGCTGTCTCCCGGGACGGCGCGGTGGTCCACCCGCGACGGCCACTCGTTACGGCCGCGCAACGGGACGACCTGCGCCAGGCCCTCCCACTGCTCGTCGGTGACGTCGTACCTCTCGTACCTACTCATACGCCTATCCTCGCCTCCCTCACCCGTTCAGCCCAACTGCGACACGGACCGGCCGGCATCAATCCTCCTCCGCCGGCCCGGCCCGGACAGGACCGCGGGCTCACATCTGCGGCTCGCCCGCCGCCACCGACTCCCAGCGGTGGAAGCCCTGCCGGCCCTCCACCGGGTCGGGACCGGCGACCGGCGCCCCGAACGGCGAGTGCACCGGCCGGTATCCGGTCGCCATGTGGATGGCCTCCGCCTGGCGCGCCGCCCGCCCCGCCGCGACCATGTCCCCCCGGTAGGCCTGGGCGAGGGCGACGACCGTCTGGGCCTGCCCCTCCAGCAGCCGCAGCTGGGACTCCTGGGCGAGGGCGAGGGCCGCCCCCGCGTGGCAGAGCGCCTCCAGCGGGCGGCCGAACCGCGCCGCGCAGACCCCGAGTCCGAGCAGGGCCATGGTGCGGCCCTTGAGATAGCCGATCTCCTCGGCGATCCGGCGGGCGATACGGAAGTGCTCGTACGCCCTCTCGTAGCGGCCGAGCTGGTAGCGGGCGTGGCCCATGGCGAGCATCGCCTCCAGCTTGAGCCGCGGCCGGCCCGCCGTCCGGCCCAGCCGGACGGCGCCGAGCGCGGACCGCAGGGCGGCGGGGCCGTCGCCGCCCTCGGCCGCGATCATCGCGAGGGCGCAGACCGCCTCCGCCTCGCCCGCGAGGTTCCCGATGGCCTGGAAGCCCTTGCGGGAGGCGGTGGCCAGCTCGTGCGCGGTCTCCAGCTCGCCGAGGTCGACGGAGATCAGCGCCAGGGTGGTGCTGATCCGGGCGATGCTGTCCGGCGCGGAGAGCTTCCGGGAGATGGCCAGGGCCCTGCGGCAGAGCCGCTCCGCCTCCCGCAGCCGCCCCATGCCGTAGAGGACCTCGCTCAGGCCCTGGAGGGGCTGGTGCGGGGTGCGCCGCAGCCGGCGGTTGATCGTGATCGACTGGTCGTAGTACTCGGCGGCCTGGCTCAGCAGCCCCAGATCGGCGGAGACCCCCGCGAGGTTGGAGAGCGCCACCGACTCGCACACCCCCCAGCCGGCCCGCCGGGCCAGCTCGATGGCCTGCTCGAAGTGGCTGCGGCTCAGCTCCAGATCGCCCTTGGTGAAGGTGGCGAGGCCCAGGCTCTGATGGGCGGCTGCCTGGCCCCGGACATCGCCGCCCTGGTGGGCGGCGCGCAGGGCGAGGGTGGCGACCGCGATCCAGGTCTCGGCGTTGCGGCGGAGCCAGAAGTACCCGCGCAGGGCGTCCGCGAGAATCCAGACGGCCGGGCAGGCGTCGCCCTCGGTGCCGGTCTCCGCCTCCGCCTCGATCAGCCGGACGAGGTCGACGTGTTCGGCGTCGAACCAGGCCGCGGCCTGCTGGGGTTCGGTGAAGGACGCCTGGCAGGCGTAGGGCCCCAGCTCGTCGACGTCCAGCCGCAGTATCTGCGGGTAGAGACAGCGGGCCGCGGAGTCCGCGGAGACGGCGTACCAGTGGAGCAGCCGGCGGCGGCCCTCCCGGTGGGTGGCCGTCGACTTCTCCGCGTCCACCAGGAGCCGGGCGTACCACCAGATCAGATCGTGCAGCCGCAGCCGCTCCTGGTCGTGCCGCTCCACCAGGTGCTCGGCGAACAGCCGGTCCAGCAGCGGGGACGCGGATTCCGGTCCGCGGCCCAGCAGGGCCGCGACGGCGGGGACGGTCGTGGTGGGGCCCGGGAGCAGCCCCAGCATGCGGAAGGCCGCCGCGGCCTCCGGATCGAGCCGCCGGTAGGACAGTTCGAAGGCCCTGCGGACGGCCGAGTCGGGGTCGCCCGCGACGGCCAGGCTCTCCAGGGGGTTGCCCGAGCGCAGATCCCGGACGTGGTCGGCGATCCGGAAGTCGGGGCGCAGCGCCAGGTTGGCGGCGGCGATCCGCAGCGCGAGCGGGGTCCGGCCGCAGATGGTGACGAGTTCGGCGAGCGCCTCGGGCTCGGCGGCGGCCCGGTCCTCCCCGACGACACGGCGGACCAGCTCCTCGGCCTCGTCGGAGGCGAGCGGGCGCAGCGGCAGCATCGCCGCGCCATGGCTGACGATCAGCGCGCCGAGGCGGTTGCGGCTGGTGACCAGGGCCAGACAGCCGTCCTCGTACGGCAGCAGCTGCCGTACCTGGTCGGCGGATTCGGCGTTGTCGAGGACGATGAGCACCCGCCGGCCCGCCAGGGTGCGCTGGTACAGCTCGGTCATCTCATGGGACTCGCAGGGAATGTCCTGGTACGGCGTGCCGAGCGCCCTCAGCATGCCGGACAGGGCCTCCTTGGGGCTCATGGGCCGTTCGTCGCTGTGGCCCCGGAGGTCGAGGAAGAGCTGCCCGTCGGGGAACGCCTCCTCGGCCCCCCGGCACCACTGGAGGGCCAGCGCGGTCTTGCCGCTGCCCGCGGGGCCCACGATCATCACCACGCCCGAGCCGCCGCGCGCGCCGGCGGCGAGCCCGGTGAGCTGCCCCAGTTCGTGCGCGCGGCCGATGAACGCCCCGGTCCGGGAGAGCCGTTGCACGCTCTCGGCCTCGGGCGACGTGTCGGTGCCCGGATGCGAGGGCCGGGCGGAGTCGTCGCGGTCCGGCTCGCCGCCGGGCGGGGAGTGCGCCGACGGATGGTCACCGGGCGGACGGCCGCGGGCCGGCGGGCCCTGGTGCTCGGTCCTCTCGGCCGCGGTGCCGCGGTCCTGGCCGGGCACGGTGTCCGGGTCGAGCAGCGAGGTGTCGGCGCGCAGGATGCGGCCGTGGACGCCGCGCAGATCGGCGCCCGGGTCGAGACCGAGGTCCTCGGCGAGCCGCGTCCGGGTCTCGTTGTAGACCTCCAGCGCCTCACCCCGGTGGTCCGCCCGGTACAGCGCGATCATCCGCAGCATGGCGAGCCGCTCGTGGTGCGGGTGCTCGGCCGTCGCCCGCGCCAGCTCCTCCAGTACGAGTCCCCGTTCGCCGAGGGCGAGCCGCGCCTCGGCGCGCTGGGTTATGGCCGAAAGGTATAGCTCGTCGAAGCCGGTGCCGAGCCTGCGGACCAGTCCGTCGGACGCGGTTCCGGCGAGCACGGGCCCGCCCCAGTCCCCCAGGGCACGCTCCATCAGACCGAGCCGCTCACCGGCGTCCTCGCTGCGTTCCGCGCGCTGCACCAGGGAGCGGAAGCGGTGCAGGTCGACGGCGAGCGGGTCGCCCTCCACCAGGTAGCCGTCGCTGGCCCTGTTCAGCACGAAGCCGTGGCGCTCGGCCTCCGCCTCCATGAATCGCCCGCGCAGCCGCGAGACATGCACCTGGAGACTGCCCCGGGCGCTCGTCGGCGGTTCGCTCTCGTCCCACAGCAGGTCGATCAGCCGGTTGGAGGGGACCACCCGGCCGATGTCGAGCAGCAGCAGCCCGAGCAGCAGTCTCTCCCGGCGGCGGCCGATCTTCAGCGAAACACCCTGGCGGTGCCATTCCAGGCCCCCCAGAATGCGAAACCGCATTCCCCCATCGCTCATGCAAGGCATCCATCGGTCATGCCCTGCATCCTCTGCAATCGCCTGGCTGGTGGCAAGCGGATGGCAAGGTCATGGCCAGGCTGTGGCCGGTAGTCCCTGAGAGTTTGCCAGTCTGCCCGGGTTGAAGGCGGGGAAACCGGGTGGCTGGCAAGAGGAAGGGTTCCATCAGCATGTCCTCACAGATGTTCACCGAGCTCGACCAGGAGCAGACCCACTTCGACGCCGCGATCCGGCAGCCCTCGGAGTTGCCGCTGAGCTGGATCGGTCAGAACCCGGATAATCCACGTGAAGCACTGAGAGACCTTGAGCCGCTTACCACCAGTGTCCGTGAGATCGGCCTGGTCAACGCGATCACCGTCGCGTCGGTCCAGGCCTATGTGCGGGAACGGCCCGCACGCGCCACCGAACTGGCGCCCGGCGCCCGCTACATCGTGGTCGACGGCCACCGCCGGCTGGAGGCCGCCCGGCTCGCGGGGCTGACCCATGTGCGGGTCAGTGTCGACGACGCGCTGGTGTCGACCGACCGCTCGCTGCTCGAAGCCGCCTTCGTCGCCAATGTGCACCGTGACGACATGAACCCCCTGGAGCAGGCGTACGCGCTGAAGAAGCTGGTCGAGTTCTACGGTTCCCAGAACAAGGCCGCGAAGCGCCTCGGCATCGCCCAGTCGACCATCTCCTCCAAGCTCTCCGTACTCGAACTCGGCCCTGAACTCCAGGCGGATCTCCTCGCGGGCCGCCGCAAGGTCGTCCATGTGCGCAATCTCTCCCGGCTCAGCCCGCAGCAGCAGAAGCAGCGGGCGGACGCGCGTGCCGCGGCCACCGAGTCCCGTGCCTCCGAGGCGCGGCACCAGCCGGGTGGGGTCACCAATTCACTGGCTGCCATCCCCCGCCAGCGTGCCGTGCTCACCATGCCGTGGGCCGATGGCGTCGCCTGTGCGGAGATCGCCATCTCCCGGATGCGTCCGGCGGAGCGGGCGAGGATGCTGCGACGCCTCTGGCAGGAAGCGGAGAAGGAGGCGAGAGCCGCGCGGCTCGTCGCCCCCCGCCGGGCCTGAGACCCACCTGCCGGAGGCCGTCCTGTCCTGGATGGCCGCCCTTCGGGGCGCGCGCCGCACCACGCGGGGCGCGTCCCCCGCCTCGGGGTATCGGGGGATTCACCCGGGGCCCTCCGGCCCCCGACCGGTTTGCCGCCGGTCGGGGGCCGGAGGCATGGAGAGCCCCTTCCGCCGGCCGACGGGCCCGCCGTCCTCGTCGGCCG
This sequence comes from Streptomyces sp. NPDC001889, assembly GCF_053594535.1. Taxonomy (NCBI): domain Bacteria; kingdom Bacillati; phylum Actinomycetota; class Actinomycetes; order Kitasatosporales; family Streptomycetaceae; genus Streptomyces; species Streptomyces sp. NPDC001889. The sequence goes on from NZ_JBSFER010000001.1 coordinate 368,583, forward strand.
GCGGAAGGGGCTCGGCGCGGGGCCGCGTGGAGGACAACGGAGGCCGGGCCGCACCCCGTGGGGGGTGCGGCCCGGCGTCGTGTTCTGTCGTCCGGTGCGGACGGCGGCACGCTGAGTCGTCTCTTTCGGATGGTGCCGGGCTCGCGGGCCCGGACCCCGCTCACCGATCCGGCCCGATCCGGCCCGATCCGGAAGAAACTCCCTAGTCCTGCTTCTTGCGGCGGGTGCCGAAGACGATCTCGTCCCAGCTCGGAACGGCCGCGCGGCGGCCCGGACGGACGCCGTCCGCCTCCGCCTGACGGTCCGTGGTGCCGGTCAGCCGGTCCCGGTGCCCGGCCACGGACCGAGGCATCAGCACATCCGCGTAGGCCGAGCCCGCGCCCGCCGACGCGGCGGGGGCGACCGGCTCCTCCTCGTCCGGCTCCTGGTCGTCCTCCGCCAGCGGGTCGGCCGGCGCCGTGCGCTCCGGTACGACCATGTCGCCCCGGAAGCTCGGCACCGCCTCCAGGAGGCTGGTCAGGGAGTCCCGTTCACTGCTGCCGCCGTCGTCGGCGCCCGCCGCCGGCCCGTTGGCGCTCGGCCGGTCGGCCGGCCGGTCCAGGGTGCGGTCGAGCGGACGGTCCCGGGGCAGCCGGGCGATCCGCGGCACGAAGGGGAAGCTGGGCTCCTGCGTGGCGATGGTGTCGTCGGTCTCGCCGATGAGCGAGCGCGCCTCGTCGTCCACCGCGATGACCAGCCGGCGCGGGGGGTCGTAGGTCCAGCTCGCGGAGTGCGGCTCACCCGCCACCCGGTAGATCAGCAGGACTTCCCAGGTGCCGTCGTCGCGCCGCCAGGAGTCCCACAGCACGGTGTCCTTCTCGGCGCCGCGCAGACCGAGCCGCTCCTGCACCGCCTCGCCGAGCTGGGGTCCGGCGTTCTCGCCGGGGCGGCGCACGGGGGTCTTGCGCGCCCGCTCCGCCATGAAGGCCCGCTCCGCGAGCACCGGTCCCTCGAAGCGGCGGACCCGCTCGACCGGGATGCCGGCGAGCTGGGCCACCTCCTCGGCGGAGGCTCCGGCACGTATCCGCGCCTGGATGTCACGGGGGCGGAGGTGGCTCTCCACCTCGATCTCGATCTGGCCGAGGCGGGCACGGTCGTTCCGCACGGCGGCGCGCAGCCGCTCGTCGATCGGAAGGGTGTACTCCGTACTGTCGGCAGCTTTGAGCACCAGTCGTGTGCCGTCGTTGGAGACGGCCACGACACGCAGTTCGGGCATGGGGACCTCCCGGGTGGTGCCTGCCGACGTCACCTGTCGCGTACTGCTTCCGCTAGTCGAGTGTGGCCTGCCCGGGTGCAGCCTGCCACAACCTTGCCGAGTTGCCCGGCGTGTCGGGCACAGGCCCGTGATCGCCGTTATGGCAAGGTTACCCGTTTACCACTCAGCGTGACCAATCGATCACTCCGCGTGCGGATTACCCAGCGATATCGCGACGCCGCCGGTTCGAGCGCCGCTTTCGGCCCCCTCCCTGGTTTCCGGGCACCCATGAGGGAGCTCGGGCCCAGGGTTCGCCACAGTACTCCATTCGGGCCATCCGGGTGGACTGCCGCGCCGCCGAACTTCACCGGGCGGCCGGCACCCCGCCGCAGCCGCACGGGTGACGGGTGTTCTGATTCACAGAATCTCCGCAAAGGGAACTATTCACTTCGCCCATTTGTCCCTCATGGGTACGCACGGGACAGAAGGGCGCGCAGGGACTGAAGATGCATCAGAAGCCGGACACGGGAACGGACCACAAGGAAGAGCGGGAGCGGCGGATCGATCTGAGCCTTCCGCAGGTGGCCGGGAGCACGCTCGCCGCGGTCGCGGCCGCGGTGCTCGCGTCCAGCCTGGGCGTGTACGGCACGATCATCGGTGCCGGTGTCGTCAGTGTGGTCGCCACCTGCGGTGGTTCGGTCTTCCAGCATCTGTTCAGCCGGACCGGCGAGCAGTTGCGCGAGCGCGAGGCGGTGGTTCCGGGCCGTCGCGGGGGCCGCCGGGCGGCCGGCCCGGCCGGCTCCCCCGAGCCCGGCGGGGAGTCCGGCGCCACCGCGCCCGCCGGGGAGTTCGGCGCCGCCACCGTCCACGGGACCCGGGTGCGCGGATGGAAGCGTCCGCTCATCGCCGCCGGGGCCGTCTTCGGTATCGCCATGGTCACCATCACCGGTCTGGAACTGGCCTCGGGCTCCGAGCTGAGCGGCGGCAACGGCACCACCGTCGGCTCGGTGGTGCGCGGTGAGACCGGCCGGTCGGGACCGGCGGACGAGCGCTCACCCGGCCCCGGGGAGCGGGAGGACGAACGGCCGGGGAGCCCCGGCGGCTCCCCGCGGCCCGGTGACAGCGGAGACGGAAACGGCGACACCGGGGACGACGGGAACGGGGACACCGGGGACGAAAACGGGGAACGAGGCCGGGAGAGCGGGGAGCCGGTCGAGCCCTCGTCCCCGGGCGGGAGCGGCGGCGGCACGGCCGATCCGTCCACCGCGCCCTCCCTCCCCGGCGGGGAGACCGGCGAGCGGCCCGGCTCCGGCGGCGAGTCCCCGGGCGGCGGCACGGCTCCGGTGCCCACCCCCTCCGCACCGGCGGCCCCGTCCGCACCGGGCGGCGCCACGGACGGTACGAACCGGGGTGCGAGCACCGCGCCCTGACCCGGCCCGGCCCGGCTCAGTCACCGAGCACCCGGCGCAGATGGTCGTTGCCGAACCGGCGCTCCGGGTCCAGCCGGTCCCGTACCGCCGTGAACTCGGCGAACCGCGGATAGACGCCAGCGAGGTACTCGGCGTCCCGGGTGTGGAGCTTGCCCCAGTGGGGCCGGCCGCCGTGGGCGGTCATGATCCGCTCCACGGCGGTGAAGTAGGCGCGGTGGGGGGTGCCCCGGTAGAGATGGACGGCGAGATAGGCGCTGTCCCGGCCGGACGCGGCGGAGAGCGCGATGTCGTCGGCCGGGGCGGTGCGCACCTCCACCGGGAAGCCGACCCTCAGCGGCGAGCGCTCGATCATCGCCCGCACCTCGCGCAGCGCCGCGACGGCGGCCTCGCGGGGCACCGCGTACTCCATCTCCACGAAACGCACCCGGCGCGGAGAGGTGAAGACCCGGTGCGGGATGTCGGTGTAGGTGCGCGCCGAGAGGGCCCGGCCGGCGACGCGGGCGATGGCGGGGACGGTCGCCGGGACGGCGCGGCCCAGGGAGCTGGCCACCTGGAAGAGGCCGTTCGCGACCACTTCGTCCTGGATGAAGGCACCGAGCCGTCCGGGCGGGTCGGCGGGGCCCGCGGAACGGTTGTTCCGCTTGGTGCTGCAGTGGCCGGTGTGCGGGAACCAGTAGAACTCGAAGTGTTCGTTCTCCGCGTGCAGGGCGTCGAATTCGGCGGTGACCCGGTCGAAGGACATCGGCTCCTCACGGGCCCTCAGCAGAAAGAGGGGCTCCACGGCGAAGGTGATCGCGGTGATCACCCCGAGGGCGCCCAGCCCGGTCCTGGCGACCGCGAAGACCTCCGGGTTCTCCAGCCGCGAGCAGGTCAGCAGGGTGCCGTCCGCCGAGACCAGCTCCAGCCCGGTGATCTGCGCGGAGAGGGAGGCGGAGTCGCGGCCGGTGCCGTGGGTGCCGGTGCTGACGGCGCCCGCGGCGGTCTGCTCGGTGATGTCCCCCATGTTGGTGAGGGAGAGACCCTCCCGGGCGAGGGCCGCGTTCAGCCGCTTCAGGGGCGTACCGGACTCGACCGTGACGGTCATGGCCGCGCGGTCGATCCCGCGGATGCCGGTGAGCAGATCGGGCCTGATCAGCAGGCCGTCGGTGGCGGCGATGGCGGTGAAGGAGTGGCCGGTCCCGGCTGTCTTCACCCGCAGCCCGGCCTCGGCCGCGCCGCGGACCGCGTCGGCGACCTCGCCGGCCGACGCCGGGGAGACCTCCCGGGCCGGCCGGGCGGTGACGGTGCCCGCCCAGTTACGCCATATTCGCGTCGCGCCGCTCCTGCTGCCCCTGGTCATCGCCCGGCTGTCCCTCCCGCTTCGGCACCGGCCCGTGCAGCCGGCGGTATCCCACAAGCGCCGCTCCGACCGCGACCGCCCCGGCGATCCCGGGCACCGCGTACCCCGCCGCCGCGCCGGACGCGTCGACCGCCCAGCCCCCGGCGGAGAAGCCGAGCGCCACACCGACCGCGAGTCCGGTACTGACCCAGGTCATGCCCTCGGTCAGGCTGGAGCGCGGCACATGCTGCTGGACCAGGGCCATCGTGGTGACCATCGTGGGTGCGATGGCCAGGCCCGCGACGAAGAGCGCCACGGCCAGGAATATGAGATTCCCGGCCAGTTGGAGGGGGATCATACTCAGGGCCATCGCGACCACGCCCAGCAGCCACCGCCGGGGCGCGGGTCCCTTGAGGTGCAGCAGCCCGAATATCACGGCGGCGAGGCAGGAGCCGAGGGCGTAGACGGCGAGTATCAGGCCCGCCGCGGCCGTGTTGCCCTCCGCCTCCGCGAAGGCCACGGTGACGACGTCGACCGAGCCGAAGACCGCGCCCGTGGCGACGAAGGTGAGGACCAGGACCTGGAGGCCCGGGGAACGGAGCGCGGAGCGGCCCGGCTGGTGGCCGCGCGGGTGCGGCGGGGGTTCGGTGGAGCGCTGCGCGGTGAGCCAGAAGACCCCGCCGAGGAGCAGCAGCACGGCGAGGAGCGGTCCGGCCTCCGGGAACCAGACGGTGGAGAGGCCGATCGCGATGCTCGGTCCGCAGATGAAGCAGAGCTCGTCGACGATCGCCTCCCAGGAGTACGCGGTGTGCAGCTCGCGCGGGGAGTTCCGGTAGATCTCGGCCCAGCGGGCCCGGATCATGGCGCCGACGCTCGGGACGCAGCCGGCGGTCGCCGTGAAGAGGAAGAGCGTCCAGGTCGGCGCTCCCCGGGAGGCGCAGATCAGCAGTCCGCCCACCGAGGCGGAGGCGATCAGGGCGGCCGGGCGGAGCACTCTGGCCTGGCCGTGCCGGTCGACGAGCCGGGAGACCTGGGGGCCGAGGACGGCCATGGAGAGGGCGACGGTGGCGGAGAGGGCGCCGGCGATGGCGTACTCGCCGGTGAGCTGGGACACCATCGTCACGATGCCGACGCCCATCATCGCCAGGGGCATGCGGCCGAAGAGTCCGGCGGCGGAGAAGAGGCGGGTGCCGGGGGCGGTGAAGATCTGGCGGTAGGGGCTGGCCAAGGAGGGCTCCGGTAAGGCGTGTGGGCGGCCATGGCAGATTACGCCTGCGGCGGGCCCGCGCGCACGGGGGTTCCTCCCGCCCCGGAGAACCCGGCCCCCAGGGCCCCCGGCGAGGAAGCCCCGGGGAGGCTCGGGGACGGCGCCCGCGCCACAGGGGGCCGCACCATCCCGGCCCGCCCGGCGTCCGAGACCGCCCCCGTGCGCCCCTGACGGCCGAGCAGCCTCAGCCCGTCCGGGGACACTCCCCGAGGCAGCTCTGGGGGATCGAGGACGGCCCCCGCACCACAGGAAACCCGCACCAACCCAGCCCGTCCGGCGCTTGAGGACGGACCCCGGGCCACAGGCAACCCGCACCGTCCGGGCCGGGACGGCTCACCCCGGGCCACGCACCGCAGGAGACCCGAGCGATTCCAGCCCGTCCGGGGGCACTCCCAGGGGCAGCTCTGGGGGATCGAGGACGGCCCCCGCACCACAGGAAACCCGCACCAACCCAGCCCGTCCGGCGCTTGAGGACGGACCCCGGGCCACAGGCAACCCGCACCGCCCGGGCCGGGACGGCCCACCCCGGGCCACGCACCCGGGGCCACGGGCCCCGCACCCCGGGCCACGAGGGCGCGAGGCGAACAGGGCGGAGCACCCCCACCACCGCGGGACAGCAGTGCGGAGGCCGGAATGTGGTGCCCGGCGGCGGGTGGGTGAGGGGGCGAGGGGAGACGGGTGGCAGGATCGGGGGCATGTCCGACGCGCGCGACCCCTCCCCTTACGACGCCCTGCTCCTGCTCTCCTTCGGCGGCCCCGAGGCCCCGGACGATGTCGTCCCCTTCCTGGAGAATGTGACCCGGGGCCGAGGCATCCCCAAGGAGCGGCTGAAGGAGGTGGGCCGGCACTACTTCCTCTTCGGCGGGGTCAGCCCCATCAACGAGCAGAACCGCACCCTGCTGGACGCGCTGCGCAAGGACTTCGCGGAGCACGGCATCGGCCTCCCGGTCCACTGGGGCAACCGGAACTGGGCGCCGTACCTGACCGACACCCTCCGCGAGATGACGCTGGCCGGCCACCGCCGGATCGCCGTCCTCGCCACCAGCGCGTACGCCTCGTACTCGGGCTGCCGCCAGTACCGCGAGAACCTCGCGGACGCCCTCGCGACACTCGCGGCGGAGGGCCTCGAACCGCCCCGCGTGGACAAGCTGCGCCACTACTTCAACCACCCCGGCTTCATCCGCCCCATGATCGACGGAGTCCTGGCCTCACTCGGCGAGCTGGACGAGGAGGTGCGCGCGGGCGCCCATCTGGCGTTCACCACACACTCCATCCCCGACAGCGCGGCGGACACCTCGGGCCCGCCGGCGGAGCACGGCGGCGGCGGGGCGTATGTGCGCCAGCACCTGGAGGTCGCCCGGCTGATCGCGGAGGCGGTGGCCGACGAGACGGGTGTGGAGCGTCCGTGGCGGCTGGTCTACCAGTCGCGCAGCGGCTCTCCCCACACCCCGTGGCTGGAGCCGGACATCTGCGACCACCTGGAGGAGCTGCACGGCTCCGGTGCCCCGGCGGCCGTCATGGTGCCCATCGGGTTCGTCTCGGACCATATGGAGGTCCTGTACGACCTGGACACGGAGGCCATGGCGAAGGCGGCCGAGCTGGGTCTGCCGGTGCGCCGCTCGGCGACGGTCGGCGCCGATCCCCGGTTCGCGGCGGCCGTGCGCGATCTGCTGCTGGAGCGGGCCGGCGCCGAGCGCGGGGTGTCCGTGGAGCGCTGTGCGCTCGGCGCGCTCGCTCCCTCGCACGACCTCTGTCCCATCGGCTGCTGCCCGGCCAGGGCGCCCAGGCCCGCCGCCGCGGGCGCCGACAGTCCCTTCGCCTGAGGAGTCCCCCCGTGACCGCGATCAGTGACAGCCTGCTCTCCGAACTGCTCGATCTCGCGCTGGAGGCCGCCGGGCGGGCGGGGGCACTGCTGCGGGACGGGCGCCCCGACGATCTGGGGGTGGCCGCCACCAAGTCCAGCCCCATCGATGTCGTCACGGAGATGGACATCGCCGCCGAGAAGCTGATCACGGGCTTCCTCGGCGAGCACCGCCCCGATGACGGCTTCCTCGGCGAGGAGGGCGCTTCCGTCGAGGGCCGCAGCGGGGTGCGCTGGGTCGTCGATCCGCTCGACGGCACGGTGAACTATCTCTACGGGCTGCCGACGTGGTCCGTCTCCATCGCCGCCGAGTACCGGGGCGAGACGGTCGTGGGGGTGGTGGGGATTCCGATGCGCGGTGAGACCGTCCGGGCGGTGCGGGGCGGCGGTGCGTACGCCGGGGACCGGCGGCTGCGCTGCCGTGCGGCGGCTCCGCTGGAGCAGGCCCTGGTCTCCACCGGTTTCAACTATGTGCGGGACGTCCGCGCCCACCAGGCCGACATCGCCCAGCGGCTGATCCCGCGGCTGCGGGACATCCGCCGCGGCGGGTCGGCCGCGATCGATCTCTGCGATGTGGCCGCGGGCCGGCTGGACGGGTACTACGAGCGCGGCCTCCACCCCTGGGACCTGGCCGCGGGCGATCTGATCGCACGGGAGGCGGGGGCCCTGACCGGCGGACGGCCGGGCAGCGGCCCTTCGTACGACCTGACGGTGGCGGCGAGCCCCGGGGTCTTCGAGCCGCTCCAGGAGCTGCTGGAGGAGTTCGGCGCCTGGCACGACTAAGGAGTCCCCTTCGGATCGGGCCGGATCACGCCGGATCGGTGAGCGGGGTCCGGTGCCGTGGATCGCGAGGCGGAGGGCGGAGCCCTGAGCCCTCACGGAGCGCCGGCGACCGACGACAACGCGGCGAGGCGCGGCACCAGGGCCCGCGTCCCCCCGCACGGTCCGGAGGAGACGGTCCAGAGGCGACGGCGACGGCTCGCCAGGGCCCCGAGGCCGGTGGGAGGCCCCCGGAAGCGACCGGCCCGCCTTCCCGCTCCCCGGCCCCGCCGGACGGGCTCCGGAGCCGCCGGACGGGAAGGGCCCCGGCGCGGTGGTGTGCGCCGGGGCCCTTCCCGTCCCGGCGGCTCCGGCCTGATCCGGGAGAAACTCTCTAGGCCGCCCTGACCTCGACGCCGTGCTCGGCCGCCAGCCGGTGCAGATCGTCCAGCTCGGCCTGCTCCACGTCGGCCAGGAAGTCGTCGCCCGTCTCACGAGCCAGCGTGAGGTCCGTCTCCGCAGCCTTTATGCGCTGCAGCAGCCCTGCGGTGAATGCGTCCATGTGCGCCCCCTCGTCGTGGGTCGGTGGCACGGGGGTGTGCCTGGGGATTCCCCTGCCGCAGCAGAGGACGATCGATCACTTCTGGCACGCTTCGGGGTGGGTGCCATTACTGGGCGTGATCGCGGGTGTCTTCTCGTCCTCCCCCGGGCTCCCCCCGGAGAAACCTCAACTGGCCCGGGAATCCGGTTGATTCCCGGAACACCACCCCGGTGCTCCCGGGCGGGGACCGCCTTACAGCCGGTTTACGCGCGTAACGGGCAGGATGGATACGCACAGCCAGTGCGCAAACCTGCCCTGATCATGGGTGACGGGGCCCGGAGGAAGGAATCGAGACGTGCGCGTACTCGTCGTCGAGGACGAGCAGCTGCTCGCCGATGCGGTGGCCACCGGACTGCGCCGGGAGGCCATGGCCGTCGACGTCGTGTACGACGGAGCGGCGGCCCTGGAGCGGATCGGGGTCAACGACTACGACGTCGTCGTCCTGGACCGCGACCTTCCGCTGGTCCACGGTGACGATGTGTGCCGGCGGGTCGTCGAGCTGGGCATGCCCACCCGGGTGCTGATGCTGACCGCGTCCGGCGATGTCAGCGACCGGGTCGAGGGCCTGGAGCTGGGCGCGGACGACTATCTGCCCAAGCCCTTCGCCTTCACCGAGCTGATCGCCCGGGTGCGGGCGCTGGGCCGGCGCACGACCGTCCCGCTGCCGCCGGTCCTGGAGCGCGCGGGGATCAAGCTGGACCCCAACCGGCGCGAGGTGTTCCGCGACGGCCGGGAGATCCAGCTCGCACCCAAGGAGTTCGCCGTCCTGGAGGTCCTGATGCGGAGCGAGGGCGCGGTGGTCTCGGCCGAGCAGTTGCTGGAGAAGGCGTGGGACGAGAACACGGACCCCTTCACCAATGTGGTGCGGGTGACCGTGATGACGCTGCGCCGCAAGCTCGGGGAGCCCCCGGTGATCGTCACCGTGCCCGGCTCCGGCTACCGGATCTGAGCCGGTGGCCTCCGCTCCGGCGCCCCCCTCGGCGCCCCCGAAGCCCACCTGGGACCCGCGCGACCCCGTCCGCCCCCTGCTGCGCCCGACCATCCGGATACGGCTGACCCTGCTGTACGGCGGAATGTTCCTGATCGCCGGTGTGCTGCTGCTGTCGATCATCTATCTGCTGGCCGCGCAGGCGCTGAACTCGGGCACATCGCTGCCCTTCAAGCTGCTCCCGGACAGCAAGATCCAGCGCACCAACGACTCCTGCAGCGCCCTGGTCCCCCGGCTCTCGGCGGAGCAGGCCAACGCCGTGTTGTCGGCGTGCTTCGCCCATGAGCGCGAGGTCGCTCTCGACGATCTGCTGCGGCGCTCGCTCTTCGCCCTGCTGGGGCTGAGCATCATCGCCTTCGCCTTCGGCTACGCGATGGCGGGCCGGGTGCTCTCACCGCTGGGCCGGATCACCCGCACCGCCCGCCAGGTCGCCGGTTCGGACCTCTCGCGGCGGATCGAGATGGACGGCCCGGACGACGAGCTGAAGGAGCTGGCCGACACCTTCGACGAGATGCTGGACCGGCTCAGCCGGGCCTTCACGGCCCAGCAGCGGTTCGTGGCCAACGCCTCGCACGAGCTGCGCACCCCGCTGGCGATCAACCGGACGCTGCTGGAGGTGCACCTCTCGGACCCGGGCGCCCCGGTGGAGCTCCAGCAGCTGGGCAAGACCCTGCTGGCCACCAATGAGCGCAGTGAGCAGCTCGTGGAGGGTCTGCTGCTGCTGGCCCGCAGCGACAACCAGACCTTCGAGCGCAAACCGGTGGACCTCGCGGAGGTCGCGAGCCACGCGGTCGACCAGACCCGCGCGGAGGCGGACGCCAAGGGGGTGGAGATCCACGCCGAGTGCGCCCCCGCGGTCGTGCAGGGCAATGGCGTCCTCCTGGAGCGCATCGCGCTGAATCTCGTCCAGAACGCCGTGCGGTACAACATCGCCGAGGAGGGCTGGGTGAGGGTGACCACGGAGGTGGCGAACGGCCAGGGCGTCCTGGTGGTGTCCAATACCGGCCCGGTGGTGCCCGCCTACGAGATCGACAACCTCTGGGAGCCGTTCCGGCGGCTGCGGGAGGACCGCACGGGCAGTGACAAGGGCGTCGGGCTCGGTCTTTCGATCGCCCGGTCGGTGGCGCGGGCCCACGGGGGACGTATCATCGCGGAGCCCCGTGAGGGGGGAGGGCTCGTGATGCGCGTCACTCTTCCCCTCTGAGAGGGTGTTCGACGTCAGACACCCCGTTCGCTTTAGGCGGAATTTTTCGGACATGTTCCGGGGTTGTGTCTGTGCGATCGATCACAGAGGCGACTTTCAGGCCATCTACTCTCCGTGATCAAGGCGCTTTCCGGAAAGCCGGTAAAAGTCCGGGTTTCCGGGGGTCAAGATGACGGGAAGTACACGGGGTGGCGCCCGTGAGCTGCGGCATTGGGATCGTGTACGGTCCCCATCGCCATCCAACCCGATCACTCTCGGGCGATCCGGTTGGGTGTCGATTGAGTAACAGACCTTGATGTGAGGCAAAATCTCCGCCTCAGGTCGGGCACAAGTCCGGCCTCTCACGCGTTACGTGCGCTGGAGACACCTAAATCACCCAGAGGGGGAGAGCGACATGGCAACGGACTACGACACCCCACGCAAGACCGATGACGACGTCGATTCCGACAGTCTTGAAGAACTCAAGGCCCGGCGGAACGACAAGTCCACCTCGACCGTCGATGTCGACGAGTTCGAGGCAGCCGAGGGCATGGAGCTGCCCGGAGCGGACCTGTCCAATGAGGAGCTGGCCGTCCGGGTGCTGCCCAAGCAGGCGGATGAGTTCACCTGCATGAGCTGCTTCCTGGTCCACCACCGCAGCCAGCTGGCCCGCGAGAAGAACGGCCAGCCGATCTGCCGCGACTGCGACTGAGGTCGGGACGGCCGTGGCAGCAGACGAGACACCGTCCAGGAAGCGGCTCTTCCGGCGCGAGAAGCCGTCGGAGGCGCACCGGGGCGGCACAGGACCTGCGGAGGGCACCGAGCCCGCTGCCGGGGACTGGGCCGCCCATCTGCCCGACCGCGTGGGAGAAGCCCGTGCGGGAGACGAGGGACGGGGCCCCGGGGCCCCGTCCGGAACGCTCCCGCACGAGGCGGCTCTCGCCACCCTCCCGGAGGGGGCCGTCGAAGCGCTCCCCGGCGAGGAGCGGCCGGGAACCCCGACCAGGTTCCGGCGGCTGAGCGCGGTGCGCGAGGGCGTCCGCAGAAGCGGTGAGGGCACCCGGGCCGCGGTCGGCTGGATCGCCGACCGGATCATCGAGAACGCGCCGCGCGTGCCGGTGCGCGATCTGGCGACCCTGCGCGCGCAGTTCCCCGGCCTGAGCCCCGAGCAGCTTGCCGACAAGCTGGTCGCGGGCGCGTCCACCGCCACCGCCACCGTGGGCGCGAGCGTGGGCGCCGCGGCGATGCTGCCCGTGCCGCCGGCGATGCCGGCCGAGCTGGCGGCGGAGATCACCGGTGTGGCCGCGATCGAGCTGAAGCTCATAGCGGAGCTGCACGAGGTCTACGGCCTGCGTCCCGAGGGCGGTCTCAAGGACCGCAGCACCGCCTATCTGACCGCCTGGTCGGAGGAGCGCGGCATCGAGGTGACCAAGCCGTCCACCTACAAGAACGCCGCCGTGCTGAGCAGCGGCCTCAAGCGCGAACTGCGCCAGCAGATCATGAAGCGCATGATCCGCAATCTGCCGAACCTGATTCCGTTCATGGTCGGCGCGGCCGTCGGTGCCGTGATGAACCGGCGGGACACCCGCCACCTCGCGGACCGGGTCCGCAAGGACCTGCGGACCAAGCAGGTCCCGTGGGACGCCCTGCCCTCGCTCCCGCCGCTGGAACAGCACGCCGAGCCGCTGGAGCCGCTGCGGAAGCCGAACGAGCTGGAGGGCTGACCTCTTCGGGGCCCCTCAGGGCCGGCCCACCGGCCCCGGGCCGTCCGGCCCGCCCGCGGGAGCCGCTCCCGCCCCTCAGGCCGCCAGCGCGGCGGCCAGCCCCTTCGGGTCCCGGGTCGACAGATAGATGTACGGGGTGGGGTCGGCCGGGTCGGTGACCTCGATCCGCACCGCCGTCGGGACATAGCTGCGCAGCAGCATGAAGGCCCGCGGGTCGGCCTTGTACGAGCGCCAGGCGCGCGCCTCCTCCGCGTTCAGCACCTCGGGCTCCCCGAGGGCCGTCAGCGGAATCCTGGCGTCTCCCGCGACCAGGGAGTCCGCCACCACCCGGATGCGGGCCGAGCCGTAGGAGCTGACCACGACCGCCGCCAGGGCGGCGGCCCCGACCAGGCCGCCGAGCATCGGCAGGGTGCCGAGGGGGAAGGTGACGAGACCGCCGGAGACGGCCACCAGCGCGGTGATGGCCCACCAGGCTCGTGGAGCGGTCAGTCGTTCGTCGTAGCGCGGGGCGGAAGGCTGCATGAGGGCAAGCTTGGCACGGTGCGGTGACCCGCCCGCCGCGCGGGTGGGCTCCACGCGGCTGTTCCCGGGCGGCGGCTCGGCCCGAGCCGGTGCGTCCGGACCGCGGGTAAGGTCTGCCCCTGTGAGCACAGCGAACCCCTCCGGCGCGGCCTCCGCGCCCGGAGCCCTGATCCCCCCGCCGGACGCCATACCGCCGGTACGCCATCCCGACGCCCCGGCCCCGGGCGAACTGCTCGGCGCCCACTACGAGCACTGTTTCGGCTGTGGCGGGGGTCAGCCCCACGGTCTGCACCTCCAGGCCCGGGCCGGCGAGGGCGTGAGCATCTCCGCCGAGTTCACCGTGAAACCCGCCCACCAGGGCGCTCCGGGGCTGGCGCACGGCGGTGTGCTGGCCTCCGCCCTGGACGAGACGCTGGGCGCGCTGAACTGGCTGCTGCGGACGATCGCGGTGACCGGGCGGCTGGAGACCGACTATGTGCGGCCCGTGCCCGTGGACACCGTGCTCCATCTCCAGGCCGAGGTCACGGCGGTGTCCGGCCGCAAGATCTACTCGACGGCCGTGGGCCGGATCGGCGGACCCGGCGGCGAGGTCGCCGTCCGCGCCCGGGCCCTCTTCGTCGAGGTCAAGCTCGACCACTTCATCGACAACGGCCGCCCGGCGGAGATCGAGGCGGCGATGGCCGATCCCGACCAGATCCGGCGCACCCGCGCCTTCGAGGTGAACCCCTGATGAACGCGTCCCCCAGCCCCGTCGACGTACTGATCCGCCGGGTCGACCCCGAGGTGCCGCTGCCGGTGTACGCGCACCCCGGTGACGCCGGTGCCGACCTGGTCACCAGCGAGGCGGCCGAGCTGGCTCCCGGCGAGCGCGCGGTGCTGCCCACCGGGGTCTCCATCGCCCTCCCCGACGGGTACGCCGCCTTCGTCCATCCGCGCTCCGGGCTGGCCGCCCGCCTCGGTGTGGCCCTGGTGAATGCCCCGGGGACGATTGATGCCGGGTACCGTGGGGAGATCAAGGTGATCGTGGTCAATCTCGACCCGCGCGAGACGGTGCGGTTCGAGAGGTTCGACCGCATTGCGCAACTGGTCGTCCAGCAGGTCGAGAAGGTGCGCTTCCACGAGGTGGCGGAGCTTCCCGGCTCGGCGCGGGCCGAGGGGGGCTTCGGGTCCACCGGCGGTCACACTGCCGTGGACGGCTCAACGGGTGGGAATCGATACGCTTCCGTCGTATCCGACCGGGAAGGACAGTGACGTGTTCGGACGTCGCAAGAAGAGTGGTTCCGCGGGGGACGCGGACGCAACGGGCGAGGCCGAGCAGGTCGTCGACGAGCGCGGCACCCAGGAGGACACCGGCACGGCCGCCGAGAGCGGCTCCCGCCGGATGAACCTTCCGCCGGCTCCGCGCCCCGATGGCCCCTGGGACATCTCCGAGGTGTCCGCGCCCGGCGAGGGCCGGGTCGATCTGGGCGGTCTTTTCGTGCCCGGGGTCGAGGGCATGGAGCTGCGGGTGGAGGTCGCGGGCGACGCGATCGTCGCGGCCACCGTGGTGCTGCGGGACAGCGCCGTACAGCTCCAGGCGTTCGCCGCGCCCAAGAAGGAGGGCATCTGGGGCGAGGTGCGCGACGAGATCGCCTCCGGCATCACCCAGCAGGGCGGCATCATCGACGAGGTCGAGGGCCCGCTCGGCTGGGAGCTGCGCGCCCAGGTGCCCGTACAGCTGCCGGACGGCACCGGCGGTGTGCAGCTGGTGCGCTTCGTCGGCGTCGACGGGCCCCGCTGGTTCCTGCGCGGAGTGATCTCCGGCCAGGGCGCGGTCCAGCCCGAGGCGGCGGGCCTCCTGGAGCAGGTCTTCCAGGACACGGTCGTGGTGCGGGGCGACGGCCCCATGGCGCCGCGCGACCCGATCGTCCTCAAGCTGCCGGAGGACGCCCAGATGGTGCCCGAGGGCGTCCAGCAGGAGGACCAGGAGAACTCCCGCTTCTCCGGGGGCATGGGCCAGCTCCAGCGCGGCCCCGAGATCACCGAGGTGCGCTGACCCCTCTCCGGGAACGTTCCGGGCCGGTGGGCCGTATTCCCTGCGGGGGGTGCGGCCCACCGGCATTCCGCCGTACTGTGCCCGGACCGATGTGTCGGACAGTTGTACGAGGGGGATTCGATGGCCGAGAACAGCGCTGCCCGGGGCGGTGCGGCCCTCACGGAGGAGCGCCCGCCCGGCCCCATGGTGCGGGTGGAGAATCTGCGCCGTTCGTACGGGACCGGCGCGGCGGCCGTCCATGCCCTGCGGGGCGTCTCCTTCGAGGTCCCGCGCGGTGAGCTGGTGGCGCTCAAGGGCCGCTCCGGCTCGGGCAAGACCACCCTGCTCAACCTGGTCGGCGGGCTGGACTCCCCCGACGAGGGCCGGGTCACCGTCGACGGCGCGGATCTCTCCGCCCTGGGCGAGAACGGCCTGCTGGAGCTGCGCCGGGACCGGATCGGCTTCGTCTTCCAGTCCTTCGGGCTGATCCCCATTCTGACCGCCGCCGAGAACGTCGGGGTGCCGATGCGGCTGCGCAGGGCCGCGTCGAAGGAGCGCGAGGAGCGGGTGGAGCTGCTGCTGGGGCTGGTCGGCCTCGCGGACCACGCCGCCCAGCGCCCGGGGGAGCTGTCCGGCGGCCAGCAGCAGCGGGTCGCCATCGCCCGTGCCCTGGCCAACCGTCCGGCGCTGCTCATCGCCGACGAGCCCACCGGGCAGCTCGACGCGGAGACGGGTCTCGCGGTGATGGAGCTGCTGCGCGCGGTGGTGCGCGCGGAGGGGGTGACGGCGCTGGTGGCCACGCACGACGCCACGCTGCTGGGGCTCGCCGACCGGGTGCTGGAGCTGAACGACGGGGAGATAGCCGCGGGCTGACCGGGCCGGGTCCGGGCGCCGCGACCGGTGGGGACGAGACCGGTGGGGACGAGACCGGTGGGGACGAGACCGGTGGGAGCCCGTCCGCCGGGGGCCGGCCCCCGTCCCGGCCCGTGACAGAACAGCCGTATCAGAATCCCGTCAAGGAGAGGCCCACGGCAGCCACCCCACCCGATTTGCCCGGATCGCTCGCCGTAAGGTCATCGGAGCGCAATCGGCCGGTTCCGGTGGACCCGGCTGTTTCTGGAAGACAATGGGGCCATGGGACGCGGCAAGCTACGGATCTATCTCGGCGCGGCGCCGGGCGTGGGCAAGACCTACGCCATGCTCTCCGAGGCGCACCGCCGGGTGGAGCGCGGCACGGACTGCGTGGTGGCCTTCGTGGAGCACCACGGCCGGCCGCGCACCGAGGTGATGCTGCACGGCCTGGAGCAGATCCACCGCCGCGAGCTGGAGTACCGGGGCTCCGTCTTCACCGAGATGGACGTCGACGCGGTGCTGGAGCGCCGTCCCGCGGTGGTCCTGGTGGACGAGCTGGCGCACACCAATGTGCCGGGCTCGCGCAACGGGAAGCGCTGGCAGGACGTCGAGGAGCTGCTCGCCGCCGGCATCGATGTCATATCGACCGTCAACATCCAGCACTTCGAGTCGCTCGGCGATGTGGTGGAGTCGATCACCGGGGTGCGGCAGCGGGAGACCGTCCCCGACGAGGTGGTCCGCCGGGCCGACCAGATCGAGCTGGTCGACATGTCGCCGCAGGCACTGCGGAGACGGATGGCCCACGGCAACATCTACCAGCCGGACAAGGTCGACGCGGCCCTGTCGAACTACTTCCGCCCGGGGAATCTGACCGCGCTGCGGGAGCTGGCGCTGCTCTGGGTCGCCGACCGGGTCGACGAGTACCTCCAGCAGTACCGGGGCGAGCACAACATCCGCTCCACCTGGCAGGCGCGTGAGCGGATCGTCGTCGGGCTCACCGGCGGGCCCGAGGGCCGCACCCTGATCCGGCGCGCGGCGCGCATGGCGGCGAAGGGCTCCGGCAGTGAGATCCTCGCCGTCTACATCGCCCGCAGCGACGGGCTGACCTCGGCGTCGCCGAAGGAACTGGCCGTCCAGCGGACCCTGGTGGAGGATCTCGGCGGCACCTTCCACCACGTCATAGGCGATGACATCCCGGCCTCGCTGCTGGACTTCGCGCGCGGGGTCAACGGCACCCAGATCGTGCTGGGCTCCAGCCGGCGCAAGGCCTGGCAGTACATCTTCGGCCCCGGTGTCGGCGCGACCGTCGCCCGGGACTCCGGGCCCGACCTCGATGTCCACATCGTCACCCACGACGAGGCGGGCAAGGGGCGCGGCCTCCCGGTGGCGCGCGGCGCCCGGCTGGGCCGGTCGCGGATCATCGCGGGCTGGCTCACCGGAGTCGTCGCCCCGGTCCTGCTCTCGCTGCTGCTCACCGCGGTGGACGACACCCTCGGCCTCGCCAACGACGTGCTGCTCTTCCTCTTCCTGACCGTGCTGGCGGCGCTGCTGGGCGGCCTGCTGCCGGCGCTCGCCTCGGCCGCGGTGGGTTCCTTGCTGCTGAACTTCTACTTCACTCCCCCGGTACGGACCCTCACCGTCTACGACCCGAAGAACATCGTCGCGATAGTGATCTTCTTCGCGGTGGCCGTCGCGGTGGCCTCGGTGGTCGACCTGGCGGCCCGCCGCACCCATCAGGCGGCCCGGCTGCGGGCGGAGTCGGAGATCCTCTCCTTCCTCGCCGGGAGCGTGCTGCGCGGCGAGACCACGCTCGACGCGCTGCTGGAGCGGGTCCGGGAGACCTTCGGCATGGAGTCGGTGGCGCTGCTGGAGCGCCGGAGCGATGTGGAGCCGTGGACCACGGCGGGCAGTGTGGGCCCCGAGTCGGTGGTGCGCCCCGAGGACGCCGATGTGGACATGCCGGTCGGCGACGACATGGCCCTCGCGCTCTCCGGCCGGGTGCTGCCCGCCGAGGACCGGCGGGTGCTGGCGGCGTTCGCCGCGCAGGCCGCCGTGGTCCTGGACCGGCAGCGGCTGGTGGGCGAGGCGGAGGAGGCCCGCCGGATGGCGGAGGGGAACCGTATCCGCACGGCGCTGCTCGCGGCCGTCAGCCATGATCTGCGCACTCCGCTGGCGGCGATCAAGGCGGCTGTCTCCTCGCTCCGCTCCGACGACGTGGCCTGGTCGGACGAGGACGAGGCGGAGCTGCTGGAGGGGATCGAGGACGGCGCGGACCGGCTGGACCATCTGGTGGGCAATCTGCTGGACATGTCCCGGCTCCAGACCGGGACGGTCACCCCGTTGATCCGGGTGACCGATCTGGACGAGGTGGTGCCGATCGCGCTGGTCTCCGTCCCCGTGGAGAGTGTGGAGCTGGACATCCCCGAGTCGCTGCCGATGGTCGCCGTCGACCGGGGGCTGCTGGAGCGGGCGGTCGCCAACATCGTCGAGAACGCGGTGAAGTACAGCCCCGGGGGCGTTCCGGTGACCGTGGCCGCGAGCGCGCTGGGCGACCGGGTGGAGGTCCGGGTGGCCGACCGGGGGCCCGGGGTCCCCGACGACGGCAAGGACCGCATCTTCGAGCCGTTCCAGCGGTACGGCGACGCCCCGCGCGGCGCCGGGGTGGGGCTCGGCCTCGCGGTGGCCCGGGGCTTCGTGGAGGCCATGGGCGGCACACTGAGCGCCGAGGACACCCCCGGTGGCGGAATGACCATGGTCCTCACCCTGCGGGCGGCGCCCGGGGTGGAGCCGGTCAGCGCCGATCTGCCCGCCCAGGTGACCTCGTGAGCCCTCCCCGGCGCGCGGCGGTCCCGGCCGGGGCAGCCGCGACACCGGCCGGGCCGCCCCGGCCGGCCCTGGCAGCCCGGATGAAGGCCCCGATGGCCTCCATGACCCCGACGCACCCGACGCACGACAGAGACAACAGACACGACAGAGAGGCGGGCCCGCGATGACGAGGGTGCTGGTGGTCGACGACGAGCCGCAGATCGTTCGCGCCCTGGTGATCAATCTCAAGGCCCGCAAGTACGAGGTGGACGCGGCGCCCGACGGCGCCACCGCGCTCCAGCTCGCCGCCGCCCGGCACCCCGATGTGGTCGTGCTCGACCTCGGGCTGCCCGACATGGACGGGGTGGAGGTCATCAAGGGCCTGCGCGGCTGGACCAGGGTCCCGATCCTGGTGCTCTCCGCCCGGCACACCTCCGACGAGAAGGTGGAGGCGCTGGACGCGGGCGCGGACGACTATGTCACCAAGCCCTTCGGGATGGACGAGCTGCTGGCCCGGCTGCGCGCGGCGGTCCGCCGGGCGGAGCCGGTGGGCGGCGGGGACGACGACGTGGTGGTCGTGGAGACCGACGGCTTCACCGTCGACCTGGCCGCGAAGAAGGTCCACCGGGACGGGCGCGATGTGCGGCTCACCCCCACCGAGTGGCACCTCCTGGAGGTGCTGGTGCGCAACACCGGCCGGCTGGTCAGCCAGAAGCAGCTGCTCCAGGAGGTGTGGGGGCCCTCCTACGGCACGGAGACCAACTATCTGCGGGTCTACATGGCGCAGCTCCGGCGGAAGCTGGAGGCCGACCCCTCGCACCCCCGCCACTTCGTCACCGAGCCGGGCATGGGATACCGCTTCGAACGGTCCTGATCCGGTGTCCGGCCCATGTGATCAGGTGTTCGGCCCGGGTGGAGTGACGGTGGCGGCCGGTACGCTGGTCCCATGAGTGCGCTACCCCCTCCCGGGGGATCTTCCGGGAAGGCCGCCGGGGCCGCCAGGCCCGCCGGCCGCTTCCGCCGCATGCTCGACCGGCTCTCCTCCTCCCAGCAGGACCTGGAGTCCGAGGAGCTGCGCGAGGACGCCCAGGCGTCGGGGTGCACCCGCATCGCCGAGTGCGGTGACCGCCAGATCGTGAGGGTGACTGGTACCTTGCGCACGGTCACTCTGCGTCCGCGGGCCGGGGTGCCCGCGCTGGAGGCGGAGCTGTTCGACGGCACCGCCCCGCTGGATGTCGTCTGGCTGGGCCGCCGCTCCATCGTGGGCATAGAGCCGGGCCGCAGGCTCATCGCCTCCGGCAGGATCTCCATGAGCCACGGCCGCCGTGTGCTGTTCAACCCCAAATACGAACTCCGACCACTCGGACAGGAGTAGCCGGTGACGTCTTTCGACAAGCCGACCACGACCACACCCAACGCCCCCGGGGAGCCGGACTCCCCGGACGGCGCCTCCCCGGACGGCGCTTCCCCGGACGGGGACGACTCCAGGGCCGTCACGGAGGCGGCGCTGTTCGAGGCCTTCGGCGGGGTCCGCGGCATGGTCGAGACGGTCGTGCCAGGACTGCTGTTCGTCACGATCTACACGATCAACAAGGATCTGCACATCTCCGCGATCGCCGCGCTGGCGGTCTCGCTGGTGCTCGTCGCGGTCCGGCTGCTCCGCAAGGACACCGTGAAGCACGCCTTCAGCGGGGTCTTCGGGGTGGCGTTCGGTGTCGTCTTCGCGATGATGACCGGCAACGCCAAGGACTTCTATCTCCCGGGGATGCTCTACACCCTGGGCCTGGCGCTGGCCTACATCATCACCACCATCGCCGGGGTGCCGCTGATCGGTCTGATCCTCGGTCCGGTCTTCAAGGAGAACCTCTCCTGGCGGACCCGGAACCCCGGCCGCAAAGCGGCGTACGCCAAGGCGAGCTGGGCGTGGGGGCTGATCCTGCTCGGCAAGTGCGCGATCCTCTTCCCCCTGTACTGGTGGGCGGACACCACCCAGCTCGGCTGGGTGCTGGTGTCGCTGAAGATTCCGCCGTTCCTGCTCGCGGTCTATCTGACCTGGCTCTTCCTCGCGAAGGCGCCGCCGCCGATCGATGTGTTCGCCGAGATGGAGGCCGAGGAGCGCGCGGAGAAGGAGCGCGAGGCGGCCAGGGCGGCCGAGCGCGACGGCGTCTGACGGACGCCTGAGCGGCAAGCGGGCGGGTCCGTGGCCGGCGACCGCCGGTCACGATCTCATCAAGTCCCGCGATTTGCCGTTCTCCTGGTTCGGTGTCCTCTGAAAGCATCCTGTCGAAAGGGCTTTCGGGGGACGCACGGCATCAGGGGGACTCACGGTGGGGCGGTTTCTGTTTCTCCGTGCGCGCGGACACCGGCTGCTCCTCGCCGCCGCACTCCTCGCCGTACTGCTCACCACCGCCGTGTTGGCGACTCTGACCGCCTTCGCCGCATCCGTCGGGGACGCCGGGCTCCGGCACGCGCTGCGGACCAGGGACGCGTCGGCCGCCGCGCTGATGATCACCTCGGAGACGCCCGGCGGCGACCGGGCCGCCGCCGCACGGGACGCCCGGCGCGGCGCGCAGCGGGCGTTCGACGGGCTGCCGGTCACCCTGCGCCAGTTCGACCTCTCGGGGCCGTACGCCCTCCCGGAGAGTCCGCGGCCCCGCGCCGAGCGCGCGGGGGAACCCGATCTGGCCACCTTCGCCGTCGTGGACCGCTCCCGGGTGCGGCTGGTCGCGGGCGGCTGGCCCGGGGCCGCGGACGGGCGCGTCACCGAGGTCGCCCTGCCCGAGGCCGCCGCCGACCGGCTCGGGATGGCGCCGGGCCCCCGGGTGCTGAAGCTCGGTGACCGCCTCGGCGGCGCACCCGTCCACATCCGGGTCAGCGGGGTCTACCGGCCGCACGACCGCACCGACCCCTACTGGCGCCTCGACGACCTCGCCGGGCGCGGGGTCCGCAAGGAGAGCGGCCACACCGCCTACGGCCCCCTGCTGACCGACCCCGCCGTCTTCGCGTCCGGCCGGATCAGCAAGGGCGAACTGGCCTGGACGGCCTCCGCCGACTTCAGCGGTCTCACCTCCGACCGGATCGGCGCCCTGCGCGAGGCCGCCGCGAAGAGCCAGCGGCTGCTCTCCGCCGAACCCTCCCTGAAGAGCGGTGTCGTCGCGCGCACGGCGCTGCCCGAGACCCTCGACCGGCTGGAGCGGGCGCTGCTGGTCTCGCGGGCGACGCTCCTGATCGTTGCGCTCCAGCTGGTGCTGCTCGCGGGGTACGCGCTGCTGCTGGTGGCCCGGCTGCTGACCAGCGAGCGGGAGAGCGAGACCCGGGTGCTGCGGGCACGGGGCGCGTCCCGGGGCCGGATCGCCTCCCTCGCGGCGCTGGAGGCGCTGCTGCTGGCGCTGCCCGCCGCCGTCTGCGCCCCGCTGCTCGCCGGACCGCTCACCCGGCTGCTCGCCGGGCAGGGCCTGCTGGCCAGGATCGGTCTGCGGATCGACACCGGGGCGACCGCGCGGGTCTGGCTGGCGGGCGGCCTGGTGGCGCTGGCGTGCGCGGTGGCCGTCACCGTCCCGGCGCTCGCCGCCGCGCGGGCCCCGCGCGGCCGGGCGCGGGCGCTGCCCGCGCCGCTGCGGGCCGGCGCGGATGTGGCGCTGCTCGCCGTCGCCGGGGTGGCGTACTGGCAGCTGGAGCGGCGCACCTCGGGCAGTGGCGCGCTGAGCGGCGACGGCGAGGGGGAGCTGGGGATCGATCCGCTGCTGGTCGTCGCCCCGGCGCTCGCGCTGCTCGCCGGAACCGTGCTGACCCTGCGGCTGCTGCCGCCGGCGGCCCGCTTCGCGGAGCGCCGCGCGGCCCGTGGCCGGGGGCTGACCGCGCCGCTGGCGGGCTGGCAGTTCAGCCGCCGGCCCATGCGCGGCGCGGGCCCGGTGCTGCTGCTGGTGCTCGCGGTGGCCATGGGCATGCTCGCGATCGGCCAGGGCGCGTCCTGGGACCGGTCCCAGGACGACCAGGCGGACTTCCTCGCCGGGGCTCCGGTACGGGTCCTGGGCGGCGGGACGGTGCGGCAGTTCGGGCAGGGCGGGGTGTACGGCGCGCTGCCGGGCGTACGGGCGGCGGTGCCGGCCGCCCGCGCCGGGATGCCGCTGTCGGCGGGCCGGGAGGCGTCGGTGCTGGCGCTGGACACGGCGCGCGCCGATGAGGGGTTCCGGCTCCGTGACGATCTGGTGGACGGCGGCTCCGGGGATGTCCTCGCGGCGCTGCGCCCGCCGGGGCGGAGTGACGCGCGGGCCGGGATCGTGCTGCCCGAGGAGACGGAGCGGCTGGAGTTCGGGGTCACGGTCCGCCCGGCCCCCGGTGGAGACGGGACCGAGGAGCCCAGCGGTACGGAGGTCGTGGCGACCGTCGAGGACCGGTTCGGGGTGCCGTACCGGATTCCCGTCGGCTCGCTGCCGCCGGACGGGAAGCGGCGGACCCTGACCCTCGATCTCGCGGCGGCGGCCGACGCCCCCTCGGGCCGGCCGGCCGGGCCGCTCGCGCTCACCGCCGTCGAGTTCGACGAGACGGGGTATCCGAGCCGGATCGCGGTGAAGCGGTTCACACTCGACTCGCTGCGGGCGGTCACCGGGGACGGTGGGGCCCGTGCGGTCGCCGTCGGCGGGGGTACGGCCTGGCGGGCGAAGGCGACCACCAACACCGAGCCCGCCCCGGACGGTTCCGAGGCCGGCCCCGAGGTGAAGAGCCTGCGCTCCTCCCCCGGGACGCCGCTGGACATCACGTACCACATGGGCAAGGCGGAGTGGGGTGGCTGGAGCAACGACCGGTCGGCGACCGTGCGGGTGACGCCGGAGCGGCCCGCGCCGCCGATGCCCTCGGCGCTGGCGACCGACGCGTTCCTGCGGGCCGGTGCCGCGAAGGTCGGTTCGGTGATCGAGGTGCCGATGCCGGGCGGCGGGGTGAAGGTGCGGATCGCGGGGGCGGTGCGGGAGCTGCCGACCACCGGGCCGACGGCCGCGTCGGCGGTCGCCGATGCCGGGGGCGCGGGTGCGGGTGCGGGTGCGGGCTCCGGTCCCGCGCCCGCCGACGGCGGGGCGCTGCTGCTCGATCTGCGCTCGGTCAACCAGGTGCTCGCCGGCCGCCCCGACGCCGCTCTCCCGCCCACCGAGTGGTGGCTGTTCACCGAGCCGGGCGCCGCCGCCGGGGTGGCGTCCGCGCTGCGGGACCGGGCCGAGCTGGACTCCGGGCAGATCCTGGTGCGGGACGAGATCGCCGCCGCGCTCCAGGACGACCCGCTGGGCGCGGGACCGCAGTCCGCGCTGCTCGCGGTGGCGATCGCGGCCGGCGCGCTGGCGGCGGTCGGGTTCGCGGTGTCCACCGTGGGGGCGCTGCGCGAGCGGTCGGCGGAGTTCGCCGTGCTGCGGGCGCTCGGCGCGCCCCGGCGGCAGCTCGCGTCGCTGCTGGCCGCCGAGGGGTTCCCGCTGATCGCGCTGGCGCTGGCGATCGGGGCGGGGATCGGGGTGGTGCTCACCCGGGCGGTCGTCCCGCTGATCGTGCTGACCGGCCGGGCCACCCAGCCGGTGCCCGCTGTCCTGGTGGAGCTGCCGCTCGCCCGGGTGGCCCTGCTCCTCGCGGCGACAGCCGCCGCCCCCGTGCTCATCGTGGCCGCGCTGGCCCTGCGCCGCGACGACCCGGCGGCGCTGCGCGTCCGGGGAGGCGAGTGAGATGACCGCCCGCGCGTACGCGTCCCCCCGGAAGCCGGCCGCCGGAACCGTCCGGGCCACCGGACCCCTCGGCACACCGGCGGACCCGCGCTCCCCCGCCATCGGCACACCACCGACGGCCCAGCACTCCCCCGCCGGGGCACCGGCACCGGGCGCGGACCGGCCCGGCACACCCGCGGCCCCGCATTTCCCCACCGGGACCCCGGCACCAGGCGGGAACCATCCCGGCACACCGGCAACGCCGCATTTCCCCGCCATCGGCACACCACCGGCGGCCCAGCGCTCCCCCGCCGGGGCAACGGCACCAGGCACGGACCAGTCCGGCACACCCGCGGCCCCGCATTTCCCCACCGGGACCCCGGCACCAGGCGGGAACCAGCCCGCCACACCGGCAACGCCACATTTCCCCGCCATCGGCACACCACCGGCGGCCCAGCACTCCCCCACCGGGACAACGGCACCAGGCACGGACCAGCCCGCCACACCGACGACCCCGCACTCCCCCGCCGGGACACCAGCACCAGGCGCGAACCAGCCCGGCACACCGGCGCGCCACCGGGCCCGGCCGCCCGGGGCCCGGATGCGGTACCGCCGGCACACCGGGCGGGCGGGCGCCGTGATCACCCCGCCCGCCGCCCCGGCGGGCACCGCCGCGCCTCCCTGGGCGTCTCCGCCGCGTCCGGCCGCTTCCGCCGCGGCGGGCGGGCCCGCACCACTTCCGTACCCGGACCCGCCCGGCGCCCGCGTACCCCGGCGCACCACCCCCGCCCCGGCGGGCCGTCCCCCCGGCGCGGGCGGGACCGGAGCGGCACCGGGCCGGGGACGGCCCGGCCGCGCGTCCGCGCGGACAGTGTTCTCAGAGAGGCGAACGGTATGAGGGCGGTCGCCCCCTGGGTACGGACCCGGCTGCGCAGCGCCCCCGGCGCGGCACTCGCGCTGGCGGTGCTCGTCGCCGTCACCGCGTTCCTCGCCTCGGTGTTCCCGCGTGCGGTGGACGCGTACGAGGGAGCGGGGCTGCGCCATGAGCTGAGGACCGCCGTACCGGCCGAGAGCGGGCTCTCGTTCGCGGCCCCGCCCGACCAGGAGGGCGAACCCGAGGACCGGGTCGCCGCGCTGCGCGGGGAGCGGCTCGGGGAGGCGTACCGCGAGATCACCGGCCGGCTGCCGGAGCCGCTGCGGGTCGCGGCCGGACAGTCCGTGTACGGTGCGCGGATTCTCGAACCGGTCGCGGCGACCGACGCCTGGCTGCCCGCCCTGGACGGCGGCTCCCCGGTCTTCACGGTCGCCACCCGCTCCGAGCTGTCCGCGCACGCCACGGTCCGCTCGGGGCGGCTGCCCAGGGCCGGTGCCACCGAGCCGACCACCGGCCGGGTGGAGGCCGCGGTCACCCGGAAGACGGCCACCGCCCTCCGTATCAAGGCCGGTTCGACCATCCATCTGCCCCGGGTGACCGGGGAGCCGCTCGCCGTCACGGTGACCGGCATCGTCGAGCCGCTGCGCCCGGAGCAGGCGTACTGGGGAGTGGAGCCGGTGCTGCGCGAGCCCGGGAAGCTCTGGACGCCGAGCCCCGTGCTGCCCTACTGGCACGCGGCGCTGCTGCTCCCGCCGGAGGCCGGACCGGCGCTGCTCGCGCTGGGCGAGAGCGAGGCGTACTGGCGGATCGCCATCGCGCCGGACGGGCTGGCCGTCGGCGATCTGCCCGCGCTGAGGAGCGCGGTGGCCTCGGTGGAGCGGGGTCCGGTGCAGGCCCGGTTGCGCACCACCGTCTCACCCGAACTGAACGCCGAATCGGGCCTGGACGACCTCCTCGGCGGCTTCGACGGCACGCTGTCCGCGATCCGCCCGGTGGTGTCGGTGGGCGCGGCCGGGGTCGGGGCGGTCGCCGCGGTCGTGCTGCTGATGGCGGGCGGGCTGGCGGCGGCCCGGCGCCACAGCGAGCTGGCCCTGCTGAGGTCACGCGGCGGTTCGGTGCTCGGGATCACCGGGCGGCTGCTGGCGGAGGTCGCCGTTCCGGTGCTGCCGGCGGCTGCCGCCGGGTGTGCGCTCGCCCTGGTCGTGGTGCCGGACGGGCACCTGGCGCCGTCCCTGCTCGCGGCGGGTGCCGTCGCGCTCGTCGCCTGTGCCGCGCTGCCGCTGCGGGCCGCCTTCCTGCACCGCCGAGTCCGGCTGCACGGCGAACGGGACGATGTCGCCCGCGCGAGGCCCTCGCGCCGCCGCACGGTCGCCGAGCTGACCGTGCTGGTCCTGGCGGTGGCCGCGGCGGGCGCCCTGCGCCGGCGCGGTACCTCCGACGGCGACGCGGACGCGCTGATCAGCGCCGCGCCGGTGCTGGTGGGGCTGGCCGCCGCCCTCCTTCTCGTACGGCTGTATCCGCTGCCGCTGCGGCTGCTCGCGCTGCCCATGGCGCGGCGCCGGGGTGTGCTCGGTTTTCTGGCGCTGGCGCGGGCGGGCCGCTCGCCCGCCACCACCGCGCTGCCCGTGCTGGCGCTGCTGCTGGCGCTGACGACGGCCGCGTTCGGCGGTTCGGTGCTGGCCGGCGTCGCCGACGCCCGGGACCGGGCGACGCTCGCCGCGGTGGGCGCGGACGCCCGGATCGAGGCGGCGGACGAGCTGCCCGGGGGCGCGGCCGAACGGGTGCGCGCGGTGGCCGGGGTGCGGGAGGTGGTCTCCGTGCGCCGGGAGTTCGACGTCGATCTGATGGACGGCGACCACGGCATCGTGACGCTGATCGCCGTCGAACCGGAGAGCTACGCGCGGCTGGCCCGCGCCACCGGTCTCGGGGCGTTCGGGGCCGGTGAGCTGAAGGAGGCCTCGGGGACGATGCCCGTCCTCGCGAGCCCGTCGGTGGCCGCCCGGCTGGGTGAGGGGACGGCCACGGTCGCCACCACCGACGGGGTGCTCTCGGTCCGGGTGGCGGGGGTGCGCCCGGCGACGCCCGCCATGTCCGAGGGCGATTTCCTGGTGGTCGACGCGGCGGGGCTGCCGGTGCCGAGGAAACCCACCACCCTTCTGGTCAGCGGCGGCTCGCTCACCGCCGACGCGCTGCGGGCCGCGGCTCCCGGCTCGGCCGATGTGCTGGTGCGCTCCGTCGAACGGGCGGCCTTCGACGACTCCCCGGTGCAGCGCGGCGCCGGGGAGATCTACACCGCGGCGGCCGTGGCGGGCGCGGGGTACGCGATCCTCGCGCTGCTGCTGTCGCTGACGCAGGCCGCTCCGGAGCGGGTCGCCCTGCTGGCCCGGCTGCGGACCATGGGGCTGACCCGGAGCCAGAGCCGGCGGCTGCTGATCCTGGAGAGCCTGCCCCAGACCCTGCTGGCCGGGGTGGGCGGGGCGCTGGTGGGGTGGGCGACGATCGCCCTGCTGACACCGGGTATCGATCTGGCCCGGCTGGCGCTGACCGGACAGGGCCGGTTCGACTCGCTGGGCGCGGTGCGGCTGCGGCCCGACGAGTGGAGTCTGCTGCTGCCCGCGCTGGCGGTGGTGGTGATCGCGGCGGGGGTGGCCGCGGCGCAGGCGTATCTGACCACCCGGAGCGGGACGACGACCGAGCTGAGGGTGGGAGACACACGATGACCGATTCCCTGGATCTGCGGGAGCTGGAGAAGCGGGCGACGGCCGGGCGCGAGTCCCCCGGGTACGGCCATGACGCGCTGATCACCTGTGACCGGCTGGTACGGATCTTCTCCGCCGACGGGGTCGAGGTGCAGGCGCTCCAGGGCCTGGATCTGCTGGTCCGGGAGGGCGAGCTGATGGCGCTGGTGGGCGCGTCCGGCAGTGGGAAGTCGACGCTGATGAACATCCTCGCGGGGCTGGACGAGCCGACGGCGGGCGCGGCGAAGGTCGCGGGGCGCGATCTGCTGGCGATGGGGTCGAAGGAGCGGCTGCGCTACCGGCGCGAGGTGGTGGGCTTCGTCTGGCAGCAGACGGCGCGCAATCTGCTGCCGTATCTGACGGCCGTGCAGAATGTGGCGCTGCCGATGCAGTTGCGGGGCCGGGTGACCGGGCGGGCGGCGAAGCGGGCGGAGCGGGCCGAGTCGCTGCTCGCGCTGCTGGAGGTCGCGGACTGCCGGGACCGGCGCCCGCATCAGATGTCGGGCGGTCAGCAGCAGCGGGTGGCGATCGCGGTGGCGCTGGCGAACGAGCCTTCGGTGCTGCTGGCGGACGAGCCGACGGGCGAGCTGGACTCGCACACGGCGGAGCAGATCTTCGCGGCGTTCCGCCGGGCCAACGAGGAGCTGGGGACGACGATCGTGATCGTCACCCATGACCAGGCGGTCGCCTCCGAGGTGCGGCGCACGGTGGCCATCCGGGACGGCAGGACCTCCACGGAGATCCTGCGCCGCCGGGAGGTCGACACGGCGACGGGCCAGGAGTCGGTGGTGGCGCGGGAGTACGCGATGCTGGACCGGGCGGGCCGGCTCCAGCTTCCGGCGGAGTACACCGAGGCGCTGGGGATGCGGGACCGGGTGCTGCTGGAGCTGGAGCCGGACCACATCGAGATCCGCCCGGACGATCCGGCGGAGCGGTAGCCCTCCGGGAGGGGGCGCGTGTGCCGTACAGGTCGTACGGGTCGTGTGTGCCGTACGGGCCGTGCGTGCTGTACGGGGGTGGTACGGGCCGTGCGTGCCGTACGTCTGTTCGGGTCGGCGCAGGCCGCGTGGGCGGTACGGAAGCGGGGCCGGGGCCGGGGTGTCCCCCGGGCACCCTCGGCCCCCGCCCCGCCCCGCCCTCGCGCTACATCTCCCGGCGCACCGACAGCAGCTCCTCCAGCTGCTCCTCCCGGGCCTGTGCCGCCACGAAGAGGAGCTCGTCCCCGGCCTCCAGCGTCTCCTCCGGGGTCGGGGTCAGCACCCTCGACCCCCGGATGATCGTCACCAGTGAGGTGTCCTCGGGCCAGGCCACATCGCCCACCTGGGTGCCCGCGAGCCCCGACTCCGGCGGCAGCGTCAGCTCCACCAGGTTGGCGTCGCCGTGGCTGAAGCGGAACAGCCGTACGAGATCGCCGACGCTCACCGCCTCCTCGACCAGCGCGGACATCAGCCGAGGGGTGGAGACGGCGACATCCACACCCCAGGACTCGTTGAAGAGCCACTCGTTCTTGGGGTTGTTGACCCGGGCGACGACCCTGGGCACCCCGTACTCCGTCTTCGCCAGCAGCGAGACCACGAGATTGACCTTGTCGTCCCCGGTGGCGGCGATGACCACATGGCAGCGCTGGAGCGCCGCCTCGTCCAGCGAGGTGATCTCGCAGGCGTCGGCGAGCAGCCACTCGGCCAGCGGCACCCGCTCCACCGAGATGGCGGTCGGCGCCTTGTCGACGAGCAGGACCTCGTGCCCGTTCTCCAGCAGTTCCCCGGCGATGGAGCGGCCCACCGCGCCGGCGCCCGCGATAGCGACCCGCATCAGTGCCCCTCCTCCTCGGGGCCTTCGGCGAAGGCCGCCTCGACCTTCTCGATCTCGTCCGTGCGCATCATCACGTGCACCAGGTCGCCCTCCTGGAACACGGTCTGCGAGGTGGGCAGCACGGCCTCGCCGAGCCGGGTCAGAAAGGCGACCCGCACCCCGGTCTCGTCCTGGAGCTCACTGACCTTGTGCCCTATCCAGGCGGGCGAGGTGTACACCTCGGCGAGCTGCACCCCACCGCTCGGATCGCGCCACAGCGGCTCCGCGCCGGACGGCAGCAGCCGGCGCAGCATCTGGTCCGCCGTCCAGCGGACGGTGGCGACGGTCGGGATGCCCAGGCGCTGGTACACCTCGGCGCGGCGCGGGTCGTAGATCCGGGCCGCGACATTCGCGATGTTGAACATCTCGCGGGCGACACGCGCGGCGATGATGTTGGAGTTGTCCCCGCTGCTGACGGCCGCGAAGGCGCCGGCGTCCTCGATCCCCGCCTCGCGCAGGGTGTCCTGGTCGAACCCGACGCCGGTGACGCGACGGCCGCCGAACGAGGAGCCCAGCCGGCGGAAGGCCGTGGGGTCCCGGTCGATCACCGCGACCGTGTGCCCCTGCTGCTCCAGGGTCTGCGCGAGAGCGGCTCCCACTCGCCCGCATCCCATGATGACGATGTGCACGACCGTCCTTCCGGCTGCCACTGCCGTGTCGCGTGGCATTTCTTTGCTCAGTATTTACTCAGTATTTGACGGTGCTCTGGCTTAAAGAGTCTCAGACCTTGGCCCAAGCTACACATACGCGGGAGGGCACGGACACCGGGTATCTGCGGGAACGGGAGATTCCGCCGGAGGCCGGGGGTGGTGGGTGGGGCGTGGCCCATTCGAACGCTTACGATCCTCTCCGTGTCCAAACTGACCGATCTGCCCAAACGCATTCTGATCGGCAGGGCGCTGCGCAGTGACAGGCTGGGGGAGACACTCCTTCCGAAGCGCATCGCGCTGCCTGTCTTCGCCTCCGACCCGCTGTCCTCCGTGGCGTACGCGCCCGGCGAGGTCCTGCTGGTGCTGTCGATCGCGGGCGTGTCGGCCTACCACTTCAGCCCCTGGATCGCCCTGGCCGTCGTGGTCCTGATGTTCACGGTGGTGGCCTCCTACCGGCAGAACGTGCACGCCTATCCGAGCGGCGGCGGTGACTACGAGGTCGCCACCACCAATCTCGGCCCGAAGGCCGGTCTCACGGTCGCGAGCGCTCTGCTGGTCGACTATGTGCTGACCGTGGCCGTCTCCATCTCCTCCGGAGTGGAGAATCTCGGCTCGGCGATCCCGTTCGTGGTCGAGAACAAGGTGCTCTGCGCGGTCGGCATCATCGCGCTGCTGACGGTGATGAATCTGCGCGGGGTGCGGGAGTCGGGCAAGCTCTTCGCGATTCCGACATATGTCTTTGTCGCCGGTGTCTTCCTCATGGTCGCCTGGGGGGCGTACCGGGGTCTGGTTCTCGGCGAGACCATGAAGGCCCCGACGGCCGATTTCGAGATCAAGCCGGAGCATCAGGGGCTGGCGGGTTTCGCGCTGGTCTTTCTGCTGCTGCGGGCCTTCTCCTCCGGCTGTGCCGCGCTCACCGGGGTGGAGGCGATCAGCAACGGGGTGCCCGCCTTCCGCAAGCCGAAGTCGCGGAACGCGGCCACCACCCTGCTGCTGATGGGGCTGCTGGCGACCACCATGTTCTGCGGCATCATCGGTCTCGCCATGGCCACCGATGTGAAAATGGCCGAGCACCCGGCGCGGGATCTGCTGAGCGACGGCCGTCCGGTCGGGGACGCGTATGTGCAGGACCCGGTGATCTCCCAGGTCGCGGCGGCGGTCTTCGGTGACGGGACCTTCTTCTTCGTGCTGCTCGCGGCGGCCACCGCGCTGGTCCTCTTCCTGGCCGCCAACACCGCGTACAACGGGTTCCCGCTGCTCGGCTCGATACTGGCGCAGGACCGCTATCTGCCGCGCCAGCTCCACACCCGGGGCGACCGGCTCGCCTTCTCCAACGGCATCGTGCTCCTCGCCGGGGCCGCGGCGCTGCTGGTGTGGGTGTACGGCGCGGACTCCACCAAGCTGATCCAGCTCTACATCGTCGGGGTCTTCGTCTCCTTCACGCTCAGCCAGACCGGCATGGTGCGGCACTGGAACCGCCATCTGCGGACCGAGCGGAATCCGGCCAAGCGGCGCCATATGATCCGCTCCCGGGCGATCAACGCCTTCGGCGCCTCCTTCACCGGGCTGGTGCTCGTGGTGGTGCTGGCGACGAAGTTCACCCATGGCGCCTGGGTGGCGCTGCTGGGCATGCTGATCTTCTACGGGGTGATGAGCGCGATCCGCCGGCACTACGACCGGGTGGCGGAGGAGATCGCGGCGCCCGACGAGCCCGGCCCGGACAGCGTGCGCCCGTCCCGGGTGCACGCCATCGTGCTGATCTCCCGCATCCACCGCCCGACGCTGCGGGCCCTGGCGTACGCCAAGCTGATGCGGGTCGACAAGCTGGAGGCCGTCAGCATCAATGTGGACCCCACCGAGACCAAGGCCCTGCGGGACGAGTGGGAGCGGCGCGGGATCAATGTGCCGCTGAAGATCCTGGACTCGCCCTACCGGGAGATCACCCGGCCGGTGGTCGAGTATGTGCGGGGGCTGCGGCGGGAGAGCCCGCGCGATGTGGTCAGCGTGGTGATCCCCGAGTACGTGGTGGGGCACTGGTACGAGCAGTTGCTGCACAACCAGAGCGCGCTGCGGCTCAAGGGGCGGCTGCTCTTCACCCCCGGGGTGATGGTGACCTCGGTGCCGTACCAGCTGGTCTCGTCGGAGGCGGCGCGCAAGCGGGCCCGCAGACGGCAGAACTGGAGCGCGCCGGGAGCGGTGCGGCGGGGGCCGGTGGACGAGCGGCCCAGGGAGCCGAGCGGCCGGGAGTGAGGGCGGCGGGCGACTGCGGGGGGGCGGGTGCCGGCTCGGCGGGCCGGGGGGGGGCGGCTCGGTGGGCGGCCGGCCGGCTCTCACCGACGTAGACTGATGAGCTGCCCGTGCATCCGGGCCCGCAGGTCGCGCCCCCGGGGGTAGGCGACCGCCCCGCACCCCGAAACCCTGGAGTCACCCCGCCATGCAGAACGCGTCCGATTCTTCGCTTTCTTCGCTGGTCGGTGAGGAGTACGAGGTCACGGTGGGCCCCGTCGCCCACGGCGGGCACTGCATCGCCCGCACCGACGAGGGGCGGGTGCTCTTCGTGCGCCACACCCTCCCCGGCGAGAAGGTCGTGGCCCGGGTCACCGACGGTGACGAGGACTCCCGCTTCCTCCGCGCCGACGCCGTGCGGATCGTCGAGGCGTCGAAGGACCGGATCGAGGCCCCGTGCCCGTTCTCGGGACCCGGCCGGTGCGGCGGCTGCGACTGGCAGCATGTGAAGCCCGGCGTGCAGCGCCGCTTCAAGGGCGAAGTGATCGCCGAACAGCTCCAGCGCCTCGCGGGCCTCACTCCCGAGGAGGCCGGCTGGGACGGCACGGTCATGCCCGCCCCCGGGGACAAGCTCCCCGCGGGCGAGGTGCCCGCCTGGCGCACCCGGGTGCAGTACGCCATCGACGCGGAGGGCAACGCGGGGCTGCGCAAGCACCGCTCGCACGAGGTCGAGCCGGTCGACCATTGCATGATCGCGGCGCCCGGCGTCAGCGAGCTGGGCATCGAGAAGCGCGCGTGGCCGCAGATGGCGAGCGTGGAGGCGATCTCGGCGTCCGGCTCCAGCGACCGCCAGGTCATCCTCACCCCGGCCCCCGGCGGCCGGCTCCCCCTGGTGGAGCTGGACAAGCCGGTCTCGGTCCTGCGCGTGGACGAGCGCGACGGAGGGGTGCACCGCGTCCACGGCCGCGCCTTCGTGCGCGAGCGCGCCGACGGCCGCACCTACCGGGTCGGCGCGGGCGGCTTCTGGCAGGTCCACCCGCAGGCGGCGGACACCCTGGTGAAGGCCGTGATGCAGGGCCTGATGCCACGCAAGGGCGAGAGCGCCCTCGACCTCTACTGCGGCGTCGGCCTGTTCGCGGGCGCCATCGCCGAACGCCTCGGCGACCAGGGCGCGGTCCTCGGCATCGAGTCCTCCAAGCGCGCGGTGGAGGACGCCCGCCACAACCTCCGCGACCTCGACCGGGTCCGCGTCGAACACGGCAAGGTCGACCAGATCCTCCCCCGCACGGGCATCACCGAGACCGACCTGATCGTCCTGGACCCGCCCCGCGCGGGCGCGGGCAAGCAGACCGTCCGCCAACTGGCCGCCCTGGGCGCCCGCCGCATCGCGTACGTCGCCTGCGACCCGGCGGCCCTCGCCCGCGACCTGGCGTACTTCCGCGAGGCGGGGTACCGGTCGCGGACACTGCGGGCGTTCGATCTCTTCCCGATGACGCACCACGTGGAGTGCGTGGCGATTCTGGAGCCGGTGAAGAAGGACGCCTGACCTGAGGTTTTACCGATGCGCATGATGTGCGTTGTGGGCGTTACGGGCGATGTCCTGACGCTGAAATGACGCTCGGGAGGGAGGACCGGCAGGCGGGCAGACCGCCGGCGGGCAGCCGGTCGCTCCACCCCTACCCGCCACCCGTGCCGGCGAGTCCGACCGCTGGTGGCCGCGGACGTCACGTCGGCTCCGGCAGCTGAACCCTCGCCTCAGTTCTGCGGATCCAGAGAACGCAACAGCTCAAGAAACCCCTGAGCCGGGCGTAGTTGCTCGTCGGTGATGGGGTCCGGACTGAAGTGCATCAGACCGTTGCGGAAGTTGCGGCACTCCTCAAGGGCGGTGAGGAAATACTGCTGGTCGATGGACCACCCCACCGCGGACCAGTTCTCGGGAACCTTGAGGAGGTGCCCGTAAGCGCCGAAGGTCAGGTTGGCTGCGGAGTTCACCCGGGACGCGCGGTTCCTTGGCACGACGGCCCGTACCCGGTCGATCGGAATGCATCGGTCGACGATCCGGCGCAGGCGCTGCTCGATCTCCTCAACGAGGACGAAGGGACGCACCCGGATGCCGAACTGAACCGTCAGATCGGAGTCGGTGACCAGGCCGCACACCTTGTGTTCGTGGTCGCGGACGACAACATAGCCGGACTTCTGAATGGTCCCGATCCAGTCGAGCAGGTCATCGGACCGGTCCGCCTCCTGGGCCCGCACCGTCGCGGCCGCGAGACCTGCTCCGGAATCGGCCATCTGGGCGCGTCCGATCGACTCCCAGCTGACCACTCCGCGCAGCCGCCCGTCCTCGTCGAGGACGGGGAGCTGGCTGTAATCACGCAGCACCATGAGCGTCCTGGCCGTGCTGAGGTCGTCCCCGACCCGTACGCAGTCGGGCATGCGGTTGGCCGAGTCCAGGTTGCTCACCCGGTACGCAACCGTCCCCACCCGGGAGCCGTCGTCCGCCAGGTGCCCGGCGGCGTCAGCCGCGTGCTGGACCACGGCCGACAGGCTCGTCGTGACCGTGAGCCGGGTCACGGCACTCGTCCCCGCCTCGTCGGGTTCGGCACCTCCCGCCAGAACCGCGATCTGGCTCTCGAGGCTGCCTTCCGTGAAGGGCGGCACGGTGACGAGGCCACGGTCCTCCAGATTCTTCTCGATCTGCTCGATCACCGACGGGTAGCGGCGCTGAACACCCCAGACGGCCAGAAAGTCCCTGATCGACAGGGTGAGCGGCTCGTCGGCGCTGCGGCGCCGTACCTCCTCGTAGAGTTTGGCGGGCTCGGTGAGGGTGGCCGCGAACTCGTCCGCGTCCGGGCGGCCGGGGTCCGGCTTCCCCTCGGCCAAGGCGGCTATGCGTTCCGCGGCCCCGAACCGGCTGAGCTCGAAAACGGTCAGCAGGGATCCCATGCTGTCCTGCAGATCCGACTGGACCGACTGCCGGCCGATGTCCTTGACGAGCCACTCGACCCGCCGGATGTGACGCTGCCCGTCGGAGGCGTCCGAGCGGTACGCGTATCCGCCCGAGATCCGGCCGACGGCCAGCAGCATGGACCTCAGCGGAAGAACAACGAGGTCCCCGTCCCGTATCTCGTGGACGAAGCGGTGGATCTGGCCGGTCCAGTTCCCCACCGTGTAGGGACCCTCGTCGGGGTACGCGGCGGCCACGGCGGCCTTGATCTCGTCCCGTGTGCCGGTGGCGGCGAGATCGCCCAGCCCTTGCCAGCCGACGAGCAGCACGCCTTCCTCCAGCGCGGTGCTCTCCCGCTCCCCGTTCTCTCCCGCCCTGACGACCCAGGCCCGCATCACGGCCCCCTCCCCCTGAGGAACATGTCAAACGATCACCACGACCGCGCACGATGAGACTAACGCCGGGCGCGGGTGGCCACCGGTGGAAATCAGTCATGCCATGGCACCCGGGCCGTCTGACAAGGCACGGGCGTTCGGATATGGCCGCCGTAGACTGATCGACAGCCGTGTGGTGGGGCGAGGGCCGTGACGATCGCGTGGGGGACGCCGATGAAACCTTTGGACGCCGATGCCGACCCGCGTGTGGTGGGACCGTTCGAACTGCTCGCCCGGCTCGGGGAAGGCGGCATGGGCATCGCCTATCTGGCACGGCCGCTTCCGCTGGAGGGTCTGAGCGGTGAACTGGCCGCCGCGTACCGTCTGGCCGAGCCGGACGGCGGTGCGGACGCGGCCGGGGCACGGCTGGTGGTCGTCAAGATGATCCAGCCCGGACTGCTGGACGGGCTGCCCGGGGCCCTGGAGCGCTTCGACCGGGAGATCGACGCCGTGCGGGCCGTCGTCAGCGACCGGGTTCCGGCACTGATCGCCGCGGCTCCGCCGGAGTCTCTCCAGCCCTGGTTCGCCATGGACTACATCGCGGGGCCGAACCTGCACACCATGGTGCGGCGATCCGGCCCCTTGGCGGCGGGCCCCTGCGCGGCCCTCGGCCTCGCTCTCGTGGACGCGCTGCGCGCGATCCACGGCGCCGGGCTGCTGCACCGGGACCTCAAACCCGGGAACGTGGTCCTCGGCCCGGACGGTCCGGTCGTCCTGGACTTCGGGCTCGCGGTGCTCGCCGAGCGCCGGACCAGCCAGGCCATCACCGGGCCGGGGGAGAAGTTGGGGTCGTGGCCGTACGCCCCGTACGAACAGCTCCACAATTTCGGCAGCGTCGACACACCGGCCGATGTGTACGCCCTCGGTGCCATGCTGTTCTTCGCGCTGACCGGTCGGCCGCCCTACTCCGTGGCGCCGATGCCCACGCCCCCGGACTGGGCCGGTGTCGATGCCCGGTTCCTCCCCCTGCTGGGGCAGATCCTCGTCCCCGCCGCAGGACTGCGTCCGGACCTCGACAGCGTCGAAATGGGGTTGCAGGCCGTCCTCGTCGGCGCCGAGCTGACCCCGGGACTCGCGGCGGAGGAACTCCGGGCGACCGTCGAGGCCGCGGGGCTGACACCGGTGCTTCCCCCCGAGGCCCTCTCCGGCCGCGCCGACCCAAAGATCCGGAGCCTTGCCCAGAAGGCGGTGGACGACGGTGGGAAGCCGGACTCTCCCTGGGCTCCGGGTGCGACGGACGACCTCGACCCGGGTTTCTTCGGCATCGTCGACACCGACGAGATCGAGTGGGCCGCCGAGGACGGACCCGCCGCCCCGGTGGACACACCCGGCGGATACACACCGACGCTGGTCGATCCGGACGCGGACGCCCTCCCCGGGCCCTCTGCCGACGAGACCCCGGCACCGGAACCCGGCCTGCCGACGAGCTACCCGCTCGCGCCGCCGCACCCCGCGGACCCCGCCACGCCGCCGCCCGCCCGGCCGGCCCCGCCCCGGCCGGCCCTCCAGGTCGCCGAGGAGCTGCGGAAGGCGTACGCCCACCGGGGAGCGCTGTAGCACTCCCCGGCGGAGACCACTCTTCGCGGGCGGCGCCCTCCACCCCGCCGCGACCGGTCACGGCGGGACCCGCTCCCGGGACACGGCGCAGCGCCTACCCTTCACATGACCAGAAACGACCCGAGAGGCAGGACCACCCCCGATGCACGACGCAGTGCCCGGTGTCCCCGAGGCCCGCACCGATGCCCAGGCCCCGGCGGCACCCGGGGGCCCTCCGCCCGCCGGCACGGTGATCGAGGTACGGGACGAGGAGTGGATGGTCCGCAGCAGCCGGGAGGTGCGGGCCGGTGAGTTCCTGATCGAGGCTGTCGGCGCCTCCGACCTGGTGCGCGGGCACGAGGCCCGGTTCCTGACCCCGACGATGGACCGGCCCCGTGTGCTGCGTCCGGAGGACACCCGGCTCATCACCGACGGCTCGCCGCACTTCCGGCGCAGCCGCCTCTTCCTGGAGGCGGTGCTGCGCAAGACCCCGCTGCCGCAGACGGAACGCCGACTGGCACTGGCCGACGGGTTCCTCCTGGACCGCATGGACTATCAGCTGCGGCCCGCCGCGAAGGCGCTGGCCAATCCGCTGCGGCCACGGCTGTTGATCGGCGATGTGGTGGGTCTCGGCAAGACCCTGGAGATCGGGGCCCTGCTGGGCGAGCTGATCAGGCGCGGCCGGGGCGAACGCATCCTCGTCGTCACCCCCGCCCCGGTCCTGGAGCAGTTCCAGCACGAGATGTGGACGCGCTTCGCCCTGCCACTGGTACGCCTGGACAGTGCGGGCATCGCCCGGATCGAACGGCGGATCCCGGCAGGGCGCAACCCGTTCACGTACTACAAGCGCGTGATCATCTCGATGGACACGCTGAAGAACCCCCGCCGCTACCGTCCGTGGCTGGAACACATCCACTGGGACGCCGTGGTCATCGACGAGTCCCACAACCTGATCAACCAGGGCAGCGATCGCCGCGCCCTCGCCGATCTGCTGGCCGAGCGCACCGACGCGCTGATCCTGGCCAGCGCCACCCCGCACAACGGTGACATGCCCGCCTTCACCGGACTGATCCGTCTCCTCGATCCCATGGCGGTGAAGGACCCCCGCGACCCGAAGGCCGCGGAGCTGGAGCATCTGATGGTGCGCCGCACCAAGGTCAGTGCCGAGGTCGCGGGCCAGCTCAAGAACTGGGCGCCGCGCGGGGAGTCCCGGCCCGTCCACCGCCGGGCGAATCCGCTGGAGGAGCAGGTCTTCCAGGAGCTCGCCGAGCACTGGCTGAACCGGCCCTCCGAAAACGCCGGCACGGCGGGCGGGGGCGGCGCGGAGGATCATCTCTTCCCGTATGTCCTGCTCAAGTCATTCCTCTCGTCCCACCGGGCCCTGTTCGCCACCGCCCGCGAGCGGCTCACGAGGACCGGGCACGTCCTCCCCGAGAAGCACCGGATCTCCGACGCGCCCCTCTCCGGCGTCGAGCCCGGCACCCCGGGGGCGGCCTCGCTGCTGCGTCTGATGGAGCTGGCGCGCTCCATCGAGTCGGCGAGCACGGGGGGTGACACGGAGGCCGCGTCCAAGCTGGCGGGCTTGGTGGAGGAGCTGCGCACGATCGGGGTGAAGGCCGGCAGCCCCACCCGCGCGGTCGTCTTCTCCGAGCGCCGCGAAACCCTCGACTGGCTGGGCGGGGTGCTGCCGCCGCTGCTCGGCTGGACGGACCCGGACGACGCCGGGGCCGCGGTCAAGGTCCTGCACAGCACCGGCGTATCGGACAGGGTGCAGATGGAGTACGTCGACGAGTTCGCCCGCGCCGGCGGCGATGTGCGCCTGCTGCTCTCCGGCGACGGCGCCTCCGAGGGCGTCAATCTGCACCGCCAGTGCCACCATCTGATCCACTGGGACCTGCCGTGGAGCCTGATCAGGGTCGAGCAGCGCAATGGCCGTATCGACCGGTACGGCCAGAGCGAGCGGCCCGAGTTCCGGGCGATGATCCTCGAATCCGCCGTCGAGGGCGCGCTGGACGACACCGACATCGCCGAGAAGGTCCTCGCCCGTGAGGAGCGGGTGCATGCGATCCTCGGGGCGGTGGAGGCGGCGACCAAGGAGAACGACGGCGCGCTGGAGGAGCGGCGGGTCATGGAGGCGCTGTTCAAGGGGGCGCCGCCGCAGCAGGCGGTGGACGGTCTGGAGGCGGTCCCGCTGTCCGGAGCCGGATCGGCTCCGGCGGAGCTGCCACTGCCCCAGCGGCTCAACGCGGAGTTCGGCGCGGACGGTGACCCGTACGACGACTCCGATTTCGGGTTCGACTTCGAGACGGAGCACGCGGAGTTCCCGGAGGATGCCGGCTTCGACTTCGACGAGGTCTCCGACCCCCCGGCCGACGAGGCGGCGCAGGCCACGACCGCGCCGGACCGGGCGGCCCCGGCCCCGCTCCGCTTCGTCGACGAGCTGCGGCTCTTCACCGACCGCCGCGACTATGTTCTCGCCGGTCTGGAGGAGCTGGCCGATCTGGAGTCGTTCCGTCTCGACACCACCGTGGACGGCACCGACCTCAGCTTCGACACCCCCGAGGACCTTGCCGACCGCTTCGATGTGCTGCCCCCCGGTTATCTGCGCGATCACCGCATCAACAGCCGGGTCAAGCTCACCTTCAGCCGTGAGGACGCCGCCGACTCGCTGAGGCGGGCCCGCGAGGACGCCGACTCCCGGTCGCTCTGGCCGGACGCCCACTACGTCGGCGAGCTGCACCCCGTACTGGAGTGGATCACGGACAAGGTCCTGGTCCAGCTCGGCCGCCAGCAGGCGCCGGTGCTCCAGGTGGACCGCGCCCGCGTACCGGATCCGGTGTTCCTCACCCAGGGTGTGTGGTCCAACCGGGACGGCCGCCCTACGGTGGTGGCCTATCTCGCCGTCGACCGGCTCCACGGGACGGACACGGAGCCCCGGGTACGGGAGCTGACCGGGCCGCTCCTGGAGCAGCTCGGCCTCGGTCCCGACATGCCCGACCACTTCGCCGAGGGCGACCCGGCCGCGCTCCAGCGGTATGTGGCCGGGGCCGTGGCCGCCACCCGCGACGAGCTGGACCGCCGCCGGGGGGACGCGGAGGAACTCGTCGACCGGCCCCTGAGG
Organism: Streptomyces sp. NPDC001889; assembly: GCF_053594535.1. Classification (NCBI taxonomy): domain Bacteria; kingdom Bacillati; phylum Actinomycetota; class Actinomycetes; order Kitasatosporales; family Streptomycetaceae; genus Streptomyces; species Streptomyces sp. NPDC001889. The sequence continues at coordinate 409,199 of NZ_JBSFER010000001.1, forward strand.
GAGTACGAGGAACGGGTCGGCCTCTGGCGGGCCCAGCCCCTGCCGGGTTTCAGCGGCGGTCGCGGAGCACGCGAGCGGGCCGCCGGGAATCTGGAGAAGGCCGCGACGCGGCTCAGGACCGCCGGGAACACGCCGATGGTCCGGATCCTCGCCGCCCTGGAGCCCAGCTCATGACCCCCGCCACCGCGCCCGGCGCGGCACCCGGCCACCGTCCCACCCGTCACGTCATCCGGCAGGAGCGGCAAGCGTGAAGTTCGACGCGCTGATCAACGAGGGCGAGTACTTCCCGCCCTTCTACCTGGACGAGATCCTGCCCAAGCAGCTCAGGACCGGCCGGCTCAAGGAGTGGACGGCCGCGGAACGGCAGGGCCGCCCCACTCCCCGCCAGGGGCTCCGCGATCTCTCCGGCCGCTACTTCGACGTGCGGCTCTCCGTCGGCGGCGAGGCGGACAAGTTCAACGCCATGCCCGACGCGGGGGCACAGGCGCTCCAGGAGGCGGCGACCGACGCGTTGAAGGGGCACGACGGCCCGGACGACCAGCCCGCCTTCCGCCCGGCGGCCGGACCGCGCGTCCACGGCCACACCCCCGAGGGAGTGTGGCGGACGGGCCTGGACGGCTGGCACACGAGCGTCCTCAAGGCCCTCGGCTTCGACCCGCGCCCCGGACACCTCGTCGTGCACGGCGCCGCGGGACCGGTCGCCGTGCCCGTCGCCCACAGCGAGCCGGGCGTCGCGGTGCTGACGGGCGGCTTCGCCGACGACATCGCGGCCACCCGCGGAGACGGTACGGCGAATCTGCTGCCCGCCCCCGTCCGGGTGACCTCCGGCCGGACCTTCACCACGGTCACGGACCTCGCTGCCTGGCTGCTCGCCTCCGACGACGGCCCGCGGTACGCGCTCCTGCTGTTCGGCGGGGTGATGGTCCTCACCGACCGGGACAACTACTCCCGCGGCCGTCATCTCGCGGTCAGCCTGGAGGTGGCGCTGCCCCGCAAGGGGGTCAAGGGTGCCGCGGCCGGTGAACTCGACGTGATCGCGGCCCTGTTCGGCGCGCAGGCACTGCGCCCCGCCGAGGACGGCGGCGACGACGACATCGCCCGTCTGGTCGCGGAGTCCCGGGACCACTCCGTCGGGGTGACCGCCGAACTGCGCGAGGGCCTGAAGGAATCGGTCCAGCTGATCGCCAACGAGGTCCTGGAACTGGCCGAGAGGCAGGGTGTGGCCCCCGGCGACCTGCCCGTGTGGCTCCCCGGCACGCTCGCCGAGCCGGGTTCGCTCCAGCGGGTGCTCACCAAGGAGTCGCTGCGCTACCTCTACCGCATCCTGTTCCTGCTGTACGCCGAGGCACGCCCCGAACTCGACATCCTGCCGATGCGGAGCGCGGAGTACGCCTCCGGCTACAGCGTGGCCCGGCTGCGCGAGCTGGTCGTCCAGGAGAAGCTGTCCAGCGCCTCCCGTGACCGCCACCACTTCCACGAGTCCCTGGCGCTGCTCTTCGACAAGGTCTTCACCGGACACCCGGTCGCCGTCACGGTCACCTCCCGGGACGCGCCGCCACCCGCCGGCGGCGGGGCCGCCTCACTGTCCGAGGACGACGGCTACGAGGGGGTGCGCATCGAGGCCCTGCGTTCCCGCCTCTTCGACCCCGCCACGATAAAGCTGGTCGACCAGGTCGTCGTCCACCCCGACGACGCCGTCTCCGACGGCCCGGTCCCGGACACGGCCCGGCGTCTCGACCTGCGGCTGCGCAACAAGGTGCTGCACCGTGTGCTGCGCCATCTGACGGTCGTCGAGGGCAGCGGGCGCGGCGGCCGGGGCGGCTTCATCTCGTACAGCAATCTCAGCATCAACCATCTCGGCGCGGTGTACGAGGGGCTGATGTCCTACACCGGGTTCATCGCCGACGAGCCGCTGTACGAGGTCGCCAAGGGCGGCAACCCGAGCGGCGGGTCCTGGCTGATCCGGCCCGCGCAGGTGGCCTCCGGGCGCTATCCGGACGGCCCCGACGACAGTGTCTTCGTCAAGACGGACATCAACCCGCAGACCAATGAGCGGGTGGCGATCCCGCACAAGGTCGGCTCATACGTGTACCGGCTGGCCGGCCGCGACCGCCAGACCAGCGCCTCGTACTACACGCCCGAGTCCCTCACCCAGGCCACCGTGGAGCAGACCCTGCGCTTCCGTCTCGACGAGGACGGCGCGGTCGACCCCAAGGAGCCGGAGAAGGCGTGGGTCAACGCCGCCGACGTGCTGCGGTGGCGGGTGTGCGAACCGGCGCTCGGTTCCGGCGCGTTCCTCAACGAGGCGGTCAACCAGCTCGCCGAGCTGTATCTGCGGCTGGCCCAGCGCGAGCGGGGTGTGGAGATCGACCCCGAGGACTACCAGGCCGAACTGCAGAAGGTGAAGGCGTACATCGCCCTGCACAACGCCTACGGTGTCGACCTCAACGAGACGGCCGTCGAGCTGGCCGAGATCTCCCTGTGGCTGAACACCATGTACCGCGGCATGAAGGCTCCCTGGTACGGCCTCCACCTCCACCCGGGCAACTCTCTGATCGGCGCGGCCCGCAAGGTCTATCCGGGCAACAGCCTCAAGGACGGCGGCTGGCTGACCGGGAAGGCCCCGCAGAAGCCGAGGCATGTCCCGCTGGGCGAGAAGCTCAAGGCACGGGAGGTGCACCAGTTCCTGCTGCCCGCCATGGGGTGGGGCTCCATCGGGGAGAAGGTGTCCGTCCGGACACTGGGGAAGGGGACCCCGGACGAGACGGTGAAGGCCGTCGTGGACGGCGATGTCGCCGACTGGCTGGAGCCCGCGTTCGTGGAGGCGCTGCGCAAGTGGCGCTCGGCGATGCGGCGCAAACCGAAGGGCGAGCGGGAGAAGCGGGAGGGGACGCGGCCCCGGACCGTCGCCGCCGCGCCCCCGGATCAAGGGGCGTTCGACCTCGGCCCCGGCCTGCAGATCTGGGACCAGCCGGCGCTGACAGCCTCCAGCAGTACGGTCCGCGCCTCCGCCGACGACGACCGGGAGCCGGGCGAGAAGACCCAGACCGGGCGGCTGATGCGGCTCGCCCGGCGGGTGGAGTATCTGTGGGACCTGGTCGTGATGCGGCTGACCCTCTCGGAGCAGGAGATCTCCCGGCAGGTGGACATCTGGGGCGCGTCGGCCCCCGCCAACGACGACACCGGTACGCGCCGCGCGTCGATGGACCGGGACGCCGTCCTGGAGGCGTTGCAGCGCACGGGCACCCCGTACTGGCGGCTCAAGCAGCTCATGGACACCTGGTGCGCGCTCTGGTTCTGGCCGCTGGAGGCGATCGGCCAGCTCGACGGCTCGGACGACGACTACTACCGGTCGAACGGCGAGGACCTGCGGACCCTGCCGAAGGACAGCACCCGCCGCCGGGTCGCCCTCACGTCGCTGGACGACTGGCTGGAGTTCGCCGAGTCGGTCGTCGGCCGGGTGGATGTGGACACCGGGGAGAACGGGCAGGTCTCGCTGCTCTCGTTCGAGGGTGTGAAGAGCCTGGAGCAGCTGGACACGAAGGAGCTGGAGCTCGACGCGAAGATGATCGAGTCGACGGCGTGGGCGCGGCCGTTGGATCTCGGCGACACGTTCCCGTGGTACGAGACGGCGGCGTCGATCGCCCGGGACCGGGGGTTCTTCCACTGGGAGCTGGACTTCGCGCATGTGTTCGCGGAGGGCGGGTTCGATGTGATGGTGGGGAATCCGCCGTGGGTCCGGCAGGAGTGGGACGAGAACGCCGTCCTTGCGGAGATCGAGCCGTGGTTCGTCCTGGGCGGAAAGGATGCCGAGGCCAACCGGGCACGGAACGTGGCCGAGACGCTGAGCAGGCCCAAGCACCGTTCGTTCTATCTGGACGAGCTGGGGACCGTGGCGGGCGTTTCGGAGTTCCTGTCCTCCGTTGATACATATCCGGAGCTGGTGGGGACGCGTCCGGATATGTATCGGGCGTTCATGTTGTTGGGGTGGAGGGCTATTGGCGAGCATGGAACAGCGGGACTGATTCATCCGTCAACGCACCTGACCGGATCGAAGGAAGCGGTGCTGCGCGGAGCCGCCTATCGACATCTTCGGTTTCACGCCGACTTCACCAACGAGTTGCTCATCTTCGCCCATCCGGTGAACAACAGCACTCATTTCAGCCTCAACGTGTACGGCAAGGACAGTGAAATCTCATTCCAGCACATGAGCTGGCTGCTACACCCGAGTGTGCTCGTCAAGTCTCTAAGGCACGACAGGGATGAAGATCCACTACCGGGCGTAAAGCATGAGGGCAAGTGGGATCTCCGACCGCACAAGGATCGAATCATCATGGTGAACCAGTCACGCCTGGCCCAGTGGGGCAAGCTGACTGGAGAGACCGATCCACTCGCCGCTGAACGGACTAAATTGGTCTTCCCGGTCACGCAGGCGGAGGAAGGGGCGCTCGCCACTCTGGCACAGTGGTCGCATCGATTCGGCACACTCAACCCGCGCGTAAGCATCGGCTTTTACGAGACAACAGACCGTAAGGCTGGATACTTCACCTGGACCCCTGGCGCCATTGAAAGCTGGCAGGATCTCATCCTCCAGGGACCCCTGATCAATATCGCCACGCCCTATCATAAACAGCCACCCGAGGGCGGCTCCAAGAGCATGCGCGATTATGAGCCATGGGACCATATGAACTTGGCGATCGATGCAATCCCTCGGACGAACTACCACCCTGCGGGCGAGCGTTCAAGGTTTGTTGCCGCACAGGATCGGTGGGTAGATTACGACCGACTCTCACAGCTCTGGGGTAATCCGGCAGCAGTTGCCGCTGCAGAGACGAGCGTCAAGGGCGCCGATCCCGAGAACGAGGAAACGAATCCGAATCTGGCTGTCAACGCATTCCTGCAAGAGGTGAGTTTGCGTCGATGCTCTGAGTTCTACCGTGTGGCATGGCGAGTAATGATCGCCACGAACACGGAGCGAAGCCTCATTCCTGCTCTGCTGCCACCCGGACCGACCCATATCGACCTCGTCAACACTATGGCCCTCGATAGCAACCGGGACACCGTACTGGCCTCCGGAATGCTGTCTGCGCTTGCCAGTGACTACTACTTGCGAGTCAGCAATATTGGCCACCTGCGCGTTGGTGAGGTCTCCAGATTCCCTGCCCCCGCGCCAGGCCACCCCCTGGCCTCCGCCCTCCTCCTCCGCACCCTCCGCCTCAATGCTCAGACCAACGCCTACGCTCCCCTCTGGGAAGAGCTGTACGACCCCGCCTGGCAGCACGACACCTGGGCCGCCGCCAAGAAGTGGCCCAAGAGCACACCCCCGCTCGCAGACGACGTGGGTCCCGCCTGGACTCGCGACACCCCCCTCCGCGCCGAGTTCGCCCGCCGTGCCGCGCTCGTGGAGATCGACGCTCTCGTCGCCGTCTGGCTGGGCATCAGCAAGGACGAGCTGGTGGCGATGTACGACGCCCGTTTCCCCGTACTGACGCAGTACGAGGAGAGCATGTGGTTCGACGCGGAGGGGCGCCGGATCGCGAAGGCGCATCAGCAGCACGGGTACGGTCAGCCGAAGGACGCCTGGAGGACGCTGAGTTCGCACGAGGCGTTCCCGAACGACTACACCCTCCCCGACGGGTACACCGGTCCTCTCTACCGGGCCGACCGCAAGGCGGAGATGCGCGCCGCTCATGACGAGTTCAGCCGTCGGATGCGCGAGGCCGGCTGGGAACCCGGCGACACGGAGCCGCCGGAGGACACGGCCGCCTGAGCCGTACCCGTACACAGGAGAGCCCTGCCGTCCGTCATGGACCGGCAGGGCTCTCCCGTATCGACAACTGTCAGACGTGCCGCTCCGACGAGGCGAGCCCGACGAAGCCCGCCCATGCCTCGCGCGACATCTGGAGGACCGGCCCGGCCAGCACTTTGGAGTCACGGACGTGGACCGCTCCCCCACCGGCCGCCACCTCCAGGCACTGACCGCCTTCGGTTCCGCTGTAGCTGCTCTTGAACCAGGCGAGGTTGGACGCGGCAGCGGACTCAGCGTTGTTCATAGCTCTCCCAGCAACCTCTCGATGAACTTCAGTGACTCTCGCGGGGTGAGAGCCTGTGAGCGGATAATCCCATAGCGGGCGGCGGCAAGAGCCGCCTGCTCGGGATCGGTCTCCAGCGAACTGGTCACCTGCGCCTCCACGTACAGGAATCTCTTGCCATCCCTACGCGTGACAACAGTGAACGGGCCGTTCACACCGGCGTTGTCCTCACAGTCGGTCGGCATGACCTGAATCTCGACATTGCCCCTCCGGCCGATCAGAAGAAGATGCTCCAACTGTCCGCGCAGGACTCCCGATCCGCCGTACCGATGCCGCAACACCGACTCGTCCATCACAAAGCTCAAAAGCGGTGCAGGGCGCCGATCGAAGATGTCCTGCCGAGCGAGTCGTGCGGTCACGCGCTGCTCTGTGGTTTCCAGGTCCAGAGGCGGACGCCGCATCCCCAGCAGTGCCCGCATGTACTCCTCGGTCTGGAGCAGCCCGTTGACCACCAATGTGTCGTACATCAGCAGCTCCATCGCCTGTTTCTCCAGCTGGGCCATCCCCTGGAAGAACACCGGGTACTGCGCCCGCTCCACTTGCTCCTTCCACACCGTCAGCAGGCCACCCGCCCCCAGTACTTCATCGGCCCGGTCGATCGCCCGGGGCGGCGGGATGCGGCGCCCCTGTTCGAACGAGGCGATGCTCGACGCCGAGTAGCCCAGCAGTCGGCCCAGTTCCTCACGCTCCAGACCCTCCCGTACCCGCAGGGTCTTCATGCTCTGGCCGAATGCCACGGCCACACCCTGACCGGACTTGTCCACCGCCCGCCCAGCACGGCCTCCGTCGCCGGCGGATCCGGCACCGCCCGCGACGTCGCCCCCTCCATCACTCCCGCCCTCGTCGTCGCGCTCGACCGGAGTCGTCCCGCTGTCCGTCATCACGCCACCTCCTCCCCGGATCAACGTCCGGCCCCGGGCACCGTCACGCCGCGCCCCGCGTACAAACACCGGCCTCACGCGTACAAATCCACCACGTCGGTGCGTCACCTCTGGTCACGCTATGCGACCGCGAGGACGTTGGTGACCATGACGAGCAACCCCCACCATCACGGCCGAACCACACTCCCCATCAGCACCTCCCACCACTTGATCACCACGGTCGATCCGTACGAGCCCGACTTCGTCATGCGTTTCACCTCCACCCTCCGGGGTTCCCGGCTGGCCCGGCGGCTGGTCGCGGACCGGCTGGACGAGTGGGGTGTCCCGTACGGCACCGCGGCGCACGACGATCTGGTGCTGATCACCGCCGAGCTGAGCACCAACGCCGTCCGGCACGGCCATGTCCCCGGGCGGGACTTCCACCTCCGGCTGCGGGTGGTCACCGCACCGGTCGCCCCCGCGTCGCTCTCTCCCGGGTCGGGACCCACCGGGCGGACCGCCCGGATCGAGGTCACCGACACCCGCGCCGAACGGATGCCTCCCCACCCGGGCACCCTGCGGAACCCCGGGAACCCCGAGGAGTCGGGGGACCCCGGGGACGAGGAGGGCGGTCGCGGGCTGCTCCTCGTCTCACTGCTCGCCGCCCGCTGGGGCTGGCACCCGTGCCCCGGGGGGCCGGGCAAGACGGTGTGGGCGGAGTACCCGCTGCCCGGCCCGGCGCCGTCCTGAGCCCGGGCTTCCGGGCCGATCACGGTGAAGGGGGCGGCACTGTCGGTGCCGCCTCGTAGAGTGGAGCGTGATCGATCCCGATCGTCCCTGTTCCGCCGTGGGGCCGGTCGGATCGGACACCGCTCATGGGACGACAACGGGAGACGGGGGCCAGGGGACGCCATGCGACCCACACTCGCCGCGCAGACACTGCGCGACACCACGGTCGAGTATCTGACGACGACCTTCGCGCTGGCCGAGCCCGACACCCAGGACGCCCTGGAGGACTTCCTCACCGACCCGGCGGACGGGCTCTTCCGCGGTCCCTATCTGCGCGTCCGGCGCCCCTTCCGGCCCGCGGCGGACGGCTGGGAGCGCCATCTGGACTGGTACCCGGCCGGTTTCCCGGCGCCCTACGCCCACCAGGCGGCGGCGTTCGCGAGACTGAACAGCAAGGACGGTCACCGGCCGGAGCCGACGCTGGTGACCACGGGCACCGGCTCCGGAAAGACGGAGTCCTTCCTCATCCCCGTACTCGACCACTGCCGGCGGGAGCGGGCGGCCGGGCGGGCCGGGATCAAGGCCGTTCTGCTGTATCCGATGAACGCCCTCGCCGGTGACCAGGCGGACCGTCTCGGCGATCTGCTCGACAGGGACGACCGGCTGCGGGAGGTCACTGCGGGCCTGTACATCGGCGAGGCGTCCGCGCAGGGGTCGACGCCGTACGGCCGGGTGATGGTGGACCGGGCCGAGATCCGGCGGAACCCCCCGGACATCCTGATCACCAACTACAAGATGCTCGATCTGCTGCTCCAGCGGCAGCAGGACGCGCCCCTGTGGCTGGACGCCGATCCGGCGTACATCGTCATCGACGAGTTCCACACCTACGACGGGGCGCAGGGCACCGACGTGGCGATGCTGCTGCGCAGGCTCGCCGCCGTCGTCGGGGCGGCCGAGGAGACCAGGCCGCTGGGGAAGGTCTGCCCGGTGGCGACATCGGCGACGCTCGGCTCGGGTGGGGCGGGGGGCGGGCCGCGGGCCATGCTCGATGTGGCCTCCCAGGTGTTCGGGGTGCGCTTCCCCGACGACGCCGTGATCGGGGAGGAGCGGCGGGAAGCCGAGGAGTTCCTCTCCCCCGTCGACCACTCGCTGCCCCTGCCGTCCCCCGCCGAGCTGGCGGGGCTGCCGGACCCGGCGGCGACGCCCGGCGGCCTGGACGCCGTGGCGCGCGCCACCGTCGGCTGCGACACGGGCGACCCTCGCGAGCTGGGGCGGCGGCTGCTGGCCCACCCGCTCACCCACGCCCTGCTGCGGGCGAAGGACGCCCCGCTGACCGCCGTGGAGGCCCTGGAGTCGTTCCCCGACTCCTCGGCCTGGCGGTCCGCGGCCGTGCGCGAGCCGGCCGAGGCCGCCACGGCGCTGGCCCGTTTCGTCGCGCTGATCTCCGTGGCCCGCGACCCGGTACCCGCCCCCGACGGCCGGGAACGCCCCCTGCTCCTGGTGGAGACCCATCTGTGGCTGCGGGCGCTCTCCCGCGTCCTGCGGTTCGTCGCGCCCCGGCCGGTCTTCTCCTGGTCGGACGGGGATCAGGCGGCGCTCGCCGAACAGCGGGGCGCGGAGGCCGGGCGGATGTCGGTCGCCCTGGCCGCGCAGGCGGAGCGGCGCCGGCGGGTGCGGGGCTCCGGGCGGCTGCCGGCGGCGTACTGCCGGGACTGCGGGCGTTCCGGATGGGCGGCGATCTGCCCCGACCGTGACCCGCAGAGTCTGGAGCACACGCCTGAGCTGATCTACCGGGCCGCCGTGACGGGCGGTGCCGCCAAGGGGCGGGTACGGGCGATGATCGCCGCCACCCCGGCGGAGGCGGCCGAGCAGGCGCGGGCGCTGCTGGCCCGCCGGGCGGCCAGGCGCGCCCGGCGGGGCGCCGCCCATGACGCCAGCCTGCTGGTGCTGGAGGACAACGGCCGGAATCTGCGCCGGCTGGACCCGGACGAGGTCCTGCCGGAGGGGGACGGCGGTCCGGTCGCCCCCGCGCCGGAGAACGGCGTCTATGTGTGGGTGTGGTTCGACAACCAGGAGCAGGGCGAGTACGCCAAGGAGGACCGCTGCCCCGCCTGCGGGCAGGCCCAGGGCATCCGCTTCCTCGGCGCCGGTGTCGCGCCGCTCGCCTCCGTCGTCGTCACCCAGCTCTTCACCGGTGGCGAACTGCCGCGACAGGACGAACAGAAGCGGGACCGCCGCAGAACACTGATCTTCAACGACTCGGTGCAGGACGCGGCGCACCGGGCGGGTTTCGTGGCCAGCCGTTCCTGGAAGTTCTCGCTGCGCTCTCTCATCCACGACCAGCTCAGGGAACGGGCCGGTGCGGAAGGCGAGTTCGCGGCCGACGGCGTACCGCTCAACGAACTGATCTCCTCCCTGGTGACCAGGGCCGCCGCGGACGAGGACCGGCTGCTCGCCTCCGTCGTACCGCCCGATCTGCACGACATCGACCGGGTGAGCCGTCTGCTGGCCGGGAAGAAGCGGATTCCCCGGCCGACCTGGAAACTGGTCGGTGAGCGCCTCGCGTTCAACACCCTGCTGGAATTCGGTCTGCACTCCCGGCTGGGCAGGACCCTGGAGCTGACCCGCACGGTCGCGGCCGAGGTGTATCTGCCCGACCCCGATCGGGCGGCGGAGGCGGCGGCATCCCTGTTCCGTGCGAAGTGGGAGGACCAGCTGCCGCTGGAGGACGGTGCCGGGGCGGGCAGGGCCGGCCCGCCCGACGAGGGCCCGGAGCGGCTGCGCTGGTTCGAGGGGTACGTCCGCGGTCTGCTGGAACACATCCGGCGGGTCGGCGGTATCCACCATGTCTGGCTGGACTCCTTCATCGACGAGGAGGGCCGCACCCGCCATCCCGTGACGACGGGCCGCCCCGAGGGCATGCCCGCCTTCGGACGCTTCTCCGAGGCACCGGCGTTCGTGCTGGTGGGTGCCCGCGCGGGACGCACCGATTTCGAACGGGTGGACACCCGCGACAGCTGGTACGTCGACTTCACCCAGCGCTGCCTCGGCCTCGACCGGGAGGCGGCGGGGGCCTATCTGGCGCAGCTCTTCGAGCAGTTGGCCGACGACCGGATCGGAGCACTCGCCCGGCGGCGCACCAACCCCGCCGACAGCATGCAGGGGCACGGTGTGTACGGGCTCACCCCCGGGCATGTGCGGGTACGGCCGCTGGACGACGAGCAGACCCGGCTCGCCGCCCTCACCTGCCGCGAGTGCGGCTGGACCCAGACCGTGCCACCCGAGCGCGCCCCTGTGTGGCAGGGCACGCGCTGCCCGCTCAAGCGCTGCGAAGGAGTACTGGCCCGCCCCTCGGAGGAGGTCGGCGGCCGGGCGGCCCGCGACTACCGCTCCGACTACTACCGGCGCCTGTACCGGGAGGCCGAGCCGTACAGCGTGGTCGCGGCCGAACACACCGGTGTCCTCAAGCGCAAGGAACGCGAGGAGGTGGAGAAGGGCTTCCGGCGCGGACTGAAGCACACCGACCCGAATGTCCTCTCCTGCACCCCGACACTCGAACTCGGCATCGACATCGGCCAGCTGGAAGCGGTGATCCTCGCATCCCTGCCGCCCACCACGGCCGGCTACGTCCAGCGCGTCGGCCGGGCCGGCCGCGCCACAGGCAACGCGTTCATGGTCTCCCTGGCCGACACCAGCCCCCGCGCGCTCTACCATCTCGCCGAGCCCCGGTACCTCATCGCGGGACCGATCCTGCCGCCCGGCTGCTTCCTGTCCGCGGGGGAGCTGCTGTCCCGCCAGTACACCGCGTATCTGATCGACCGCGCGGCCCGGGGCTCGCTCGGGGGCCTGCCGCCCCTGCCCGACCGGGTCACCCAGCTGATGGGCCGCAATGGCTGGCTGGGGCGGTTCGGCGAGACCGCCCTCGCCCACGCCCACCTCGTCGAGGACTTTCTGCGGCTGTTCCCCGCCATCGACGGAGTACCCGATTCCGGGGTCTCCCGCGATGCCCGGGCCACCCTGCGCCGGCATGCGCGGGAAGGGCTCGCCGACGGCCTGCGCGCCGCCGAGGAGGCGTGGGAGGAGGAGCGCGCCGAACTCGCCCGCCGCCGCTTCATGATCAACGAGGCGGCCGAATCGCTCCAGGAGACGGTGGAGGACGAGGCCCGGGAGAAGCGTGGTCTGGTCCGGGAGGCCGCCGGTGTCGCGGCGCGGCTCCAGGAGCTGGCCCAGGCCGGCGCCCAGGGCTTCCTCGTCGAGCACGGGCTGCTGCCCAACTACAGCCTGGTCGAGGACGGGGTGCGGCTGGAGGCCATGCTCAGCCACAAGGAACCGCCGCCCAAGGCGCGCAAGGGCGGGGCCGCGGCCGATGACGCCGACGCCCCCAAGGCGCGCTGGCGGACCGAGCCGCGCGTCTACGAACGGCCCGCCGAGTCCGCGCTCACCGAACTCGCCCCGGGCAACTCCTACTACGTACGCGGCTACCGGCACGTCGTGGACGGCTTCGACCTCGGTCCCGAGCGCCGGGACGCGCCCGGCACCCCCGTCGGTCTGCGGACCTGGCGGGTCTGCAAGGAGTGCGGTCATGTCCGCACCGGCGAAAGCGCCGAACAGGACACCTCGCCCTGCCCCCGCTGCGGCGGACCCGGTATCGGCGGGCGCACCGCACTGCACCGGGTCATCGTCGTCCGCAAGGTCACCGCCCACGACAAGCGGGACGACGCGCGGATCGTCGACGACCGCGAGAGCCGCACCAGTACGGCGTACACCATCGCCACCGCCGTCGATGTCGCCCCGGCCGACATCAAGGACACCTGGCGGCACCAGCGGACCACCTTCGGCGTGGACCATGTCCGTGAGGCCGTCATCCGCCGCTTCAACCTGGGCAAGGCCCGGCACGGACGGCGCCCCGACACCTTCTTCGCGGGCCAGGAGAAGGTCATCACCGGCTTCACCGCCTGCCCGCACTGCGGCGGCGCCACGGACCGCGAGCCGGGCCACGGACCGACGCAGGAATCGATCAGCCAGTCCCTGCTGGGCCGGGGCGAACTGGCCCACCACCGGCCCTGGTGCCCGGTCCGGCGACGTGACAAGCAGGCCAGGCCGGAGGATGTCCAGGTCATCACCGCGACCGAACACCGCACGGAGGCCCTGCGCATCCTGCTGCCCGCCGCCACCCTGAACGTGCCCGAACGCCTCGCCTCCTTCTCCGCCGCACTCCATCTCGGCCTGGCCCTGCGCTATGGCGGCGACCCCGCGCACATCCGCTCCGCCGCCGCCACCGAGCCCGACCGCGACACCGGGCTCACCCGCAACTACCTGGTGCTGTACGACGCCCTGCCCGGCGGAACCGGCTATCTCCAGCGGCTGGTCGACCGCGAGGGAGAGGAATTCCGCGCCGTCCTCGCGGCGGCGCAGGAGCGGCTGCGGGAGTGCCCCTGCGAGGACGGGCCTCGCCGCGCCTGCCACCTCTGTCTGCTGCCGTACGCGCCCGAACGGGACTACAAGGACGTCGAACGGCGGGAAGCCCTGTGGATGCTCGACGGTCTGCTCGGCACCGACGGCCACAGCGGCTGGGACGTCCGCAAGGAGGCCCCCGACGCCGTACTGCGCTTCGCCGACCAGGCGGAGAGTGATCTGGAACGGCGCTTCGTCGAATGCCTCGACCGCTGGCTCGCCGCCCCGGGCAACGCCGTCGCGGCGGAACACGCCGAGACGCCCACCGGCAGGCAGGGCAAGCGGTTCGTCCTCGGCCGTCCGGGCGGGACGCCGGTGCGCTGGGAGGTCGTCGCGCAGAAAGATCTGGACGGCTATCGCACCCGGCCCGATCTGCTGTTCCGTCCGGTCGCCGGGGACACCGCCGGTGACGGGGCGCCGCCGCTGCCGATCGCCGTCTACCTCGACGGCTACCGCTGGCATGCCTCGTCCCGGACCAACCGGATCGCCTCCGACGCGGCCAAGCGGGCCCGGCTGCGCGCGGACGGGATACTCGTCTGGCAGATCACCTGGGACGATGTGGCCGCCTGGGACCGGGCGCTGAAGGAAACGCCGGCGCCGGGAGCGGACGCGGCGGCCGACCCGCTCGCCGCCGTCATAGCGGGACCCGCGGCCGACGCGGCCTGGCCGCCGTACGACGTGGCGGGCGAGTCGGGCCCCGGGGCCATGGTGCGCAAGCAGTGGGCACAGCTGAGGCGCGATCCGGCGGAGGTGGACGCCCTGCTGTACGAAGGGGCCGTTCCCTCCCTGCTCGGGTTTCTGCGCGACCCGCGGCCGGAGAAGTGGCAGCGGCTGGCGCAGCTCGCCGTGAGCGCGCCCGCCGCGCTGCGCCGGGGCGAACTCGTCGACGCCGACACCTCCTCCGCCATCGGCTGGATCGAGGCCGCCGTACGCGACGAGGCACTGCCGCGTGTAGCGGGGCAGGGTGTCAAGCTGATGCGCTACCAGGACGGCTCCGGGCTGCCGCTGGTCCTCGCCGGTGTCCGGCGGGCCGACGGCAAGGGCTTCCGGTGGAATGCCCTCGCCGTACTCGACGACCGCGCCGAGGCCGTCGAGGGCGACCGGCCCGACCACAGGCGCCGGTGGAAGGCGTGGCTGTGCTGGGGCAACATCATCCAGTTCCTCGACCCCGCGGGCTCCGGCCGGGCCGACGGACTCGCCCTGGCCCGCACCGCGCTCGACGGCTTCGACGCCGCCCTCCTCGCCGCCACCGCCGGTCCGGCCGGCGGGCTGCTGGCCGCACTGCGCGACGAGGTGCCGGGCACGGGATTCCTTCCCCCGGCGGACGACCCCGACGGAGCGGCCGGCGAAGAGGCCCCGGTCCAGGCACCGCCCGCACCGGCGCCCGTGCCGCAGGGCGGGGAAGGCGGGGTCGCGGCGCTCCGGCCGGACGAGGGCATGACCCCCCTGGAGCGGACCGCCTGGCAGGCGGTCCTGCGGGAATTGTCGAAGTGGGGCGACCCGGACGTCGCGGAGTTCGCCGGACGGCTCGCCGCCGGTGGCCGGGTACCGGCCGGTCAGGCGGGCTGGGACGTCGACGGGGTGCCGCGCACCGTCGAACTCGCCTGGCCCGACGGCAGGATCGGCGTGGTCCTGGCCGAGGACGCCGAGGACCCGGAGTACATGGCACGGTGTGCCGCCGCCGGCTGGCAGGTCCGCGCACCGCACGGCTGGAATGTCGAGGAACTCGCCCGGCTGCTGGGCGAGAAGGGGGATGTGCGATGAACCATGGGGCAGGACGGCCCGCGGGACCGGCCAGGACGCGGGTGAGGGCGAGCCTGCAGGCCAACGAGGACATCAGCCGCCGGGGCGGGGCGGTGCGGGACGCGGTCGGCACCTTCGTCCGGCGGCTGCGGGCCGACCGCGCCAACAAAGCGCTGCGGCTCTCCTTCCTCCGCGCCGCGGGCGACAACGGCGACATCTTTCTCGCGCCCGTGGACGCCCACTGCGCCGTTCTGCTGCTCTCCACCGACGGCGGGAACGAGATGCAGCTCCTCGCCGTACGCGACGGAGCCCTCGCCCGTGACGAGCTGACCCGGCTCACCGTGGGCATCAACTCCGTCTCGGGCGCGGTCGAGGTCATCGACCAGCGCGAGGTCGGCGCGAAGGTGATCGCCCTGTCCGAACGGTCGGAGACCGGTGCCACCGGCCCCGCCGCCACGCCCGAGCCCCCGGCCGCGGAAGCGGCGGCCCCCGTTCCCTCCAATCTGCGCACACCGCTCTTCGCCGCCCACGACGACGAGCTGCTCACCCGCCTCGGTGTGGTGCCCTCCCTGCTGCCCGCGATCCGGAGGATCACCACCGAGGAGCAGTTCGACACGCTGCTCACCCACAACCTCCCCGAACTCACCCGGGACGTCCTGATCGCCCTGCGCGACCGGATGGACCCCGCGGACGTGCGCCGGGTCGTCACGGACAAGTGGCGCCCCGAGGGCGAGGACACCATCGACGTCCGCGACTGGGCCCGCGCCGCCCGGCGTGCCGTCTCCCAGGCCGAGACCGACGACGACGCAGTGCTGGGCGCGCTCGGCAGGAGCTTCGACGCCTGGCGGCTCTTCCTCCACCCCGAGCAGCGGCGCCTCGTCGTCGGTGACTTCAAGGGCTCGGCCAAGGTGACCGGCGGCCCCGGCACCGGCAAAACGGTCGTCGCCCTGCACCGGGTCCGCCGGCTGGTCGAGCGGCTTCCGGCAGGACACACCAGGCCGGTACTGCTCACCACCTACAACACCAATCTCGCCCTGGATCTGCGGGAGCGGCTGCGAGATCTGGGCGGCGACGAACTGCTGCACCGGGTCGACGTCAAGTCCGTGGACACCCTCGCCCGCGAGGTCACCCAGGAGTCCCGCACGGAGCTGGGCCGGCCCTTGGACGACGACGCGGCGATGAACCTGTGGCACACCGTGCGCACCGAGACCGGTCTGTTCGAGTACGACGCGGAGTTCCTCGACGCGGAGTTCAAGCATGTCGTCCTCGCGAACCGGTGCGGCTCGTGGGATCTCTACCGGCGCGTCGGCCGCACCGGCCGCCCCCGCATCAGCACCGCCCAGCGCCACGACGTCTGGCAGCTGGTCCAGGCGTATCTGGCCCACCTGGACGCGCCCCCGCGGCGTACGACCTACGCCCTCATCGCCGACCGTGCCGCCGTCCTGGAGCAGCAGCGCATGGCCCGGGTGGAGGAGCAGGCCCGTTACAAGGAGGAGCAGGGGGGCCGCGACCTCATCCACCGGGAGGCCGGCAGCGGTATGAGGCTGACCCCCCGGTACCGGCACATCGTCGTCGACGAGGCGCAGGACCTGTCCGCTTCGCACTGGCGGATGCTGCGCGCCATGGTCCGCAAGGGCCCCAACGACATCTTCCTCGTGGGGGACGCGCACCAGCGCATCTACGGCTCCCGCGTCGTTCTCGGCCACCAGGGCATCGAGATCCGGGGCCGCGCGTCCCGGCGGCTGACGCTCAACTACCGCACCACCCGGCAGATCCTGGGGAGCGCCAACCGCCTTGTCGCGGGAGCCGAATTCGACGACCTGGACACCGGAACCGACACACTCGACGGCTACCGTTCCGTGCTGTCCGGCCTCGCCCCGCAGTTCTGGCGGGCACCGGACCGGGTGACCGAGATGCGCGCGGTGGCCGCTCTCATCCGGGAACGTCACGACGGATACGGCACCCCCTACTCGGCCATGGCCATCGCCGTGCCCGACGGAGCCGCCGCCCAGGAGTTCGCGAACACACTGGCCAGGGACCCGTCCCGCATCCCGGTGGCCCCGCTCGGCAAAGAGGGGGTCCGCTCCGACCTGGACGCCGTGCGCATCGGCACGATGTACCGCTTCAAGGGGCTCGAGTTCCAGCGCGTCTTCCTGACCTCCGTGGGCGAGGGACAGGTGCCCCACCAGCGCATCGAGCAGTACCGGCTCGCCAACCCGGACCGCTACCGACAAGAGGAACAGCGGGCCCGTTCGCTGGTGTTCGTCGCGGCCACCCGCGCCCGGGACGAGCTGGTCGTCACCTGGAGCGGGAGGGCGAGCCGTTTCCTGCCCCAGGACGCCGATGCCACCGCGTTCCGGGCGACGGACCTGCTCGGGCCGGACGGGCCGCCGTCCGGCTCACGGTCGGTGGCGGCAGCCTGACCGGGCGCGCGAAGAGGGAAGAGTCCCTTCTCGACAGCGCTGGTCGATGAGTCGGGGCGGGCGCGGGACGGGACCGCCTCCTGCGCCCGCCCCGACTCCGGTGTCTTTCCACGGCCACCACCCCGGATTCACCTGCGTGGTGCCTTACTCCGAGGCTGATGATCTGTCAGCGACTACGCGACGTCGTAGAACAGTTCGCTTTCGTAGACGCGCTGCGCCGTCGGGCACACCGGCCGGCGAACCCCCGACCGCGGGACCAGCGCGGCGCGACCTCCGCACGTTGGTACCCGACAAAGACTGGCCGCATGGACCGGCAGCGACGGCCTGGAACCCTCAGGCACTGGAACTCACGTGCTGGGATGCCCCTCCAGGGCCGCGCTCATCGAAGCCGGACGGAGCGAAACGCCCCCGGACCGCCCCGCCGTGGTAGCGGCCACTGCTCACCAACCGCGCTTCCACGATGAGTACCAGCCGCTCTCTCGGCCGCTCCCGCCGCATCTCGCAAAGCCGGCCGAGGAATACATCCTTCCGCTCGCTCCTGCTCCGGGTTCGACACCTGAGCAGGGCTCCCAGTAAAAGCCGCATGCCCGGCCGGGTGCTTCGCAGGTTGGCACAGCCGTGACGCTCATTCGACCCTCTGCGGGCCGAGCGTCGTGTCAACAAGGCCTCGGACGGTTCACCGGGCCGTGCGGACCGGTGGGCGCAGCAGGACGGGGAGGGCGAGGACGTCATTGCCGATGAACGACGGCTGCGGGTCCGGTGCGGTCTCCTCGTCGGCGAGGGCGATGTCCGGGAACCGGTCGAAGAGGGCCGGCAGTGCGATGGCGGCCTCCAGTCGGGCGAGCGGGGCGCCGAGGCAGTAGTGGATGCCGTAGCCGAAGGCCAGATGGTCCCGGTCCGCGCGGTCGATCTCGAAGCCGTGCGCGGTGTCGTGGAACGACGGGTCCCGGCCGTGCGCACCGAACCCGATGAGGATGGCCTCCCCGGCCGCTATGGTGACGCCCTCGCCGAGATCGATGTCGCGGATCGCGAACCGCAGCGGAAGATGGACCACCGGTGGATGGAGCCGCAGGGTCTCCTCGATGGCATCGGCCCAGCGGGCGGGCTCGGCCAGGGTCGCGCTCAACTGCTCACGGTGGGTGAGAAGCGCCCGGACGGCGTTTCCGATCAGCGCGATCGTGGTCTGGCTCCCGGCGCCGATCATCAGGACCAGGGTGGAGATCAGCTCCGTCTCGGTGAGCCGGTCCCCCTCATGGGCGGTGAGCAGCAGACTGGTCATGTCGTCGCCGGGCTCCCGGCGTTTCGCCTCGACGAGGCGGTGCATGACGCTGATCAGCCCGCTCGCGACTCCCGCCGACTCCTCCTGGGGGACGTCGGTGGCCAGGATCGCGTCGACGACGGAGAGCATGGCGGGGCGCTGGTCCTCGGGAACGCCGAAGAGATCGCAGATCACACGGGTCGGCACACCGTGCGCGAAGTGGGCCCGCAGATCGACTGCCGCGCCGTTCTCCAGGGACTCCAGGGCCTCCAGGCCGTCCAGGAGGTCGGTGACGGTGGACTCGATCGAGGGCCGCAGCGACTCCATGCGCCGCGGGGTGAAAGCCGGGCCGATCAGCCTCCGTAACCGGGAGTGCTCGGCCCCCTCGGAGGTGGCCATGGAGCGGACGTCGATCCAGGGGGAGAGCCAGGGGACGGCACCCGGCCGGTAGCCGGTCCAGGTGTCACGGGCGTCCCTGGTGACATCGGGATGGGTGACCAGCCGTCTGACGACATCGCCGCGCGTGATGGACCAGGCGATGACGTTCTGGGGCAGCCGGACCCGCGCGGCGGGCCCGGTGGCGCGGAGTTCCTCGATCTGCTCGTACAGCCGGTCACCTCCGTCGCTGTCGAGGACCGGAAGGGAAACCTCGTGGCTGGTGGTCATGAGACACCTCCGGTCACACGGGGGCGGCCCGTCGGCGGGAGCGGCCACGGCGGTGCGCGGCCTCGCTCCCGGGAGCCGGGTCGCGCCGGTGCGTGGATGGATGGACGTCGCGGCGACGGCGGGGAATCGGTACCGCGGATTGTGCTGCGCCCGCCCAGGAGCGTACAGAGGTAAATCAGCCAATTGTCCGGTTCCTGGGCCGACTCGGGATCGCGCGAACGGTTCATGGAGACGGTGTGCGGGGAGCCGCTCCTCGCGGGTCCCCGTGCCGCCGGTGCCAGCGGCAGTGTGCCGGCCCGGCTCCCCGTGCGGGGGGCCGGGCCGGCACGTTTCGCTCCGACGGGCGGTCGGGTGGCGTCTGTTCACGGCACGCCGACCGGAGCGATCCGCGCGGCGGGGCGGGCGCCGGCTCGGGGCGGTGTGCGCCGTCGAGCCGTGCCGTGTCCCGCCGGGGTCAGATGCGGACCCGGGACCCGGGGCTGCCCGTCCCGGTGGCGATGACTCCCTGGTCGGTCAGCTTGACCTTGCCCGTCGCGTCCGCCGTGTTGAGGTACGCGTGGATCGCTCCTTGAGCGTCGACAATGAGGTAGTCGGCGCGTCCGTCGGCGTTGATGTCGGAGAACCGGACCTGGTCCGCCGTCCACCGGGTGGAGCCGGTGGCGATGACACCCTGGTCGGACCACTTGACCTTGCCCGAGGCATCCGCCGTGTTGAGGAGCGCGCGGGTGGCGCCATTGGGCTCCATGACGAGGTAGTCCGCGCGCTGATCCCCGTTGATGTCCGCGAAACGGACCTGGTCCGCCGTCCACTGGGAGGAACCGGTGGCGATATGGCCGCTGTTGGTCCATGTGACCTTGCCCGTGGCGTCCGCCGTGTTGACATAGGCGCGGGTGGCGCCATTGCGTTCCATGACGAGGTAGTCCGCGCGCTGGTCGCCATTGATGTCCGCGAACCGGATCTGATCGGCCGTCCAGTAGGAGGAGCCGGTGGCGATGACACCCTGGTCGGACCACTTGACCTTGCCCGAGGCATCCGCCGTGTTGAGGAGCGCGCGGGTGGCGCCATTGGGCTCCATGACGAGGTAGTCCGCGCGCTGGTCCCCGTTGATGTCCGCGAAACGGACCTGGTCCGCCGTCCACTGCGTGGAGCCGGTGGCGATGACACCCTGGTCGGTCCACAGGACCTTGCCCGTGGCGTCGCCGGAGCTGAGCCAGGCCCGGGTGGCGCCGTTGTCCTCGACGACGAGGTAGTCGGCGCGGCCGTCACCGTTGATGTCCACGTCGTAGTCGCCGAGGGCGCCCGCCGCCTTCGGCGGTGCGGGATTGACGACGACGGTCTCCTTGACCCAGTTCCTCTCGATCAGGGACCGGACGCCTCCGGTGAACGCCGCCGCCATCTTCGTGTAGCCGGCGTTGTTGGGGTGGAGGTTGTCGTTGAGGTCCGCGTGGGTGAGCGCGTCCATGCTGACCTGGACCACCCGCTGCCCCTGGTCCGCGCGTGCCGCGACGATTCCCGGGATCTGCCGGTTGTAGGCATCGACCCGGGCCTGGACCGCGGGGTCGGTCGCCGGGACCAGCGAGGCGAGTACGACCGCCGTGTCCGGGGAGGCGGCGTGGATCTGGGCGAGGAGCCGGCTCAGCCGCTGCGGTGCGGAACTGGTCTGGTGGTCGCGGTTCATGTCGTTGGTGCCGATGTGCAGCAGGACGACATTGGGTTTCGCCGCCGCGAGCCAGGTTTCGATGTTGGCCTGGATCTGGTCGATCCGCCACCCCGAGTGGCCCTCGTGGCGGGTGCCGTCGGGGTCGGTCATGGAGCCCACGAACTCCAGACGGTCCGCGGCGCCCGCCAGGTGCTGGGCGATCTCGGGGCGGTAGCCGGTACGGGTACCGCTGCCCACTCCCAGGGTGATCGAGTCACCCAGCGGCATCACGGCCAGCCTCGGCACCTTGCCGATCCAGTGGTCGCGGTTCGGCTTGGGGTACCAGGGGATCTGGAGCATGTTCCTGAGCCGGTAGGCGGTGAACGCCAGGGCGACGCCGCCCGTGACGAACCGGTGGTAGTCCTGGCCGGCGGTCGCGTGCTCCGTGATGACGCGCCAGTCCTGAATGACCTCTCTGACACTGGTGAGACTCAATCCGGCGGGCATGTCGGTGCGCAGGAAGGCGGCGCGGACCCGGGCGGCGACCCACTCGTTCCTGGCGCCTTCCACGACGGTCGCGATCACTCTGGCGAGGGACTGGCCGGCGATCCTCTGGCTGTCCACGCTCACATGGGTTTCGGTGAGCGCCTGGACGGACCGCACCAGCCCCTCGGGTGCGATGGACTGGTTCCAGACGTTCTCACCGGCCATGGCGGCATAGGCGGACCGGAAAGGCAGCCGGTGTTCGGTCACCTGCCGTCCGAAGACCCTCTGGTGGTCCACGAGTTCCTGCGTCGGAGGGAAGTCGTCCTGGAAACGGAAGAACGTTCCGGCGCCCGAGGGGCTCAGCTGGTAGAAGCCCTGGACATAGAGGTCGGACATCTGGACGACGAGGCTGACCGAGGACGTGGCCGGGGACTGGTCGGAGCGCAGACGGTCGAGGCTGAAGAGGCGGATGCCGGTACGGCGCATCTGCGGATTCGGGACCTGGCCACGGGCCGCCGCGGTGCTGCTGGTGGCCACCGATCCACCGGCCTGGCCGTCGACGGTCTCCTCGCTGCGCTGGGCCGCCCGGCGGATCGCGGTGACGACCCGCGAGTACTCCCTCACGACCTCCCTGGGCGTCTCGGGCGCCGCCGAGGCGGGCTTCGCCTGCACGGTGATCGTGGACACGATGGCCAGAGCGAACGCGAGCAGGCAGCGCACGGCGATGCCGTACGGGAGCGGAGTGCGCGGGGT